>JAZJZU010000017.1:69979-95080 GCA_040389605.1 Gemmatimonadota bacterium
GCATATGGAGGTGTGCGGTGCGGTAGGCCGCCCACGCCGGGTGGACCGCCATCGCCACACCGGTCGAGACGCCCGCAACCAGCCAGAGCAGCGAGGCCCGCAGGAATCCCGTGGTGTAGCGCTCCATCAGCAGACTCCGCAGCAGCCAGCGATGATATGCACCGTGATCTCGAGGCCATCTTCGCCCGCCATCACCGCGTGCGACACATCGGGATCGACCTGGACCTTCTCGCCGGTGTTGAGCGCGACAGCGATGCCATCGGACAGCGAGAAACTCCCCGAGCCCCGCACGGCGGTGATCAGGATCCGCGATGCATTGCGGTGCGTTGGCAGGCGCTGCCACGGCCCGAAGGTGATGGTGAAATGCCGGCCTTCGGGGGTATCGACCAGTTGAGAGATTGCCGGTCGCTCGTCGGGCGGTGAGGTGGGGGGTGGGCCATAGGGACGCACAGGGCAGCTCCGGAAAGGGTTGCCTCAATCGTCGTCGGCGCGCGCACCCGGGACCGTGACGCTTGTCACAACGCCGTCGGCGGGCTTCATTCGCAGGATGAGTTCCCTGGTGGATGTCCTGCGGGAAGTGCCGATCTTTGCCGAACTCGACGCGCGCGTGATCGCGCTGCTGGCGGCCCGCTGTGTGCCACGGGCCGTCGGCGAGGGCTTCGTGCTGTTCCGCGCTGGTGACCCCTGTGCGGGGCTCTATGTCGTGCTCGAAGGCCGCGTCCGGGTCTTTCGTTCCTCCCCCGAGGGCCGCGAGCAGACGGTAGCTGTCGAGGGCCCTGGCCGACCAGTGGCCGAGCTGCCGCTCTTCGATGGCGGCCCCTATCCTGCTCACGCAGTGACCACGATGCCGAGTCGGCTCGCCTTCCTGCCGCGCGCCGAATTCGAGCACGCCTTCCGGACCGACCCGGAGGTGGCGGCGGCCGTTGTGCACGCACTGGGGCATCGCCTCAGGCACCTGGTCCAGCTGCTCGAGACCGTCGCGTTCCGCGATGTCGCGGCGCGACTGGCGATGCTGCTGGCCGACTACGCTGATCAGAGCGGACGCAGCCACGCGGATGGTGTTCACTTTGCGCTGGAGCGGACCCAGGAGGAACTCGCGACCGAAATCGGGACGGCGCGCGAATCGGTGTCACGCGCCCTGAAGCAACTCGCTACGCACGGATTGATCCGGAGTAGAAAGGGGAGCCGCTTCGTGGTGGCACCGCCCGCGGAGCTCCGGGATTGGGCCCGTCGTGGTGGGATGTGAGACATCCGTCACAGCGGGACGGCGGTACCGTCGGCATCATCACACGATGAGCACCGTCAACCCGCTGGTCGACACGCCGCTGCCGGAC
Source organism: Gemmatimonadota bacterium (assembly GCA_040389605.1). Lineage (GTDB taxonomy): Bacteria > Gemmatimonadota > Gemmatimonadetes > Gemmatimonadales > GWC2-71-9 > Palsa-1233. The sequence goes on from JAZJZU010000017.1 coordinate 71,314, forward strand.
TTCGATCCTGCGCGCATCATCGAGCTCGACGTGCGCGAACTGCTGCGCAGCGGCGGCGAACCCCGCAGCCAGATCGTCGCGGCCGCCGACGCCCTGCCCCAGGGCCACGTCCTGCACATCCGGAGCACCTTCCGTCCCGATCCGCTCCTCCGGCTGATGCACCAGCGCGGATTCCACTGCCACACGGCGGAATTTGGCGAGTCGGACTGGTCCACCTGGTTCTGGCGCAGCGCCCCGCCTCCCAGCGCGGCGCGTGCTGCCAGCGGGAGCGGCGTCGACCGGGATGGCGCCGAGGACTACCGCCTGCTGCCACCGCCGGAACCGCTGCTCCGCATCCTCGCGCGCATCGGCACCGAAACGGCCGCGTTTGATGTCCTGTTGCCATTCTACCCTGAGCCGCTGATCCATCTGCTGCACGACGAACAGTGGTCGCTCACCCTGGTGGACGAGGCGTCGGATGGCGTGCGGGTACGGATTGCGCCGCTCGCGCCACCAGCGCCCTGACCCCAGGGCCCGAAAAAACGACGGGCCTCGCTTTCACGAGACCCGCCGCCCAGAGGCGCCGACCGGAGTCGAACCGGTGATGGAGGTTTTGCAGACCTCTGCCTTACCACTTGGCTACGGCGCCAGTGGCGAGGATTCTACCCCCGCCGTGCCCCTGCGGCAATCCGCCCGGTTGGGCCCCGTTTCCGGGCGATTTAGTTGTCGAGCAGCTCGCCGAACGGCTTGAGCGACTCCACCCGGTCGGCCACCACCTTCATCATCACCGTGAGTGGCACGGCCAGCACGGCGCCAGTGATCCCCCAGATCCAGCCCCAGAAGAGCAGTCCCACAAAGATCGCCACCGGATTCAGCGGGAGCCGCCGTCCCAGCATCATCGGCGTGGCAATGTTGCTCTCGATCATGTTGATCACGAAGAAGGCCCCCATCGCGAGCAGCGGCTCGTGGGTGGTATCGAACGAGACCAGACCCGCGAGTCCGATCACCACGAGCGTGACCACTGCGCCGAGGTAGGGGATGAAATTGAGAACCCCGGCGATCACACCCCAGAGCGCCGGATTGGGAAAGTGGAGCAGCTCCAGGGCTCCCCAGGTGAGCAGTCCCACAGCAGCATTGATCAGCGTGCTGATCAGCAGGTAATGCGACATCTGTCGCTGCATCAGCACAATCGCGGCTGCCATCTCGCGACGGTGTCGCTCGGGGAGCATATCGGCAAACTTGTCGCGGAAGCGATCGCCCATCGCCAACAGGAAGTAGGCCAGGAAGATCACCGTCATCAGCGCACCGGCTGCGCTGATCGTGGTGCCCGAGAGTTTGCTCATCAGTCCCTTCGGCGCGACCGTCACGGCCTGGGTCCCCGATGGTGCGCCACCCCCGACGCCATTCTGCGTGACCTGCTGCACCTTTTCGGCCGTCTGCTGCAGTTGTTGCAGCGGCTTGGACAGCCGGCGGATCTTGCGCTCCACCTGGGCGAGCGACTTGGGCGCCCGCTCGATCCAGTCGGCCGCCGGATTCGCGAGGAGCGCAATGGAGATCACCAGCACGGCCGTCACGCCAATCATCACCAGACCGGCCGCCAGCGAAGTGGGCAGCCTTCGCTTCACGAGCCAGCGTACAGCAGGGGCGAGCAACAGGGCAAGCAACCCCGCGACGACAATGGGGAGGATCAGTGAACTGCCGAGTTTCAGGGCGACAATCACGAGCAGGAGCAGGATGCCAGTCATCGGGTCCACGGGTCGCACCTCAACTGTTGATCTCACCGCGACGCTGCGCGGTCCCGCGATAGAAGATGACGGCCGTCGCGACCCAGATCGGCAAATCACCCAGGAGCTTCATCGTCAGGCCCGCCAGTTGAATGTCCTGGTTGGCCGTGAAGTGCGCCGACACCCTCGGCGCCAGTTCATACAGCCGGTAGAGCGGCCAGTCGGAGAAGACCATCATCATCGCCGGAATGGTGGGGACCACCGTGGCGCCGAAGAGGTAGGCCATCTTGCCGAAGACCCCCAGCCGGACAAACCGGGCCGGCGCGAGAATGGGCCACCAGAGCAGCATCCCGGCCAGCAGCCACGACAGATCGATCACCATCGATCCGAGCTGACTGGTCATCGCACCATCGACCACCGACGGAAAGTGGGTCGCGACCACCAGGATGTTGTAGGCCAGCAATCCCGGGAGTGCGCGCGCAAAGAAGGAGAGCACTTTCCACGCGCGTGACCCGTCAGGAGCGAGACGATCCCATCCCTCTACCGGAATGCCGCGCAACAGCGACGGAGCGACCACGAGCGTCAGCACCAGAAACTGCAGCGTGTGGACCGACGCCAGATAACCTGCGCCGAGCTTGCCGATGGGCCAGTCCAGCGTCACCAGCAATCCGATCCAGCCAATGACGAACCAGCGCGTCGGACGGACACGCCACTCCTGTGCGCGGCCGAGCAGCCACCAGCCTGCGCCAATCAGCAGCAGGAGCAGGTGCACACCCGGATACCATTGCCAGCTCCAGCTCCACGGCAGTCCCGTCGCGGAACACCACCACTGCATCCGCTAGGCCCCGCTCGTTCGCAGGAACAGGGAGGGGACCCAGGGAGGAGGTGCCGAATGGTGATCAGCGCATCCCGTGCTACTGGCCATAATTCACCAGGGCGGGCAGGTCGTGCGCCCAGTCGCGTTGCCGCGTCCCGAAGGGGTACATCACCCGGCCGACACCATCCCGCGTGTAGGCAATCACCGCGGCCGAATGGCCGACGGCATAGCCGCCAGAGCCATCCGGCAATGTGTCGCGCTCGGCAGGCGCCATCTTCACCGTCGCCTGTGCCGCAGCGAGGATGGAATCGGAGCCGGTGAGCCCGACGAATGCCGGATTGAAGCGCTTGACCCAGGCATCGAGCACCGGGAGAGAATCCCGGGCGGGGTCGGTGGTGACGAACACCACGGTCACGCTGCGCTGCACCTCATCGGGCATCTTGTCGAGCACCGCTGCGATGTTGGCGAGATGCACCGGACAGACGTCGGGACAGTGAGTGTAGCCGAAGAACAGCAGGGTGACCTGTCCCGCGGTCCGCTCCACCAGGGGGTAGGGCTTCCCCTTGGAGTCCGTGAAGGTGAAGTCCGGCTTCGGCAACGGAGTCGGCAGCTCCGCGCCGATGAATCCGCTGCGAGACAACGGTGCCCGTTCGCCACCGCTGCACGCCACGGTGGCCAGCACGGCGAGCACCAGCGCCCGCGACCTCACTGCGACGGAGCGACCGTGAAGGCATAGGTCCCGCGCACCGCGTGCCCGTCGTCGGATGCCGTGCGCCAGCGCACGAGGTAGCTCCCCGGGGCGAGGCGCACCGGAATCGCGGCCTCGATCGTCGCGGCATTCTTCGTGGGCTTGACCACCAGCTTCGAAAGTTCGGTGCTGTCGGACTTGAGGATCGAGATCGCCGATACGGCGCTGTTCACTTCCTCGCTGAACGTGAGCGAAACCTTCGCCGGAGCAGCGCCCCGGGAATTCTTCTCGGGAAGTGACGACTTCAATTCAACGTGGAACCACCCCGTGGCGAGCGCGCCCGCGGTGGCAACGGAGAGCAGCAGCCTGGACATCATCGGATCATCATCTCACGGTCTGAGGGTAACGTTGCAACTCGCGGCGTGCCGCTCACTGTGGTGAGAGCACGACTACCGAGTCCACATAATACGCAGTCTCGCCGAAGCAGGTCGTGGGAACCCCCCGGTGCTCAGCATACTGCAACACCACGCGCCGCCCGAGACTCGCCGACACGGCCTTCGCAACCGACGCATCACGGACCGTGAAGTTCCAGAGCGTGGGAGCCACGCCAGGCACGGTGCTCATCGCCAGTTCACCTTCCCACGTCTTGCAGAGCCAGCCCTTGCGCGAAAACTTCTGGACGATGCCCGAGCGATCGCCCTCGGAATACGACCAGTCGAGCGCCATCCCGACGTAAATCGAGAAGAGCAGCACCGGAACGACCACCATCCCGATGGCGATCAGCCCCCAGCGCCGTCTGTGCCGGGTCGGGGCGGGAGTACCTGTTTCGCTGTCGTCGGTCACGGCGCGGGCTCCGGGCGAGGGGGGAGGGAAGCTTAGCGGGACGCGCGCGGGCTGGTCGAGAAGACAAACCCCTTCCCCACTACAAAGACCCATCCCGCCGGCTGCCGATCATTGGCAAATCGGCGGACCAGGTCGAGCCGGCTGGCACCGTCATCGGGCGCCCGGGAAGGCCCCAGCCGAAGGCCGATCCCGGCGTCCCAGCCGGTTCGGCGGCGGTCGCCGCGGTACCAGGCGCCGCCGTAATCGACGAACGTGGCCAGCCCGACACCGGTGACCTTCGCGAGCTCCTGAAAGGCGGTGTAGCGGTACTCCAGCGTGCCGAAGAACTGACGATCCCCGGTGAAGGCGTGCTCGCGGAACCCCCTTGGGCCCGCTCCGAGGCCGAGGTCGTACTCGCTCCCCGGCACGGGCGCGCGGAGCATCCCCCCCTCGGCGTGGAACAGCAGCTGATGTCTGGGCGAGGGGAGCAGGGCGGCGGTTGCCCCGAGCTGGACCTGCCCGGAATCGAGGCCGCTTCCGGTGAAGAGTCCTGTGGCGAGAAAGTCGGCGGTCACGAAGCCTCCCGGGAGGCGTGCACCGGTGTGCGCCGCGAGCCCCGGCGCAATGCCGTTCTCGTCATAGCCCAGCCCCTTCGGGGCCAGCAGGAGTGAGAGCCGGACGACCGAACTCAGGTCGATGTCTTCCGGACGGCCGAACGACTGGTATCCGCGCACCACGAGGAAATTGGCGCGCCGTGCCTCGAGGTACCCTCCCACGGCCGCAGTGACCGAGTGGCCGGGAATCCCGCTGGTATCGAAGCGCGCCTGGGTGGCAAAGTCATCGCGACGCAGCTGCGCCACCCCGCCCAGCCGGAGATACCCGGCGGGAGACGCAGAGAGCGCCCGGCTCCAGTCGAGGCGACCGAGGACGTAGCGGCGCTGCAGGGTGTCGCTTGGAGCGGCGAAACCGTCGCGGAAGAGAAAGATCCGTTCCCGGCGCGTATCGAATTCCAGCGCGGCACCGGTGCGCGTCGAGAGCGTGAAGTACGGCTTGCTGATTACTCCCGAGAGCAACTTGCCGTCGGAGCGATTGGCATACACCAGGTTGAGCCCCACGGTGTTGGCAATCAGCCGCTGCTTGCGGAACTGCAGGATGGTGCTGGTGCGATCGGGGTCCTTCTTGTACAGGAGCTGGGTCTGCGTCAGGGTGCCCAGCAGGTTGTCTTCGATCAGCGCGAGTGTGTAGGCCACCGATCCACCGGTCGACTTGAACCGGAAATCGGGGCGCGTGCTCCACCCGTCGCGAGTGAACACCGTCATCGTGAGCCCGGAATCGGTGCGCACCGAGTCCACCTTCACGGAGCTGAAGACCCCGAGCCGCCGGAGGTTGCGGGCAGTTTCCGCTGCGAGTGCCGGGTCGTAGCGATCGCCGGTCCGGAACAGCAGTTCGCGGCGAATCAGGGGCGTGCGCGTAGGAATGTGAAGGGCATTCACCACCCGGATGCCGAAGAACGACCCTTCGGTGGCATCGAAGATGTTGTGACGGTCGATCGTGATGCCCGTGATGATCCGGGACGTGTCGCGCGACACCTGCGCCACCACCGGAACCGGAAGCAGCAGGGCCAGCAGGATGATGAGGGGTCGGCAGCAGCCCGGCGTCGGCACCAGCTTCAGCTCAGCGACTCCAGCAGGCGCCAGAGTTCGAGGGGAGAAAACTCCGCGAAGCGCGCCTTCAGGTCCGGGACACTCCATTCGCGGAAGATCCACGAGGAGGAACGGCGGACGTCCCCGGCCACGAAATGCACCCGCCCGGCAATGATCGGCCCATCCTGCCGGGTCTCGAGATGCACCGACCACGTCGTTCCCCCACGGGCGAGGTCGCCCATGTGGTCGGCGTTGCTGAGGTCGATGGTGTCCGACGGCGGAGTGGTCATTTGAGCCCGTGCAGAGGTCTCCCAAGGGTAGCAACGCACGCGGGCCTGCGCCAGCAGGGCCGCTATATTACGCGCTCACCTGGGAGAGCTCCGTGACCAATACCGCCCCGACCACCTGCCCTCGATGTGGCACCCCTGCATCCGGCACCTTCTGCAGCACCTGTGGCACACGGGTGGGCAGCCTTGCCTGCTCCGGCTGCGGCGTCGCGCTCGCGCCGGATGCGCGCTTCTGCCACGCGTGCGGCACCCCGGCCCCGACAGGGGGCGCTGCGCCGATGATGGCCACCCCGCGCAGCGGCAGCCCGCTCCCCTGGATCCTGGCCGGCCTGCTCTGCGTGATCGTGATCGCGGGAGTGGTCTATTCGGCCCGGAGCAAACAGGAACCTGTCAGCCCCGATATGGCGAACGCCGGGAACGCCGCCACAGCCGGCGATGTGGCCGCCAAGGCCCCCGACATCTCGAATATGACGCCGCGCGAGCGCTTCACCCGGCTCTCGGATCGGATCGAGACCGCCATTGAGGCGCGGGACAGCAACCAGGTGTTCCAGTTCTTCCCGATGGCCGAGGGCGCGTTCACGCAGCTGCCCGACAGCGACCGGGACATCGACGCCCGCTACCATATGGGGATGCTCTGGGCCCAGGTGGGAGAATTCCCGCGAGCCACGTCGCAGGCCGATTCCATTCAGGCGGCCGCACCCGGCAACCTGTTCGGCTATTACCTCCACGCGATGGTGGCGGAGTTCAAGGGCGACTCGGCCGCCGCCCAGAAGGCGCGCGCCGATTTCCTTTCGCACTACGATGTCGAAATGAAAAAGCCACGGCCGGAGTATCGTGATCACGCGCCGTTCCTCGATCAGTATCGCAAGACCGTGGGAACCAAGTGACGACCACCACCACCATTCAGGTGGCGCACAGCCCCGACTCCGACGACGCCTTCATGTTCTACGCGCTGGCCGAGGGAAAGATCGACACAGGCTCGCTGCGGTATGAGCACGAACTCTGCGACATCGAGACCCTGAATCAGCGTGCCCGGCAGAAGGAACTCGATGTGTCGGCGGTGTCGATTCACGCCTACGCCTACATCGCCGACGACTATGCCCTGCTTTCGAGCGGCTCCTCGATGGGCGACGGGTACGGCCCGCGGCTGGTAAGTCTGTCTGCACCACCGGCCGATCGTGTCACCGGCAGCGCGGCCGTCCGCGCCGCGGCGCGCGGCAAGCGGATTGCCGTCCCGGGGCTGCTCACGACGGCTTACCTCTCGCTTCGGCTCTGGCAGCCGGAGTTCGAAGCCGTGGTGGTGCCGTTCGACCAGATCGAGGCCGCCGTTCACCGCGGCGACGTCGATCTGGGGCTGATCATCCACGAGGGCCAGCTGACCTACGCCGACGACGGGCTCCATCTCTGGGCCGATATGGGCGAATGGTGGCTGGCCGAAACGGGGCTCCCGCTGCCGCTCGGCGGCAACGTGGTGCGTCGCGACCTCGGAGCCGAGGTCGTGCAGCAGGTCGCGCGTGACCTGCGCGACAGCATCGTGTTCTCCCTCGAACACCGGGCCGACGCGCTGGCGCACGCCGCGCAGTACAACCGGGGCATCTCGGATGCCCGCACCGACGAGTTCGTCGGGATGTATGTCAACCAGTGGACAGTGGATTACGGCGAGCGCGGCCGCGCCGCCGTCCGGCTGCTGCTCGACCGGGCCGCCGAAGCGGGCATCATCCCGAAGAAGGTGGAAGTGGAGTTTATTGGGTAGACGTCTCACGGCAGTCATCGCGAGCGACCGCAGGCCGCGAAGCGATCCTGTAACGAACGAGCGGAGCCAGTAATCCTGGCTCCGCTCTTTTTATCGGGATCGTTTCGGCGCCTGCGGCGCCTCGCGATGACTCCTCACGGCACCGCGTTCGTCCGATCCCGGACAAAGAACACGCCTTCCCCGATGCTCGTGATGATGATGGTGCCGCTCTTGAAGTACGGGTAGACGCTCCACGCCCCGCTGAACGAGGTCGAGTTGTCGGTGGGGTAGGTATCGAAATACCCCGCCTCGCGCGGATTCGTCGGATCGGAGATGTCGAGGATCCGCAGTCCCGAGGTGTAGTTCGCCTCGTAGATCCGGTTGCCCTTGACGTAGAGGTTGTGGTCGATCGACTTGGTGGTGCCCACATACTCCTTGATCAGGACGGGGTCCTCGAGATTGCTGAGGTCGAACACCATCGTCCGGGTCCCCTCGGCCGCCTTCCCCTTGGCCTGCGACTCGTCGCCTTCGTCGTCAAGGTAGAAGTACTTGTGATCGTCCGTGAACCAGCCCTGGTGGGCATAGGCCACGTTGGGGTACGAGGCGTGCGAGACGGCTACCGTGTTCTTCTTGTCGGTCACGTCGGCCACGGAGATCGCGGTCTCGTTGGAGCCGATGCAGATCTCGTGACCCTTGTACTTGGCATCGGGGCCGTGGTAGGTGACGCACTGGGCGTCGTGGCTGTATCCCGTGCCGGCGTTCCCGGTCTTGGTGTCGGAGAAGCAACCCGCGAACGTCGGATGCTTCGGATCGCGGATGTCGATCATATGCAGGCCGCCACCGCAGGTCTCACCACCGGACGACGAGCCGACGGCGTAGGCGTAGCCGCTCTCCTCGTTGATCACGATGTTGTGCGCGCTGTGGATGCCGTCGTAGGTGTAGTCGGGCGTGAAGGTCTGCGGCGTCTTCACGCTGCGGAGCCGCGTCAGGTCGAACACCTGCATCCCGTGCTCGGCCGCGTTGTCGGAGACGATGAAGGCGTGGTTCTTGTAGGTCTTGATGTCACGCCAGGCCGACGACGGCGAACCCGTGGTCTTCGGCAGGTTGCCGAGGTAGCGCGGATGGGCAGGATCGGTCACATCGACGAAGGCGGTGCCGTCGGTCCGGCCGAGGAGGGCGTACTCGTGCCCCGACTGCGCATCGGTCCAGCCCCAGTTGTCGTTCATATGCGTGCCACGCTGCCCACCGAGGGCAGAGATCGGCAGGAAGGAAAGCAGGCCGGTGTTGCCGCACTCGAAGTCCTTGGCCTTGCCGCCCTCACAGCGCACTTCCGGGCCGGTCACGCTCGCGAATTCCTTGGCCGGAATGAACACGGTCTGGGCGACGCTCCAGTTGCCCGCCGCGTTCCGGCTGAGGAACGCGACCGTGCCGAGGCCACCACCATCGCCAGGCATCCCGACGATGCCGGTCGAACCCGAGAGCATCATCGTGGCACCGAACGACGCGCCCGGCTGCAGTGAATCAGGCGACCACTTGGTCATCTGGGTCCAGGCACCCGAGCGATCGGCGCGAATGCGGTAGATGCGGCCGGTGCGATCGGAGTTCGGTGCGCCAATCCAGAGTTCGTCGCCGGTCATCGCGATCGATGACCCGAAACGGTTCACGCCGACCTCGAAGCCGCTGAGGGTCGACTTCTCGCTCCAGTGGTGGCTCTTGGCGTCGCGCTCGAACACCACGACCATCCCGGAGAACTGATTCGCCGACGGAGCGGCACCCACCAGCCGATTGCCATCGATGGCAACCGAGCCGCCGAACTGCGCCAGCGTGGGCGCGCGACGAGCGGTCACGCTGGTGTCGGCGACCCACGCGCCATCGGCGCCGCGATGGAAGACGTAGATGGCGCCCTTGGAATCGCGTCCCGGGGCGCCCACGGCGAGGAGATCGCCATCGACGGCGAGGGCGGCACCGAAGCGGTCGCCAGCGGCGAGCCCGGCCGGTGCGAGCTTTCCGGCCGACGTCCAGCCGTTGCCGGCACGACGGAAGACCTGCACTTCACCCCCAGTACCAGCGCCTGGGGCGCCGATCAAGGCGTACTCACCGGAGAGCGCGATCGCCTGCCCGAACTGGGAGCGGGCCGTCCGGCCACCGGCCTCGAGTTCTCCCGCAGGGGTCCACTTGCCGTCGGCACCCTGGGCAAAGGCGAGGACGGCGCCGCGCCCGCTATCGGCCCCATTCGGAGCGTCGATACGCGCCACCAGCAGGTTCTTTCCCGCGGCGGCCAGCGCGGCTCCGAAGCCGTCGCCGCTGTGCCCGGAAGGCGCCGTCAGTTCACCGGCCGGCTTCCAGCCGGTGGCACCGCGACGGTACAGGTGAACGGTCCCGGGCATCGCGCCGCGCGGTTCGCCCACGAATGCATCGGACCCCGAAATGGCCACGGCGGCGCCGAACGCAGCCATCCGCGACGGCGGGACGGGGTCACCCGGCCCGGCCAGGAGCGGAGAGGCGGCCAGCAGGCCGAGGAGCACTGCTCCCCCTACGGGGCGCAGACGATGAAAACCCTGGATCATGCTTGGACTCCTGAAAAGGAAGTGCTGCACACCGCGTGCGGTGGAGTTCCCGATCATCAGGGAACCGTGTTGGTACGGTCGCGGACGAAGAACACCCCTTCGCCGATGCTGGTGATAACGATCGTGCCACTCTTGAAGTACGGGTAGACGCTCCACGCGCCCGTGAACGCGACGGCATCATCCGCCGGATAGGTGTCGAAGAATCCGACCTCGCGCGGCTGCTTCGGATCCGAGATATCGAGGATCCGCAGGCCCGACGAGTAGTTGGACTCGTACAGCCGGTTGCCCTTGACGTACAGGTTGTGGTCGATGGACTTGGTCTTCCCAATATACGTCCCCGCGAGCACCGGGTCATCGAGCTTCGACATATCGAAGATCAGGGTCCGGGTCCCCTTCCCCGCCGCCATCGTGCCGGTGCTGTCCGACGCCGCGCCCATCTCGTCGAGCTCGTCGTCGAGGTAGAAATAGTGATGATCGTCGGTGAACCATCCCTGGTGCGAATAGCCGACATTCGGATACGAGGCGTGCGAGAGGGCCACCGGATGGCTCTTGTCGGTGACGTCGGCCACGGAGATCGCGGTCTCATTGGAGCCGATGCAGATCTCGTGACCGGTGTAGCGCGTGTCGGGGCCGTGGTACATCACGCACTGCGCATCGTGGCTGTACCCGGTCTTGCTGTTGCCCGTCTGCAGGTCCTGGAAGCAACCGGCGAACGTCGGGTGGAGCGGATCGTGGATGTCGATCATATGCAGCCCGCCGCCACAGGTCTCACCGCCCGAGGAGGCGCCGACCGCGTACGCAAAGCCGCTCTGCTCGTTGATGACGATGTTGTGCGCGCTGTTGATGTTGTGATAGACGTAGTCGGCGGTGAACGTCTTCGGTGTCGTCACATTGCGCAGCCGCTTCAGGTCGAAGACCTGCATCCCGTGCGGTCCCGCGCCATCGGAGACGATGAAGGCGTAACCGCGGTAGGTCTTGATGTCGCGCCACGCGGCCGGGTTGGCCCCCTCGGTCAGCGGCAGGTCGCCCAGATAGCGCGGATGCGCCGGATCACTGATGTCCACGAACGAGGTGCCGTCGGTTCGGCCGAGCAGCGCATACTCCTTGCCCGAGAGGGAGTCGGTCCAGCCCCAGTTGTCGTTCATCTGCGTGCCGCGCGCCCCGCCGACCTTCGAGATCGGCAGGAACGAGAGCAGTGAGGCGTTGCCGCAGCCGAACTCACCCGCCTTCCCGCCGCCGCACTGCACCTCACCCCCGGTGACCGAGGCAAACTCCGGGGTCACGATGAACGCCCGTCCGGTGGGATTCCAGGCCCCGGCTGCGTTCCGGTTGAGGAAGACCACCGCGCCGCTCCCGGCGTCCTGCGGCATTCCGAGCACGCCGACCGAACCGTCGACCGCCAGCGAGGTGCCGAGCCGCGCGTTGACGCTGACCGAATCGATCCCGAGCTTCGAGCTGCTGACCCAGTCGCCGTTGCGGCGCTGCAGGCGGTAGATCTCGCCGCGCGTCCCCGCCGCGGGGGCACCGACCCAGAGCTCGTTGCCGACCTTGGCCATCGCTGTGCCGAACGCGGTGATCGAACCACCAAACGCGGGCCCCGCACCGAAGGGGTGCAGTTCCGCACGCTGCCGCCAGCCGTTGCCCGCGCTGTCGTACTGGAACTCGACCACCGCGCCAAAGAAGCGGTTCGCGTTGGGTGCGCCGACATAAACACTCTTGCCGTCGAGCATCACGCTGGTCCCGAACGACGGCTCGGTTCCGAGCGTCGTGGTGGTCACGGGCATTGCCGGACCCCAGGTGCCGTCGCGTCCACGATGAAAGAGATAGGTCGACCCCATCGTGCTGTCGCGACTGCTCGCGCCGACAGCAATCCAGTCACCCTTCCAGTCGATGGCTGCGCCGAAGCGATGGTTGAGCGGCTGGGCCTCAGGGGGGGTGAGCGTCGCCGTCTGCTGCCAGCTCCCGTCGCTCGCGCGACGGTAGATGTGCACTGTCCCGGCCCCCTCGCGTGTGGCGCCGATGGCGACTTCGTCACCGGAGAGCGCGATCGCTGCACCGAAGAAATGATTCACGGCAGGATTGACTGACACCAGCGTCCCGGTGCGCGTCCATCCGTTCGCACCACGCCGGTAGGTCGTGACCGTGCCGCCCTTGCCGCTCGACTGGTCGATCGCGCTGACCAGCATCGAGCGGCCGTCGACCGCAATGGCATAGCCGAAGCCGTCCGATGCCGTGCCAATCGGCGACTTGACCGTCTCGAACGCCCGCCATCCCTGCGCCGAGCGACGATAGAGCCGCACCACGCCGCCGTCCTTGCCGGCCGCCGGTTCGGTGACGTAGACCACGTCACCCACCACGGCCACGGCCTGGCCAAACTGGGCGAGTGCGCGGGCGGGCGGATCGCCCGGGCCGGCGGAGGCCGCGTGGGTACCGGCCAGCATCAGCAGCACCAGTGCCAGACATCCCTGTGCTTTCATTGTCTCCGGCTCCTGCGGAAAAGGATTCTCGAATGCTTCAACGATGTGGGGTCCGATTCTCGAACCAGAGGACACCACCACTGCCCACCCCGACGATCAGGTCGAGGTCACCATCACCATCCAGGTCACCCACCGCAGGAACCGACAACTCGAAGGTCGGCACCGCGAAGGCGCTGTCGCGTACGAACCGGATTTCACCCGGCCCGCCCACGTTGCGCCAGAGCTGCAGCCCACCGTCTTCGCTTCCAATGACGAGGTCGGGCTTGCCATCGCCGTCGAGATCGGCGAGCACGGGAGTGCTCCGCCGCCCGACATCGAGATCCTGGAACTTGTCACTCACGAGCTCGAACTTCGGCGCAGTGCGAGACCCGATGTTCCGGTAGAGGTTGAGCTCGCCGGAGGCTTCTCCCACGATCAGGTCGAGATCACCGTCACCGTCGAGGTCGGCCAGCGTCGGTGCCGCGCTGCTGCCACGCGTGAGCACCACGAGGTTCGAATCCGCCAGCGTCCAGGCGGGCGCAGCGAGGCTGCCCGTGTTGCGATACCACTTGACCTGATCACGCCAGCTGCCGGTGATCAGGTCGGGCTTGCCATCACCGTCGAGGTCGGCCACGGCGGGGGAAGAATGAAATTCCACCGTCAGCGGCAGCGGGCCGCGATCGCGATACGACGGCGCCGTCCGTGTTCCGACATTCTCGAACCAGGTGACGGTGCCCACATCGTTGTCGGACGGATCGATCTTGTTCGCGATCAGCAGGTCGAGGTCGCCGTCGCCGTCCACATCGGCGAGCGTGGGCGCGGCTTCGGCGCCGACATCGATGGTCGAGATCAGCCGCGAGGTCCGCACCGCGAACTGTCCCTTCGCGGTCTGCTCCACATAGTAGAGGTTGTCGACACCGGTCCGGTTCGGCTGGAACGCCCCCCCAATGACTCCCATCACGAGGTCGAGGTCGCCATCGCCATCGACGTCGCCGAACGTCGGCGCGTTGTAGCCACTGGTGAGCAACGGCGCGCCGATGGGAAACTGCGTCGGGATGCTGCTGTGCAGGTTCGGCAGCCCACAGGTGCCGACATTTTCGATCAGCAGCAGTCCGGGCTCGAAGAAGTCGCCCCAGAAAAGGTCGGGATCCCCGTCGGCGTCGATGTCGGCAAACGCGAGGGTGTTGGCGCCGTGCCGCGTGGGCCGAGAGATCTTGCCGTCGGTGCCGGGGACGCCACCGAGGATCTCGATATTCTCCCAGCGCTGCGCCATCGGACGGAAGCGCAGCATTCCGTCGGGCGAGTGCCCGTCCTCCTCGTAGCGATCCACGGTTCCGGTCACCCGGCCGATGAACAGGTCGAGCCGGCCGTTGCAGTCGATGTCGACGGTATTCAGGATGTTCTGCCGATCGGCAAAGATCGCGGTGCCCTCGGTATCACGCAGGGAATCGGGCATCGCCGTGAAGTGGGGCATCGTGCGTGAGCCATCGTTCCGGAACACCCGGACATAGCTGTTGCGGAGCTCGGCCATCAGGTCGACATCGCCATCGCGATCGAGATCCACGAAGCGAAACCACTCGCCGACGTCGAGATCCTGGTAGCGATCACTGCGCCACGTGAATCGACCTCCCACATTCTCGAAATACATCACGCTGCCGCCCCGCTCCTGGATGAAGAGGTCGAGGTCGCCATCGCCGTCGATGTCGATCAGCTGCGGGCGGGGCACGTCAAACCCCCCGAGAAACGGCTGCGGGACCGGTCGGCCAGCGGTATCGGCCACCGGGATTCCCTCAACGTGTCGAACAAACTGCCAGGCAGGTGTCTGCCCCGCGAGCGGGGTGGCCAGAAGCGAAAGACAGAGTGCCCCACGTTTCCAGCCGCCTCGGCCAGCGGTCATCGCGCCCCCGCCGCACCCATTCCGGTCGGGCCAGCGCCAAGCATCACCGTCTTCACGACGGTCCCCTTCTTCACGTCGATCACCGAGAGCCAGCCATCGGTCGACTTCGCGCCAGCGCTGCCGGCCATCCCCGGCATATGGTCGTGCGCACTCTCCCCAGGCTTGAGCGCGCCGGTGTTCTGGTTGACCACGAAGAGATACTTCCCGTCGTGCCGCAGGATCACGTCGTAGGGTTGCGCGAATTCGCCCGTGATCGTGCGCCGGATCGTGCCGTGCTCCACATCGATGACCGCGATCGCATTGGCCGCGAAGAGTGAGACGAACACCGTCTTGCCGTCGGGGCTGAACATCGGATCCCACGGCTTGCCCGCGAGCGGAATCTCTCGCACGGGGGTGAACGGCGGCGGCCGGGTGAGGTCGAACACCATCAGCGTGTTGGAGAGCTCGCCACCGACCACCATCGTCTTGCCGTCCGGGCTCTGGGCGAACTGCACCATCGAGCGCGGCACGCCCGGGAGCGTGCTGAGCGTGACGCGTCCCGTGGCCGTCTCGACCGAGGCAATGCGATTCTCGGCCAGCGAGGCCGTGTGGAACCACTTGCCGTCACGCGTGGCGAGCAGCGCGTGGGGTCGGGGGAGCTCGACTTCCTGTTCTTCCACCTTGGTGAACGTCGAACGCTTGATGACCGCCACCGACTTGGGTGGATTGACGGCAGTCATCGATCGACCGACGTAGAGCGAGTCGTGTTTCGGGTCGATGGCCAGGAGTCCGGGGGTCTCCATCGGCACCTGTCCCACGAGGTGGTTGGCGCGGTCGAGCTTGAGCACCCGCCCATCGCCGATCAGCGAGACGTACCAGAATGATCCATCGGGCTCCACCACCACGTGGTGAGGCTTGGCATTGCTCGTGAAGCCCATCGCCTTGAGGTCGAGGACCGTATCGACCTTGAACGACGTCTGGTCTACCACGGTGATCGAGGCACCCGACTGGTTCACGATGTAGAGCTTGCGTCCAGGGGTGTCGGGCCCCCCGACAGACGCCGTGGCAATCGACACCGCCACGACGCCCAGGAGCGTCGCAAGGGAGATGATTCGGTTCATGGAAATCCTCAGCAAGTTGCGGGGGAGACCCTGATTATACCGCCGTCCGGGGCGCGGGAGCGGGGCCGCCATTCTGTACGCAGGGGGCCCGGGACGGTTTCGGAGGGGGGGCACCCTATTCGATCCCGCAGACGGGGTGCATTATTCTTGGGTACCCCCACCGGCCCTGGAGCCCCGATGCCAACCTCGGACGTCTTCGACCAGCTTGGACAGCAGGAACGGTCTCAGTCCGAAGACCGGGCACTCGTCACGACCCTGGTGGTCGATGACGAAGAGGCGGTCCGGACCGCGCTGGCCAAATTTCTGACAGGGCTGGGCCACGAGGTCGTGGTGGCTGCCGACGGCGCCACCGCTCTGGAGGAGGTCCGCCGCCGGAAGGTCAGCTGCATCCTCCTCGATGTCCGGCTCCCCGACACGTCGGGGCTCGATCTGGTTCCGACGCTGATGGAGCTCGAGCCCTTCGCCGCGATCCTGATGCTCACGGCGGTCAACGACGCCCACTCCGCCGCCCTCTGTATGCAACGCGGTGCCACGGACTACCTCGTAAAACCGGTCGACCTCCCCGACCTGCAACGCGCGATTGTCCGTGCGCTCGCACGGCGCAGCGAGGCGATCGAGCAGGCGCAGACCCAGGCGTGGCTCCGACAGGAGATCGTGCAGCGGGGGGCCGAGCTGCGCCGCGAACGAAGTAACCTGGAGCGCATCTCGGTCGCGACACTCGAGGCCCTGGTGAACGCCCTTGAGGCCAAGGACCCCTACCTGCGCGGTCACTCGGCGCGGGTTGCCGACCTCTCGGCCACGGTGGCCGCCGAGATGGGGATGGGCGATGAGCTGGTGGAGCTGGTCCGCACGGCGGGCAGGCTGCACGATATCGGCAAGATCGGCGTGCGCGACGAAGTGATCAACAAGCAGGGACCCCTCACCGAAGAGGAATTCGAGCACGTCAAGACTCACGTCTCGATCGGCGCACAGATCCTCGCGCCGTTGACGCACCTGCGCGAGGTGGTGGCCTATGTGCGCTCCCACCACGAACGTGCCGACGGTACCGGCTACCCGGATGGCTTGCCGGCCAACGCCATTCCGATTGGTGCCCGGATCATCGGCGCGGCCGAGGTCTTTGATGCACTGACCACGGCGCGGCCCTATCAGGAAAAGATGACGCCCGACGAAGCGGTGACCCGGATGCGTGACCTGGTGGGAACGGTCCTCGATCCCGACGTGCACCGGGCCCTCGAGGCGGTCGTGGGTCGTCGCAAGACGCTGGTGTTCCTCGATGACGGCGCGATGACCAGCTAACTCTCGAAGGCCATCCCCTGGAGCCGCTTCACGCGCTCGGCGATGGATGGATGTGATGCGAGCAGGTCACCGCTCCAGCCCTTGAGGCGCTGAAAGCGCCGATCTCCCGGATCAACAATGCAGAGATGCGCGGCGCCCCTCCCCACGGACCGAGTGGGGCCGCGGGCGTCGTCGAGCTTGATCAACGCACGGGCGAGTGCCGCGGGGTTGCGGGTGAACTGTGCCGCCGTGGCGTCGGCCAGGAATTCGCGCTTGCGCGAGATGGCCATCGCCATCACGCGCGAGACAATCGGCGCGAGCAGCAGTGACACGAGCCAGAGCAGGAGCACCACCAGCGCGACCGGCAGGTTGCGACTCCCACGGCGCCCCGCTGCACGCATCACACCACCGCTGGTTCGCCCGCTGTGCCAGAGGAATCGCCCCAGCCCGTCCGAGAGCAGGGCAATCGAACCCACCATCGCCGCCACCAGGGTCATCAGCTGGGTGTCGTAGCGGGCGATATGTCCCATCTCGTGGGCCACCACGGCCTGCAGCTCGTCTCGATCGAGCAGCGTGAGCAAGCCATCGCTCACCGCAAGCGAGGCGTGCGCGGGATCGCGTCCGGTCGCGAACGCATTGGGGTCTTCATCGGGAATGAGGTAGAGCCTGGGCCGCGGCTGCCCGGAGGCGATCGCCATTTCATCGACCACGTTCACGAAGCGATGCTGACCGTCGGTGGCGGGATTCACCAGCTCCATTGCGCGAGTCGACCAGAGGACCTGACGGTCGCCCCGCAGCCACGACATCCACGCGAATCCGGAGGCCAGCAGGGTGACCACGATCCCGAGAAGCGGAACGACGTGATGGTAGGAGCCCTGGGGTGCGTCTCCAGTGGCGAGATACAGCGCGAGGTCGCCCCCGAAGCCGATCCAGGCAAAGAAGAACACGAATCCGATCAGCAGCCACGATGACTTGCGCCGATTGGACTCCTGCTGGGCAAAGAGGTCACGGGAGACGCCCACGGTGTCGCGCCGTCAGCGAACCGAGATATCGACCTTTGGTACGTCGCGTTCCCCGGGCTCGCTGATTTCCCAGAGCACGGCAGGCTTTGCCTTCGCGAGGCCGGCCATCTGGTTGGTGGGAAATTGCTGCTGGGCGATGTTGTACTGCGTGGCGGTGTCGTTGTAATGCTGACGCGCGAACGCAATCTTGTTTTCAGTCGAGGTCAGCTCTTCCTGCAACTGTGACACATTCCCCAGCGACTTGAGATCCGGGTACGCCTCGGCCACGGCGAAAAGACGTCCCAGGGCCTGCGTGAGTTCGCCCTCTGCCTTGGCCGTCGCGGCGACACCCGTTGCGGCCACGGCACGCGTGCGCGCGGCGATCACCGCCTCGAGCGTTTCGCGTTCGAACTGCAGTGCGCCCTTGACCGTATCGACCAGATTGGGAATGAGGTCGTGCCGCCGCTTCAGCTGCACGTCGATCTGCTTCCAGGCGTTCGCGACCTGCCCCTGCAACGCGATCAGCCGGTTGTAGGCACCGATCAGCCAGAACACGGCGATCGCCAGGGCCACCAGAAAGAGAATGCCGCTCATCAGGACTCCTGCGGAGGATGGGTGAGTTCGGCGAGCTGCGTGAGCAACGCGTTGAGCCGGACCGGGTCGGCCAGCAGTGGATGTGAGGTCGCGAGGTGAAGTTCAACACCATCGCCTGCATCGAATCGTTGCCAGCCGCTTCCGATCGGGAGGGCCGGCGCATCCACCGACGCCTCGCGGACCAGTCGCGGTCGAAAGAAACCGGGTCCGAGTGCTTCGGCAACCAGCCGCTCCAGTGCGGGCTCGCTCAGCCGTTGCCGGGTACTCGCAATCTGTTCAAGGGTTTCACCACCCTGCTGCGCGAGCCGCGCGGCCAGCAGTTCCACCAGGTGGCGATAGCCCCAGGATGACCCGGCGCCGCGACCGTACGGCGGGTGGAGCACGCCACGCGTCACGTAGAATCGGAGGCTGCGTTCGCTGGTGGCCCGTTCCGGCGGCGCACCAGCAATGGTCAGCAGTTCATCGGCGAGCGCGGCGAGATCGCCGAGTCGCCACGGTGCGGACTCCTGATAGCGGCGCAGGGCGCTGACGGCATCGGCAGTCGTGGTCACGCGAAGAAATGTTGCGCGGTGCGTCGATTGGCGCCAGCGAGCGCGCGTGATGCGCACGACACTGTGCCTATGCATCGCGGCGTCACGCTTCCCGAACTCCTGCTGGCACTGGTCCTCGCCGGCCTGCTCGCATTGCTGAGTGTCCCTCCGCTGGCCGCGCTGCGTGATCGCGCCCGCGTGCGTTCCGAGACCATCCGCCTGGTGGCCACGCTCGACCTGGCCCGCGGTGCCGCGATCCGCCTGGGATCCGGCGTTCGGGTCGGGCTGTCGGACTCGGTGTACCAGTTCACCACATCGCCGATCGCGGGTGCCCCCGAAAGCTGGCGCCTCCCGGGAACGGCAACCGGCGGGGTGTTGCTTTCGGGGGCGGGCGCTCCCATCCAGTTCGGCGCGCACGGCCTCGCCGTCGGCGTCTCGAATCGTACCCTGGTGCTCTCGCGTGGCAGCGTCACACGACGCATCGTGATCTCGCGCCTGGGACGCCTGACGTGGTAATGCCAGGCCGCCCGCGCTACAGCCCGTACTTGCGGACCTTCGCGAGCAGCGTGGAGCGGGCAATGCCAAGCAGGAGGGCGGCCTGTCGCTTGTTGCCGCGCGTGAATCGCAGCATTGCGGCGAGGTGTTTCGCCTCCGCGGCCTCCAGCGACTCCGGGGTGGGCTGCGCGGCGGCCTCGGTGACCACAAAGTCCGGCCCAGCCGCCACGCCAGCCGGCGGATGTCCCTGGTCATCGGACATCACCACGTGGCCCGCCGCCTGGAGAGCGGCGCGGAGCGCGGAGACATCTTCGCGATCGGGATCGGTGACCATCAGCCGGATATGGAGCGGACGCATCAATCGAAGCTACTTCCGGAACCCGCAACCGGCCAACCACCGATGGTAAAACGCGCCACGACGCGGCGTCGGCGTGCGTCGAAGGGAGCGGGCGTTACACTTCATCCCGACCTCAACCCGATGCCGCCGATGCCTGCACCGCTCGATCTCTCGACTCTCGCCGCTGGCGATGAACTCCACCACCCGCTCCTCGTCCTCGACGTCGTGGTCCGGACCGGCGAACACCCTCGCACCACGCTGATCCTCGGCAACCGCACCGGCCGGATCGAGACCTCCCCGTTCTGGGCTGGTCGTGACGAGGCCATCAGCGGGATCGGCAAGGGAATGCAGGTTCAGGTGGTCGGTCAGGTCACCCGGTACCGCGACGCACTGCAACTCGAAGCCACCTCCGTGCGCGCTCTGCCAGCCGGCAGTGTCCCGCTGGCCGACCTCGTTCCCAGCGTTGGCTCCGTCGAGAAGTACTGGCAGTTTCTCGATGACCTGCGCCACAAGTTCACGGCCCCGCGCCTGCGGGCCGTCGTGGATCTCTTCTATGCCGATGAAGCCTTCCGGGAACTGTACGAGCAATGCCCTGGGGCGCCGGGCACTGGACACCACGCATCGCTCGGCGGGCTGCTGCAGCATACCTGTGAAGTGGTCCAGATCGCCCGCCAGATCGCGCGGGTGGCTCACGCCGACGAGGAGCTTGTGATCGCGGGTGCAATGCTGCACGACATCGGCAAGCTTCAGGCGTATTCGTGGAGCACGGGGGTGTTCGAGACCACTGAGCGTGGCCGGATGATTGGACACGTGGTCGAGGGTGTGCTGATGCTGCGCGATGCCGTCCTGCGCGCTGCTGCACCACCCTGCACGGCCGAAGAACAGATGGTCATCGAGCACCTGATTCTCTCGCATCACGGGCTGCTGGAATATGGTGCCCCCGTGCGGCCGCTCACGCTGGAGGCCGAAATCCTCCATATGGCCGACAATGCCAGCGCCAAGACCACATCCATCACCGACGCCTACGGCTCACCTGAATACTTCCCCGGTGATGCGCGCGTCACGTCGCGACGAGTCTGGCAGCTCGACAATCGCTGGCTGGTCCGCCTGGCGGCAGACTTCGGGCGGGCACCCGGTTCCGGAAAAGACGAAGCGGCCGATCAGGCTAGCTGATCGACCGCTTCACATTCCGTCGCCTGCGCTCGGGGGCGCAGCGGCGGGATGGGTGCTGCGGGTCAGAGCGGCTCGCGGACCACTCGCCCACAGGGCTCTCCGAGGCACCAGATCGGAGGGGATGTGACGCGCGAAACGCCCCATCAGCCTTTACTAAAGCTAGGGGCGTGCCACAATCCCGCAAGTGCCTGATTCTATTCGGGTTAGCTCACTTCTGCGTGGACAGTTTGTGGGTTCGAAGTCGCACCGCAGACGCGAGTTGTCGGGTTTATCCACGGGATGTGGAAACGTTGATCCACAAATCCACTCCCGTGAATCGGCCCCGCTAGAGGTTGATGGCCGAGCGGAACCCCTTCGGATCTACCGGAATCTGCAACGTCTTCAGCAAAACGTGGAGCTTGAACTCGTAGCGCTTCACCGCATCGGCCGAGGCGAGAGCGGTGCGGAAGAGCGGATCCTGGTCGGCCCCTGCCGGGCGCTCGATTGCCGACGCGAGCGACTTGTCGCACCCCTGCATCGCGCGCTCGAGGTCATCGAGCGCCTTGAGATAATCCCTGATGACGGCCTTGCCGCGCGCATCGTTGGTGCCGACCTCGGTCATCTGGCCGCGCATCACGACGGTCGCACGCACTGCGCGCGCGCATTCGTCGCGAAGCGCACGCGCCGACGACAAGACCACCGACGACGTGCCTCCCACCTTCGCGCGCACCAGGCGAGCCGAGACGGCGTCCACGGCATACAGGGTGTCGCGGAGCACGAGGACATCGGCCTTCAGTGTCTTCCGCATCGGGTCGAGGACGGGTTCTTCCCCAAAGATCACTGCCTGCGCCTGCAGCCGCGGCCCGACCGCAGGGCCCACGAGCAACAGCAGCGCACCGAGCTTCAGCATCTGACGAGTCACGAGTCTATCCCCACTTCGATGTAACGCCAGGTGGCTTCGCCCGCATCATCTCCGATGAAGAGCGCCCCCCCGGCAGAGGCGGCAAACCAGCCAGCGACGAGGCGTCGCGGGCCATCCAGCTCCTGCACAATCGGAGCGAGCCAGCGACGCAGGTGTCGCAGTTCCGGCGCGCGCCGACCCAACTGGGCCAGGACCGCGCCTGCTCCGCCCGTGGCGCGAAGAAAATGCGCCAGTGCTGTTGCGCGATCAGGAAAGCCGATCGCCATCACGCCGGGCTCGTTCAGGAGCAGCTCGCCATCGTACGCCTCGAGTCGCGGCGCGTCGAGCCGCGGACCGAGAAAAATGTACTGACGCCCATCGCCGGTCCGCCGTTCGATCACTGCGGCCGCTGTCTCCTCGGCGAGGCGGCCAGCGTGCACGAGGTCGTCATCGGGCAGGATCCCGACCACCCGGGTCCATTCGAGTGCGCCGAGCGCCTGTTCCACCGGGCAACCCACGGCGTCGTCGAAGGCAAGCAGTCGTGGCGACTCGCCCGCTCGCAGGATGCAGTGCGCCAGCGCCTCGGCCCGATCAGTAAACGTCCGGACAACGAGAGAAGTCGGAGTGGACATACCGGGGATGATAGACCGGCCTCCGGGCCCCGGAAAGGGGTTCTGCCTTGCCAAGGGGCTCCGCACTGCCGCAACATTAGGCTATGGCAGAACTCCCGTCCCTCCGAAGCCGTGTCACAGCAGGGACGTCGCTGTTGCTCTTGCTGGTCTTCGCAATGACCCTGCTCGGAGTCTCAGCGGTCGATTCCCTCGACAACGCGGTCCGGGCCGAACTTACCACCGTCCGCGAGCGCACGGTCCTCGCGCAGTCGATCACCCGCAGCGTGGTGACGGCGGTCCGCGACGGCGATGCACTCGCACTTCGGCCGGATTCAGTCCAGCAACTCGAACTCGATTCCGCGTTTGCCGCAATCACATCAGCCACGCTGGTGTATGGCCAGTCTGACCTCACGCCGGCAGAAAGCCGAGTGGTCAGCCGGATCGACGAGCTCTCTGCCGAACTGAAACGCCGCTCCCCCGGCGGGGCAGCGGCGTCCGAACCCGGCCGGGGACAGATTGCCGACTCACTCCTCGCGGAAGTGGGCGCCCTCACCGCCGTGCAGGAAGCCGCCGCAGCCGATCGCGCGACCGTCATTGCCGACCGCAGCACCCAGCGCCGGTTCATCGTCTGGATTCTCTTTGTCGTGGCGCTCATCCTCGGGGCCGGCTCGGCCGTCACCACGGTCCGCGCCGTGGTCCTGCCGCTTCGCCGACTCATCGAGGCCACCGAGCGCGTCGGCGCCGGAGACCTTCGGCCGCTTGATCTCGGCCCGATGCCCCGCGAGCTCGGGCTGCTCGGGGCCGCCGTCCGACGAATGAGTGAGGGGCTCCGCGGCGTGGTTGGAAGTGTCGCCGATGTCTCGGCGACGCTCACCGACAACGCGTCACACCTGAATTCCCGCTCCGAACAGCTGACGCAGTCTGCATCCCAGGTTTCCCGGGCCATTGGCGAGGTCTCGGCCAGTGCTGAACGTCAGGCCGCCGGAATGCGGGAAAGCGATATCGCGCTCGGCGACCTGCGGGCGGCAGCGGCCAGGAGCGCCGGTGCGGGTCAGCGGGTGGTCGCGGAGGCCGACGGCATCCGGCGCACGGCCGCGACCCACCCGGGGCACCTGGGGGCCGCCTCGGCCACCCTGCTGGAGCTGCACGAGGTAGTCGA
>JAZJZU010000018.1:0-4681 GCA_040389605.1 Gemmatimonadota bacterium
TTCGGCAACACCCGCGGCCTCGACCTGCGGCTCGACCGGCGGTTTGGCACCATCTTCAACGGCTCCCTGGCATACTCATTCCAGGATGCACGCAACACCGGATCCGACCCCTTCTCCTTCATCAACTTCGGGTCGCGAATCATTTCCGGACTCGGGGGCGTCAATGCGCCCCCGCCGCAATCGGCGCAGCCAGTGGGTACCTCGCGCCCGCACAATCTCGCGGGTCAGGCGGCCTTCAACTTCCCGGCCGACTACAAGCAGGGCAGTGTCGTGGGTGCCATCCTGAAGCGGGTCGGCATCTTCAGCACCCTTCGGTATGCCTCAGGCACGCCGTACACGCGTTGCTCGCCGGACGACATCGGCTCGGTCAACGTCACGAACGGCAACCCCTGCGCGCGCGAACTGGCCGGCGACTTCAACGCGGCCCGGCTCCCCTCCTTCAAGGAGTTCAATCTCCGCGTCACGAAGGGCTTCTCGGTCGGGAAGCTGGATTTCACGGCCTATATGGACGGCCGCAACATCCTGAACCTGAAGAACATCGGCACAGTGTTCACCACGACCGGCAGCACGGTCAACCCGAAGTCGCAGGAGCTGGCCTTCACGGCCGACTCGAGCACCTTCGCCACGTTCTTCAGGGCGAATCCCGGCTCCTATGACGCAACCACGGGCGACATCACGCTGCCGGGCAGCAACGCGGCCTGTGGCAACTATCAGGACGCCTCGGGCAACTCGGCCGCCCCGACCTGCTACTACTACCGCAAGTCGGAACAGCGCTTCGGCAATGGCGATGGTATCTACACCCTTGCGGAACAGCGCCGGGCATCGGACAACAACCGGCTGGCGACGTACCACATTTCGCGCTTCGCCTTCGCCGGAAGGATCGTCAGGTTCGGTATGGAGGTGAACTTCTGATCCCTGGCTGACCTCGGTGGCACGGAAACGGGCAGGCCTTTGCGGGCCTGCCCGTTTCACGTGTCAGAGGGAAGTCAGACCCCTTCCCCTCCCCTCCAATCCTGCCGGGCAGAGCTAGCTTTCCGGAATGATGACATCGGCAACCCCTCGGGCCGTGCGCCCTCGCTTCTCGCGGGTGGAGTGGTTGCTGGCCGGGGCTTTCGCGGCCGTGCTCCTGCTGGTCTCGTTCGGAGGCTGGACCCTCTGGTCGACGATGACGCGGCACCGCGCCACGGCCGACGAGACGCTTCGCGATCACTCGAGCTACATCGCGCTTTCCTACGTGAACAGCGTCCAGAACGAGACCTGGTTTGCCGTCCGCACCCCGCTCGCGACGGCGCAGGCCGCGGCAATCAAGAATGAGCCGCTCATTCCCGCCGATTCCCTGCTCGCGCGATCGATGCGCGAGGCGCTCGGACCGGGAATGGTTCCGCTGGGCGCCACCCGCTTCTTTCGCGGCCGCCCCGGCGCGTGGCGCACCCTCACCCGGGACGACA
Organism: Gemmatimonadota bacterium; assembly: GCA_040389605.1. GTDB lineage: Bacteria > Gemmatimonadota > Gemmatimonadetes > Gemmatimonadales > GWC2-71-9 > Palsa-1233. The sequence goes on from JAZJZU010000018.1 coordinate 1,449, forward strand.
CACTCGACGCGGCGTTGACGGAGCGGCTTGATCGGCGTTTTCAGGATTCGCTTCCCGCGTCCGGCGCGTTCTTCGGGGTCGTGGTTCCGCGCGCGAGAGACACCTCGCTGGCGTTCTTTCAGCCGATTCGCGGGACGCCGGATTGGGTCGGGATGGAGGTCCGGCTGGAGGAGTTTCGGGCCCAGATCCTGATCCCTCCGGTCGAACGACTCGCGATGAGCTTTCGCTATCTGCGCGATTCACTCGAGCCCGGCACCGACACCAGTTCACTGCCGGAGCCACTGACCGTTCAGGTGATGACACGGGACAGCATCCTGCTGTTGCGGCACGGTCCGAATTCAGGTACGCCCTGGCACGGACAACGTCCGATCCTGAGCAGCATTGGCGCCGACGTCACGCTCTGGGTCGAGCCGGCCGCGATCCCTGTGCTGATGCCTGGCGGCTACCCGCCGAAGCCCGGCCGGCGCGTTCTGCTGGGAATGCTCGTCGTGCTCGGCCTCGTCAGTGGCGCCGCGGTGCTCGCGGGACGGACCGTGGCGCTGTCACGGCAGCGCGAGGAGTTCACCTCGAGCGTCTCCCACGAATTGCGGACACCACTGACGAACATCCAGCTCTTTGCCGAGACCCTCCTCCTCGACCGGGCCCGCACACCCGAGGAACGGCGTGGGGCGCTCGAAACGATCACGCGCGAGACCCGCCGCCTCGTGCATATGGTTGAGAATGTGCTCGCCTTCTCGCGGGTCGGGAGGCCTACCGAAATTCTGGTCCGACGGCCCGAGGCCGTCCAGCGCCTGGTTGACGACGCGATTCAGTCCTTCGACCCGCTCTTTCGGGCCCACGGCATTTCGGCGCACGTGACGGTCACGGGGCCCGCAGTCGCACCGGTGGACGGCGATGCCGTGCGACGCATCCTGGTCAATCTGCTGGACAATGCCGTGCGGTACGGTCCCGACGGGCAGCGCCTGACGGTGATCGCAGCGCACGACGGACGGGCACTCGAACTCTCCGTCGAAGACGAGGGGCCTGGGGTCCCTGTGGCCGACCGGGAGCGTATCTGGCGTGCGTTTGAACGCGGCAGCCCCGGCGCGGACGGGGGCACCGGTATCGGCCTCGCGGTGGTGCACCAGCTGGTCGCGCTGCACGGCGGAACGGTTGGGGTCGAGGACGGACAGCGTGGCGCGCGATTCCGCGTGCGCCTTCCATTCGAGGAGGGAGGTGCGACGTGAGCCGGCGCATCCTGGTGATCGAAGACAACGCCGCCATCGCGGAAGGCATTCGGTTGAACCTCGTAGTCGACGGCTATGAGGTGGAGATTGCCTCGACCGGTGAACGCGGGATCTCGCAAGCGCGCCGCTGGGATCCTCAGCTGATCATCCTCGACCTGATGTTGCCCGCGATGGATGGCTACACCGTGCTCCGTACCCTGCGCGACGAGGGGCGCGATGTGCCGGTGCTCATCCTCTCCGCTCGAGGAACGGAAGCCGATCGCGTGAGAGGGTTCCGACTGGGGGCCGATGACTACGTGGTCAAGCCGTTCTCGCTCCCCGAACTCCTGGCGCGCGTGGCCGCGATGCTCCGGCGAGCCGGCACAACGGAACCCGGAGCCAATCGCGGGCACTGGACCTTCGGCGACGTCACGGTCGACAGCGGCCGGCGCGAAGTCCTGCGGGGCGGCGAGATTGTGCCGCTCCGCCCGAAGGAATTCGACCTGCTGGTGGCGCTGCTCAAGCGCGAGGGGCGGGCCGCGGCGCGAGCCGAGCTGCTCGACGAGGTCTGGCGCTATGAACCCGATGTGATGTCGCGGACCGTCGATGTGCACGTGCTCGAGCTCCGCCGCAAGCTCGAGCCCGACCCCGCCAACCCGAAGCACATCCTCACGATTCGCAAGACGGGCTACCGCCTGGTGGACGGCCAGTAGCGCATTGTGTTGGCGGTCACGGTGCGCCGATGACCTCGACTCGCGCGATGGCATCACCTTCCAGGATCCGCTCGGTCACGTCGCGTCCTGCGATGATCGTACCGGCCACCGTGTACTCGTGATCAAGCAGCGGGTTGTCGACCACATTGATGTAGAGCTGCGCGTCACCCGTGTCGCGGCCGCGGGCCGAAATGCCCACGGTCCCGCGGAAATGCGTGTGCCACAGGAGCTCGTCGCGCAGGAAGGTGCGGTCACCGATGTACTCGGTGGCGCCGGGCCCTCCGCCCTGGACCACAAAGTTGGGTTCGACGCGCTGCCAGATACCGCCGTTGTAGAAGCCGGCGCGCGCCAGTCGAATGAGTCGTGCCGCCGTCGCGGGCGCCTCATCCGTGTGCAGCAGCATCGTGAAACTCCCGCCGCCACTGGCCTGGGTGAGCGTCACGCGGAGACGAATCCCCCGTGAGAGAAAGAGCTGCGCCAGCGGCTCAACAGGAACCGGAAGTGGCTGCGCGTGCGCGACCACTGTGGCACCCTCCCACCGCGTCAGGAATCCTGCCGCGGTTGCGGCCACAGTGGTGTCGAAGTCGCTGAGGTACGGCCGGAGGCGCGCTGCCGTGCCCGCCGACCCCAGCTCGCCGATGCGGCGCAGCATCGCCAGTCGCGGATCGCGCGCGTTCTCGCTCTGCTGCTGCGTCAACCGGTCGAGGTTGTCCAGCAGCGCAGGGAGCGCCAGCTCGGACGTCGTCCCCGCCAGCGCATTGGCTGCCCCGAGCACCACCTGATACCCGGGTGCCGCCAGTCCCGCGAGAAAGACGCTGTCGGCCTCGTGCTTGCGATTCCGGGCCAGCCCCAGCATCGCGGCCTCCCGTACATTCTGGTCCTGATCCCTGGCCAGCGCGTAGAGGAGCGCGTCATTGACGATCGTGGTCGCCGCACGAGCCGCGGCGGCCCGTTCTTCCCATCGGCCCGCTGTTGCGTAGCGCGTGATGCGCGAGTTGACGGCGAGTGGATCGACGTGCGCGAGCGCCTCCAGCGCGCGCGCTGGCACCTGCCACGTGTGTGCGCCGTTGTCGCCGCGCGACTGATCCACCAACCGTGTCAGCGCCGCACGGGCGGCCATCGAATCGGCACACGCGGCCCCAAGGGAATCCACGGCGATGAGCCGAACCCAGGGATGCGGATCGTGCTCGGCCGCCGTAATGATGTTGTCGCACCGGGGAATGGCCGCGAGTCGTCGACTCGCACCGATCGCGGCGGACGCGAAAATAACGTCGAGACGTTCGGACATTATGACCTCCTGGGTTCAGAATACAAA
>JAZJZU010000018.1:4691-6740 GCA_040389605.1 Gemmatimonadota bacterium
CGACGGACCTCCACCGGGCTGCCGGATGTTGCCGTGCGACGCAGCAGCCTGATGCCATCCGGCGAGAGCCCGCCACTGAATCGCCGCGTCTGGGCGAGTGTGTAGAGCGCGTGCGCGATCCCGATGGACGGAAGCCCTCCGGCTTCGACCCGCGCGCGCAGCGTGGCTTCGACAGCCCGTGCCTGCGTGCTGTCGGCCAGCGGAAGCCGCCCCAGTGCCTCGGCGATCGCGTCGACGACCGCGATCCGCCGCTCGCGACCCAGGGCCGCCGACAGGACAGCAACCGCCTCGCTGGTGCCGAGTTGGCTCGAGTCCCCTGGCGACGCGCCCCGACGCACGCGCTTGAGTCCCTGTGCAATCGCGTTCGCCGCTTCGGCGCGAATGGCAGGCACGGGATCGTCAAGCACCTGCACCAGCAGCCGGGCAAGCTCCGGTCGCTGCAACCGACCCGCCGCCCGCACGTCCACCCGCCGCAGCATCGTGTCGGTGGAATGCAGTCCGTCGAGGATCGGGGCGATGCCATCGGCCTGCGTCCCGCGAGCGTCCTCCGCAAGCAGGAGCCGCTGGAGCGAAGCGCGCTGCGCCGGGGCCGGCCGCTGTGCCACACCTGGCGACGGGATGGCGAACAGCGCGAGGGCGAACAGCCATGGAATCAGCCTGCGCATCGGGACCCCGGGATCAGGTTGTGGAGGGGCAACACTCGGAAGGATGCAACTACGGAGATCCGGTCCGCCCAGTTCCAGGCGGGCTTACCGCAACTCGCGTTGCGGGGCGGTGAGATCCAGCTGGTAGAAGGTATCGCACGATGTATGGCCCGTTGCCCCAAGCGCCCCTTCGATCCGGACGAAGCCGTTTGCCTCGTAGAGCCGGCGAGCATCACGCATCCGTTCGAGTGTTTCGAGATAGCAATACCGGTAGCCAATGGCGCGCGCGCGTTGCAGGCAACGGTGCAGCATTACGCGCCCCAGCCCAAGCCCTCGAGCTTCCGGCAGGAAGTACATCTTGCGCAACTCGCAAGTGTCGGGTGAGCCACCATCGAGCGGCGCCACCCCACCGCCGCCCACGACCCGGTCGAGGTGAGTCACCACGTAATAACTGGCCCGGGGGCGATCATAGGACATTGTCATCGCATTCACCTCAGGATCGTGAATCGCGAAGCCAGGTCCATCTGCGCCAAATTCCGGCATCACCGTGCGGATGACCCTGGCGACCTGGGCGTCGTCCGTTTCGGTGATCGGGCGGAGCGCGTACCCCACGGGAAGGCCATCGTTCATCTCGGGAACGTACGGGTCGGCTATCGGCCGCGTCAAGCCAGCCCGGCCGACCCTCGCCTTCGCCTTACAGCGGAACGACTCGCCCGTCGACGCCCAGGATCTTAACCTCGGGCTCCAACCGGACGCCCCAGCGGTCTGCGACGCGGCTCCGGACCGTGCGCATCAGCCCGGTCACATCTGCGGCCCGCGCCTCGCCCGTGTTGATGAAGTAGTTGGCGTGCATCATCGACACCTCGGCGGCCCCCACCCGCAGTCCCTTGAGTCCGGTTGCCTCAATGAACTGGCCACTTGTCCGTGGGCCGCTCTCGAGAGTCGGGGTCGCCAGCTCGGGGTTCTTGAACACGCTTCCGCAGCAGGGCTGGTTGAAGGGCGTCCCCTCGCGGCGCCAGGCGAAGAGCGCGTCTGTTTCCTCCTCCAGCGCGCGATGATCGGCCGCGTGCAGTTCCACCGTGGCTTCGAGCACCACCAGATCGGTGAGGGCACTGCGGCGATATGCAAAGCCGCATTCCGCCGCCGGAACGACCCGGTCGACACCCGCCTGGTCCACCACGAGCACCGACGTCACACTGTCGCGCCACTCCGCGTGGTGACATCCGGCGTTCATCACCACGCCGCCGCCAACCGTCCCTGGCACTCCCACCATCTTGTGGATTCCCCCGAAGCCCGCGGCCGCCGTTCGCTTGGCGGCCAGCGGGGCCGGCAGCCCCGCGCCGAGAGTAAACCGTGGCCCGTCCTGCTGCAGCCGGTCGACGGTGGCGATGCCCTGGTCGCGGAA
>JAZJZU010000018.1:6750-21789 GCA_040389605.1 Gemmatimonadota bacterium
TCAACGCCTATTTTCTCGAAGACAATTCGCCGAAGATCGACGGCGACACATGGACGGCCGAGGGCATCGAGCCCTTCGTCGGGAAAGAGGAGATTGCTTCCGAGGCCGAGGGCGAACCACGGCACACCGTGTGACGCGCAGTGCCGCAGTGCCCTGGCGACGTCTTCGGCATCGGCCGGGAAGAGCATCGTCGCAGGCCCGCCAATCCGGTACGTCGACCAGCGCGCAAGCAGCTCCTGCTCGCGAACATCGCCTCGCACCAGCTCCCGGAGCGCGGCGACGAAGCCCGGGTCGCGCGCGGTGTTCACCCTGCCGCAACCTCACGAGCCATCTGGTGCCATTCCTGGAGCGATCGGACGGTACCCGGGCGGCTCTTCAGCGCGATGATGGCGTCACAGGCCGCCGAGGCGGCCGACATCGTGGTGGTGTAGGGCACGCCGTGCTGCAGCGCCGCGCGCCGCATCGTGTAGTCGTCGTGTTGCGTAAGCTTCCCCAGCGGTGTGTTCACGAGCAGGTGCACCTTTCCGGAGACCATCAGGTCGATGCCGTTCGGACGACCCTCATACACCTTGAGGACACGCTCAGCCGGAATCCCTCGCGCCTTGAGATACTTTGCGGTACCCGTCGTCGCGAGGATCGTGAACCCCAGCTCGTGAAAGCGACGCGCGATAGGAACCACTGTCCCCTTGTCGCGATCGTTGACCGTAATCAGCACCGATCCCTCGAGCGGCAGCTTGCCGTCGACACTCGCCTGGGCCTTTGCAAACGCCATCCCGAACGAGTCGGCGATCCCCATCACTTCGCCCGTGGATCGCATTTCGGGGCCGAGCCGGACGTCGACGCCGGGGAACTTCGCGAACGGGAACACCGCCTCCTTCACGGCCACGAACGGCTGTTGCGGGTCATCGGTGAGACCGAGATCGGCGAGCTTCTTCCCCGCCATCACGGCCGCGGCCAGGGAGGCAAGCGGGACGCCCGTGGTCTTCGAGACAAACGGAATCGTGCGGGACGCGCGCGGATTGACTTCCAGGACGTAGACGATGCCATCCTTGATGGCATACTGCACATTGATCAGTCCCACGACGCCGAGTGCCAGCGCGAAGGCGCGCGTGTGCACGCGCATCTGTTCCACCTGCGCCTCGGTGATCAGGTAGGGCGGCAAGACGCAGGCCGAGTCGCCGGAATGAATCCCGGCATCCTCGATGTGCTGCATCACTCCGCCGATCACGGCTCGTTCGCCGTCGCAGATGGCGTCGACGTCGGCCTCGAACGCATCCTCGAGGAACGAGTCGATCAGTACCGGATGCCCCGGTGCGACCCGCGCGGCCTCGTCGAAGAATTCCCGCAGTTCTTCGGCATCATAGACAATCCGCATCGCGCGCCCACCCAGCACGTAGCTGGGTCGCACCAGGATCGGATAGCCGATCCGCTCCGCGACCGTGACCGCTTCATCCACCGTTTCGGCGGTGCCGTTGGGCGGCTGCAGGATGCCCAGGTCGCGCACCAGCGCCTCGAACCGCCGCCGATCCTCGGCGATGTCGATCGCATCGGACGACGTGCCGAGAATCTTCACGCCAGCGGCTTCGAGTCCCTTCGCGAGCTTGAGCGGCGTCTGCCCACCAAGCTGCACGACCACGCCGATCGGCTGCTCCACGTGGACGATCTCCAGCACGTCTTCCAGGGTCAGCGGCTCGAAGTAGAGCACATCGGCGGTGTCGAAGTCCGTCGACACGGTCTCGGGATTCGAGTTCACCATGATCGTGCGGTAGCCCAATTCGCGGAACGCCATCGTCGCGCGGACACAGCAGTAGTCGAACTCGACGCCCTGGCCGATCCGGTTGGGCCCCGATCCGAGAATGATCACCGTGGGACGGCCATCGGGAGCGGCCTCATTCTCCTCATCCCACGACGAGTAGAGGTACGGCGTCTTCGACGGAAACTCGCCCGCACAGGTGTCCACGGTCTTGTAGGCAGGCCGCAGGTTGAGCCGGTGACGCAGTTCGCGAATCGCCTCTTCAGGAACGTGCCTGAGGTCGGCCAGCTGCCAGTCCGAGAACCCCGCCCGCTTGAGCGACAGCAGCTTCTCGGTATCCGCGAGAGCATCTTCGCCGAGTGGGTGCGCAATCCAGCCTTCCTCGAGTTCCACGAGCTCGGCCAGCTGATGGAGGAACCAGGGGTCGATCGCCGAGGCTTCCGCGATGTCGGCCACGGTGACGCCGGCCACCAGCGCACGCTTGATCTGGAAGAGGCGCTCGGGGGTCGGGGTGCGAATGGCCGAGAGCAGGGTCTCGCGATCGATGTCGCTGAGCCGGTCGTCGATCGGTCCCGCGCCGATCACCCACCCTGCGCGGCCCGATTCGAGGCCACGGAAGCCCTTCTGCAGCGCCTCCTTGAAGGTCCTGCCGATGGCCATTGCCTCGCCCACCGACTTCATCTGGGTCGTGAGGCGCGGCTCGGCCGTGGGGAACTTCTCGAAGGCAAACCGGGGAATCTTTACGACGACATAATCAAGCACGGGCTCGAACGAGGCGGGCGTGGTCTTCGTGATGTCATTTGGCAGCTCGTCGAGGGTGTACCCGACGGCGAGCTTCGCGCCGATCCGCGCGATCGGGAAGCCCGTGGCCTTCGAGGCCAGTGCCGACGATCGCGACACGCGCGGGTTCATTTCGATCACCAGCTGCTCGCCCGTTTCGGGTGACACGGCGAACTGGATGTTGCAGCCTCCCGCCTCGACGCCGATCTCGCGGATGATCTTCATCGCGGCATCCCGCATCGCCTGATACTCGCGATCGGTCAGCGTCATCGCGGGGGCCACAGTGATGGAATCGCCGGTGTGGACACCCATCGGATCGAGGTTCTCGATCGAGCAGACGATCACGACGTTGTCGGCACCGTCGCGCATCAGTTCGAGCTCGAATTCCTTCCACCCGATGATGCTGCGCTCGACCAGCACCGAGGTCACCGGCGACAGCTCGAGTCCGCGGGTGAGCATCGCAACGAACTCCTCGCGATTGTAGGCAATGCCGCCGCCCGTTCCACCAAGCGTGTAGGATGGGCGCAGGATGGCGGGGTAGCCGGTGCGGTCCACGGCCGCGAGTCCCTCCTCCAGCGTGGTGACGGTCGTGCCGGCCGGGGTCGCGAGCCCGATGCGCAGCATCGCCTGCGCAAACTCCGAGCGATCCTCCGCGATCCGGATGGCCCGCTCATTCGCGCCGATCAGTTCCACGCCATAGCGTTCGAGGGTACCGTCGGCCACCAGCGCCATCGCCACGTTCAGCGCAGTCTGTCCACCCATTGTCGGCAGCAGTGCATCGGGGCGTTCGCGCTCGATGACCCGGGCCACCCATTCCGGCGTGACCGGTTCGATATAGGTCGCGTCGGCAATCTCGGGATCCGTCATGATCGTGGCCGGGTTCGAATTCACCAGGATCACCCGGTAGCCTTCTTCTCGCAGTGCGCGCACCGCCTGCGTGCCGGAGTAGTCGAACTCGGCACCCTGCCCGATGACGATCGGGCCGGAACCAATGATCAGGATTGACTTGAGGTCAGTACGCTTGGGCATCTATCAGGTCCTGGAGCGTGCGTTCAAAGGGAATGCGCGGCGACCATCCGGTCGTGTGCGTCAGCAGCGTCGCGTCGCCGATCAGCGCGGGAATATCACTCGGTCGCATCAGTGATGCATCCTGCGTGGGTTGCGCCTCGACGCCGATAAGGGCCGCAAGCTCGGTAAAGCAGTCACTGAGTCGCCGACCGACCCCGCTGGCCACGTTATAGACCCCAACAGGGACCTCGCGACTCAGCAGTGCAAGGTAGGCCCCCACCACGTCGCGCACATCGAGAAAGTCGCGGATCGCCTCAAGGTTGCCCACCGGCACCTCCCGGTGGCCGTTCCGGCGGGCGTCGAGCAACCGCGCCGCGAGCGCCGGGAGCACGTACTCCGTGCTTTGTCCCGGACCGGTGTGAGGAAAGGCCCGGGCGATGATCACGCGGATCGAGCCAGCGCCCGCCTCGGCGGCCAGCGCGTGCTCCGCTGCCAGCTTGCTCGCGCCGTAGGGCGAGACCGGGTGGGGCGTAGCGGTCTCCGCGATCGGCCCCGTGTGCCCCGCTCCGTACACCTCGGCCGTGGAAACGAAAAGGAATCGCAGCGGTCGACCGGTATCGCGGAGCGCGCCGATGAACCCCGCGAGGCCGGCGCTGTTCACCCGCATTGCGCCCTCCGGATCGCGCCGCGCTGCCGCGCCGGATGCCATCGCCGCGAGGTGCACCACCTGATCGGCATCGATCTGCGCGAGGCGTCGCACGTCACCGTCCGACGTGAGGTCGGCAAACGTCACGTCGACCACACTGCCGCCCGCCGGATCCGCCCATTCCGTCGGTGGATCCGCGCCCGGCAGCACCGAGGCCACCACGCTACGCCCCGCCCTGCGTGCCGCCCGCACCAGGTGCCGGCCGACAAAGCCGTCGGCACCCGTGACGAGGAGTCGTGTCATCGCGCCTGCAGGCGCCGCAGGTCGGCGTCGACCATCATTCTGACCAGTCCCTCGAATGACACCGTCGGAGACCAGCCAAGTTCCTTCTTCGCCTTTGCGGGATCGGCCAACAACAGATCGACCTCAGCTGGTCGGTAGAACTGCGGGTCGACCACCACATAGCGCTCCCAGTCGAGGCCGACGTGCTCAAAGGCGATGCGCACCAGGTCGCCCACGCTGTGGGTCATGCCGGTGCCGATGACATAGTCCTGCGGCGTGTCGGCCTGCAGCATCCGCCACATTGCGTCGACATAGTCGCCGGCATAGCCCCAGTCCCGTCGCGCCTCGAGATTACCCATCCGCAGCTCGGTCGCGAGGCCCAGCTTGATGCGTGCCGCGGCGTCACTGACCTTGCGGGTCACGAATTCCATTCCGCGACGCGGCGATTCGTGGTTGAACAGGATCCCGCTCACGGCGTACAGTCCGTAGGACTCGCGGTAGTTCACGGTGATCCAGTGTCCGTAGAGCTTGGCCACGCCATACGGGGAGCGGGGATAGAAGGGCGTGGTCTCCGACTGCGGCGTCTCGACCACCTTGCCGAACATCTCCGATGAACTCGCCTGGTAGAACCGCGTGCGGGGGCAGGCGAGTCGAATCGCCTCGAGGATCCGGGTCACGCCGAGGGCCGTGAACTCCCCGGTCAGCACGGGCTGCGAGAACGAGGTGGGGACAAAGCTCTGCGCGGCGAGGTTGTAGACCTCGTCGGGCTGGACCTCCTGGAGCGCCATCGTCAGCGAATGCTGGTCGAGCAGGTCGGCCGCCACGATCCGGACCCGGGGAATCAGGTGGTCGATCCGCTCATAGGAGTGGTGGGAGGTGCGGCGAACGACCCCCACGACTTCGTACCCCTTGGCGAGCAGGAACTCCGCGAGATAGGAGCCGTCCTGCCCGGTAATGCCGGTAATCAGAGCCTTGGGCACAGGGCCCTCCTGGGAGTTGTCCTTGACCGTCCGACCCGATAGATTAGAAGGTCTGTGGTGGAAATCGACTTTGGACCGTTGCAAGCGAGGACGACATGGCGCGTACCTGCACCGTGTGCGACAAGGGACCGACGACCGGAAATCACGTCAGCCACGCCAACAATCGGCGGAAGCGGCGCTGGTATCCCAATTTGCAGACGGTTCGCGTGATGGTGGGCGATGCCCCCCGCCGGGTCCGTGTCTGCACCAAGTGCATGAAGAGTGGCAAGGTGGTGAAGGCCTCCGCGGCCTGACCCAACCCGCTTCCGCACTGCCGACGGGTGGCGCCCTTTCCGGGCGCCGCCCGTTTTTGTTGCGGCCCGGCCGGGCAGAAAAAAAGGGGACCCGAAGGTCCCCTGCTGCCACTGCATCACGGAACGCCCGACGGAGCAGGTCACTCCGGGATGAGCTCGATTCGCGCCATTTCCGCCCCGTCGCCAGGCCGGTGCCCGAGCTTCAGGATGCGGGTGTAGCCACCCGGCCGCCCGGCGAACCGGGGACCCAGCACCGAGAAGAGCTTCGTGAGCACGGCCCGGTTGGGGATCTTCTGCTCCACCTGACGGATGGCGTGCAGGTCGCCCCGACGTGCGAGGGTGATGAGCTTCTCGGCGTACGGCCGGATCTCCTTCGCCTTCGCCACGGTGGTGTTGATGCCTTCGTGCTCAAACAGCGATGCCGCCATATTGCGCATCATCGCCCGCTTGTGACTGGACGAGCGCGACAGCTGACGTCCTTTTGCGCGGTGCCGCATTACGCTTCCTCTCCGTTCCCGGCCACCGCCATCGGCGACGTGCCCTGATTCACGATCCGGAGGTCGCCCTCGGCCTCCTCGAACTGCATCCCGAAGTTCAGGGACTCCCGCTGCAGCAACTCGGCGATCTCCTGGAGCGCCTTGTCACCGATATTCTTGACGCCGTCGAGCTCCTTCGTCGAGAACTCCACCAGATCCCGCAGGGTGCGGATGTTGGAATTCTTGAGCGAGTTGAGCGAGCGCACCGACAGGCCGAGGTCGTCGATCGACCGCGCGAGGCGGGCCTTGAGCCCGGTTGCCACGGCTGGCTCATCGCTCTCTTCGGCGGCGAACTGCGGTACCTTGCCAAACTCGACGAAGTAGCGGAAATGCTCCTGCGCCAGCGCGGCCGCATACGCGATCGCATCTTCCGGCGAGATGGTGCCGTCGGTCTCGACCGAGACGGCGAGGCGATCGTAGTCGGTGCGCTGACCCACGCGGGTCTCCTGCACACTGAAATTCGCACGCCGGACCGGGTTGTAGATCGCGTCAATCCGCACCAGGTCGATCGGATAGGACCGATCGGTGGGGTGCATCTCCGACTCGACGTAGCCGCGCCCCTTGTTCACGTACAGCTCGCAGCTCACTTCGCGATCATCCTGGACCGTGAAGAGCAGCTGGTCGGGGTTCATGATGGTCGCGCGGCCGCTTTCCTGGATGTCGCGAGCGAACACCGGGCCGGGACCCTGCTTGGTCACGCGGAGCACGGTGGAATCGACCTCTTCGTCGAGCACGAGCGTGAGGGCCTTGAGCCGCTGCACGATCTGGTGCACGTCTTCGAGCACACCCTGCACCGTCTGGTGCTCGTGCACGACGCCGTCGAGGCGGAAGCCCCAGACCGCGCTGCCACGCAGCGACGACAGCAGCAAGCGCCGCAGCGAATTGCCGAGCGTGTGGCCGAAGCCCCGCTCGAGCGGCTGCAGGCGGAACTCGGCGATGTTCGGGTTCTCGTCCAGCTTGGTCATTTCGACCACGTGGGGACGGACCAACCCGGTCAGATCGATACTCATCAGCGCCATTTCCTTCGTTTACTTCGAGTAAAGCTCGACGATGAGCTGTTCCTGGGCATTCACCGGAATCGCGTCACGCGTCGGCAGTTCCAGCAGACGGCCGGCAGCCTTCTCGGCGTCCACGGAGAGCCAGCTCACGGTGGCGCCACGCGACGCCTGCTCCTGCGCGGCCATCACTGCAACCATCTCGCGATCGGCAGGTGCGACACGCACCTCGTGCCCCGGCACCACCTTGAAGCTGGGGATGTCGACGCGCTTGCCATTCACTTCCACGTGCCCGTGACGTACCAGCTGGCGAGCCGCCCGACGGGAGGCCGCGAAGCCCATCCGGTAGACGACATTGTCCAGGCGGGTCTCGAGCGCCACCAGCAGATTGGTGCCCTTCATGCCCGGCAGGTGCGATGCCTTGGTGTAGGTGGTGCGGAACTGGGTCTCCGTGAGCCCGTACATCCGCTTCACCTTCTGCTTCTCACGCAACTGCTTGGCGTATTCCGACGTCTTTCGCCCCCGCCCGGCATTCTGACCGTGCTGGCCAGCCGGATAGGCACGCCGCTCCACCGCGCACTTCTCGGTGAGGCAACGGGTTCCCTTGAGGAAGAGCTTGGTGCCTTCGCGGCGGCAAAGCCGGCAAGCCGGACCAGTGTATCGCGACATAGTCTAGACCCGCCGCTTCTTCGGAGGACGGCACCCGTTGTGTGGAATCGGGGTCACGTCGCGAATCGACGCCACCTTGAGCCCGACCGACGCCAGGGCCTGAATGGCCGACTCGCGTCCGCTGCCGGGGCCCTGCACCCGCACGTGCACCTTGCGGAGGCCGAGATTGAGCGCTTCGCGCGCACAATTCTCGGAGGCCACCGTGGCAGCGAACGGCGTGGACTTCTTGGATCCCTTGAACCCCGCCTTGCCGGCGGTGCCCCACGCGATGGTGTTGCCACGCAGGTCGGTGATCGTGATCAGCACATTGTTGAAGGTCGCGGAGATGTGAACCATCCCTTCCGACTCGACAATCTTCTTGGAGCGCTTGGCTCCCGACTTCGCAGTAGTGGGTGCAGTCATGGCTTACTTCTTGGTCGCCTTCTTCTTGCCGGCGATGGCCCGACGGGGGCCCTTCTTCGTCCGGGCGTTGGTGTGCGTGCGCTGGCCACGCACCGGCAGCCCGCGCCGATGACGAATGCCGCGGTAGCTGCCGATATCCTGAAGCCGCTTGATGTTCATCGCGATTTCAGTCCGGAGCGCGCCCTCGGTCTTCACCGAGCGCTCGATGATCTGCCGCAGGCGACCCACTTCGACATCCGTCAGGTCCTTGACGCGAGTGTCGAGCGCGATGCCGGTTTCGGCGAGGAGCTTCTTGCTCGTCACCCGGCCGATGCCATAGATGTAAGTCAGGCCAATTTCGACGCGCTTTTCGCGCGGAAGATCGACGCCAGCGATACGAGCCATATCAGCCCTGCCGCTGCTTATGCTTTGGGGTGCGCTTGCAGATGATGCGCGTCACACCACGACGCTTCACCACCACGCAGCTCTCGCAAATCGGCTTCACACTTGAGCGAACCTTCACGACACGCGTCTCCGACGACGGGGTTTCGGCCTAGCAAGGAATGATACTGGAGCCCCGAACCGGGCGCAACCCTGTGCGGGGCAAGAAGCTGGCGCCTCAGCCCCCGAGCAAAGCCCGAAACCCGGCCCACGCTTCTGCAGGGTTGGCCGACTCGGTAATCGGGCGCCCCACCACGAGGTCGGTCGCCCCGAGTGCCAGCGCCTGTTCCGGCGTCGCCACGCGGGACTGATCGGCCGCCGCCTCTCCCTCTCGCCGGATGCCCGGAACCACCAGCCGGCCCTGGCCGACCACCGGTCTGACCACTTCCAGCTCGGCGGGTGAGCAGACCACTCCCGCCGCTCCGGCGGTCATCGCCAGCGTCGCGAGGCGGACGACCTCGTGGCGCAAGTCGACCGCTTCGCGCCCGGTGGCCGCGGCATAGCCGGCGGCGTCGAGCGAGGTCAGGACGGTCACGGCGACGACATCGACGCGGCCGGCCGCAGCCTCGACGGCTGCGCGCAGCATCACCTCGCCGCCGACGGCGTGGACCGTCACCATCCGCACCCCGAGATCGGCGGCCGCCGCGACGGCCCGCTCGACCGTGTTGGGGATGTCGTGCCACTTGAGATCCAGGAACACCGGATGGCCGGCGTCGAGCACGCTGCGCACAAAGCCGTGCCCCGCGCGGGTCATCAGCACCGACCCGATCTTGACCGGAGCGCCCGTGGGAAGCTGGTCGAGCAACTCCACGGCAGCGGGTGCGTCGTGGTGATCGAGCGCCACATACAGTTCAGCCATCAGCGTGCTCCAGGGCATTGATGATCCGTTCCGGCAGGTGCGGGTCGGCGAGTGCGGCAGTGCCGATCGCCACCAGCGCAGCACCGGCGCGAAGGTAATCGGCGACGTCGGCCGCAGAGCGGACTCCTCCGACGCCGATGACGGGGCACCCGGGCAGCCGTTCCACGGTCCGTCGCACCGCGAGCAGGCCGGCCGCGAGCAACGCAGGCCCGCTGATCCCCCCGAAGCCGTTGCCGAGCCGGGGAACGGCTCCCTCGAAGATCATCCCGGGCAGCGTATTCACGAGCGAGATCCCGTCCGCGCCGGCATCGCGCGCAGCAGCGGCGAGCGTGGGTATGTCGGGGAGCGCTGGCGAGAGTTTCGCGAAGATCGGGCGCTGCGTGACGCGTCGGCACTGGGCAATGACGGCACTCACGCTGCCGCGATCGGCACCGAACTCGACGCCACCGGCGGAGGTGTTCGGGCAGGAGAGGTTGATCTCGTACCCGTCGTGGCCCTCGAGATCATCGAGCTGCGCGATCACTTCCGCGTACTCGTGCAGCTGAAAACCAACGATGTTGACCAGCACGCGCGGGCCGTGCAGATGCTGCGCGAGCCACGGCAGTTCGTGCTGGCGCACGTGCGCGACACCAGGATTCGCGAGTCCAACGGAGTTGAGCATTCCCCCGCGAAACTCGGCAACGCGCGGCGCCCGGTTTCCCTCGCGAGGCTTCAGCGAGACCGCCTTGGTCACCAGTCCACCGAGCCGATGCAGTGGCATCGCCCCCGCCAGCTCGCGCCCGAATCCGGCGGTCCCGGAGGCGAGCATCAATGGATTGCTGAAGTGCAGGCCGGCCACGTCACGCTGCAGCGTCACGGCGGGTCCACGCTGCCGGGCTGTGCCCGCCGACCGCTGGCCGCCTGCGCGCGTTCCCGGGTATACGACAGCAGGGAATCCTCCAGTCGGACGAAGCCCGGCCCCTGCTCTCCCCGTAGATAGGCGAGGTAAGGATCGGGCGGAAGCGCCGAGAGCCGGGCACGCAACGCGGCAGCCGAATCGGGCGCGAGTGGCATCCGCGCGAGCAGCGACTTGGAGAGATAGGCCGAGTTGGGCCAGTCGCGTTCGATGCGGGAGAAGAGCCAGTCCGCGAGCCGCGGCGCCGCGAGCGAGTCACGCGCGGTCTCGGCGAGGGAGAAGAGCAGCAGGTCTCCCCGCGGCGAGCCCGCTGCGGCCGCGGCCTCGTCAGACACCAGTTGATCGCCGATCCGGCGCAACTCACCCGCGCGAAGGAAGGGCAGCCCATCCTCGGCGTAGCTCTTCGCGGAATCGAGCCGCACCAACAGGTCGGCAGGGGAACTCGAACGCGCGACCACGCGATCGACGAGAATCAGCTGCCCAGCACGGACAGTGGCGCTGTTCGGTTCCTTCAGCAGTCGGTGGAGCCGGCGCTCGGCGGCGTCAGGATCACGAGCCAGCGCGCCTCGCGCCGCAGCAAGGAGCAGGCGGGCGTGGCGATCGGCGCTTCCCTGCGTCGCGCCAAGGACGGCGATCACGGAATCGGTCCGTGGGTCGCCTGCCCGTGCCAGCGCACTGACAAAGGGGACGAAATCCAGGGCCGTGTCTGCTGCGGTCGCGAGCGGTGCGAACTCCGCAACCGCAGCGTCGAGCTGCCCGAGCGAGGCAAGGGCAACCGCGCGGTGGAGGCGCTCCTGGGAGCCGTCCAGGCCACTGAGCAGGGCCAAGGCCTCTTGCCACCGGCCATCGCGGACGAGGGCACTGCCCGCTCGCCGCTGCGCGAGCCGACGAATCGCAGAATCACTGCTTTGCGTGAGCCGGAGGTAGAGCGGAACTGCCCCGGCGTCGAGCAGCGCTTCACGACACCGCGCGAGTTCCAGCGTGAGCTGCTCGCTCCACGGCGCCGTCGGGAGCAACAGGGCGCTCCGCTCCATCGCCGTCGACCCGCGAACACAGTCGCGTCCACGGGACAGGGCGCGGCCCTGCAGCCAGAGCGCTTCGGCGGCGTGCTTCCCTTGCGGCGATCGGACGAACGCCGACTCCGCCTTCACCGCAGCGCGCCCCCACGCGTTCTCCGCGTCTCCGGGTCGGCCTTCGCGCTCCGCCTTCAGCGCTTCGGCGGATGTCGCACGCGCCTGATAGAGCGAGTTCGACCAGGTGCACGCACCGCAGAGCAGGGCAAGGAACGCGTACCACCGCTTCACTGGGCCCCCGCGCGCTGCGCATCACTGGTCTTGCGGTCGTACTGCTGCAGGTACTTCACGATCGCCTCTGCGATGGCGGAGGCAATGCCATCCTGCCCGTCGCGACTGGTCATCTGCCTCGCGTCGTCGGGATTCGTGCTGTAGCCCATCTCAACCAGGATCGCCGGGCGCTGCGCGGTCCGCAGCACGGCGAAGTTTGCCTGCTTGAGGCCACGGTCGAGGCTCGGGCCATCGCTCACTTCGCGGAGTGACGACTGCACGAGCTCGGCCGCCCGCGCCGACTCCCGAAGAAATTCGTTGGTCTGCAGGTCCTTGAGGATGAAGTCGAGACCGGTGGTCGCGCTCTCATCGGCGTCGGAGGGATCAAACCGGCTCGCGTCGTTTTCCATCTTGGCCACGCGTGCGGCATCCGCCGTCTTCGCCTCGGCGAGGAAGTAGGTCTCGAAACCACGCACCCGCGTGTACCCGGTGCGACGATCGAGGGAATTGACGTGCAGGGACACGAAGAGATCGCATTCTGGCACCTTGCAGAAGCGCGGCGCCCTGTGCGTCAACGAGATCAGCGTGTCAGTGGTACGCGTCATCGTGACCTTCACGCCGCGGCGCTCGAGTTCGTCGCGAAGCAGCAGCGCGATGGCGAGCGTGACGTGCTTTTCCTTCAGTCCGCCCGGGAAGTAGAGCCCTGGATTGCCCGGGTCGGTGCCCCCGTGACCCGCATCGATGGTCACGTGGTGCCCTGCCTTCAGGCCGTTCGGCAGCCGGCTTCGCTCCTCGCGCCCGACCGTGGTTCGCGAGGGGCGGATTAGCAGCGTGGACGGGGCGGGCCCTTCGGACAGCACCACGGTCCCGGGATTCCAGTTCCAGGCGCGCCGCAGGGGATCGGCAAGCATCTCGGCGACAAATGCGAGTGGAACGAAGAGGGAGTCACCGAGACGCCGCGAGATGGCGGGCAACCCGCGGACCGACTTCCCGTCATCGACCAGCCCGGTGCCGGGGAGAAAGCGGAACTTTCCCGCAGCGGTCGCCAGCACGAACCACTCATCCTGCCGTTGCACCTGGCCACCGATCGCGGACGCGAGGGGTCCCAGCGGGACCATCGCGCCCTGCCCCGGCTCGGCCTTGAGGTTGATCACGACGACGCCCTTGGCCGTGCTGATCTGCAGCTTGGCAGGACTCGCCATCAACCCCGAGAGCAGCAGTGCAAGCATCATCATCAGTCCCTGCCCTTCGTCGAGATCGCGCGGGCAACTTCCCGGTCGACGATCCGCTTCTTCAGATCCTGTCGCTTGTCGTGCAGTTTCTTCCCGCGTGCGAGTGCCAGCAGGAGCTTGGCACGACCACGCAGGAAGTAGATCTCGAGTGCCACGAGCGAGAGCCCGTCCCGTTGCACTGCCCCGATCAACTTTTCAATCTCGCGTCGGTGCAGCAACAGCTTTCGCGAGCGCACCGGGTCGTGATTGTAGCGGTTGCCCTGCTCGTAGGGCGTGATATTGAGCCCTTCGACCCAGACCTCTCCCCTGGTGACCCGGGCGAAGGCCTCCTTGATCGACGCACCGCGCCGCCGAAGCGACTTCACCTCGGTTCCGGTCAGCACCAGCCCCGCCTCCACCGTGTCGATGATGTGGAAGTCGTGACTGGCCTTGGGGTTTCGCGCAATGGTGAGGCGCGCCTCGTGGGCCGGATCGGCGGGGATCGAAGGTTTCGGTGCCATTGCTCGAAGAATAACGGTCGCTCCGGCGAGATGCTTGACGCTCGGGACGCGGGGGGAGTAGGTTTGCCTCCCCGCCGAAGTGGTGAAATTGGTATACGCGCTGCGTTCAGGTCGCAGTGGGCGAAAGCCCGTGGGGGTTCGAGTCCCCCCTTCGGCACTCTCCGATCCAAAGCCTCCCCGCGCTCAATAGCGCGGCATCGATTCATCAATCTCCACAGCCCACGCATCCACGCCCCCTGCCAGGCTCTGCACCTGGCCGAATCCCGCACGCTGCAGCAATGCCTGTGCGGTCAACGAGCGCATCCCGTGGTGACAGATCGTGACCAGTGCACGTCC
The DNA here is from genome assembly GCA_040389605.1 of Gemmatimonadota bacterium. GTDB lineage: Bacteria > Gemmatimonadota > Gemmatimonadetes > Gemmatimonadales > GWC2-71-9 > Palsa-1233. Next base: position 20,620 of record JAZJZU010000018.1, read on the forward strand.
GCGCGGCAGCTCAGCCAGCCGCCCCGAGAGCTCCGCGAGTGGCCACAGCTCAGCGCCCGGCAGGTGGGCGATCTCGAACTCCCACGGTTGGCGGACATCCACGAGCAGCGGACTGCCACCGCGAGCGATCCACTCGCGCAGTTCCCGGGGAGCGATCTCCCCCGCTGACGCAGTAGCGAGCCCGATCGGCGTGACGCCACAGAAGGCGTCGTAGTCCTGCAATTCCGTCAGTATCGGCCGGTCGCCACAGATGACGCACTCGGGATCGCGCCGCACGGCGATCTCCCGAAAACGCAGCTGGAGTGCATCAATCAGCAACAGACGGCCAGCCGCAGACTCGCCGATCTGCAGGATCCACTTCAACGCTTCCAGCGCCTGCAGGCTGCCCACGATGCCGGGGAGGACCCCCAGCACCCCGGCGTCCGCGCACGAGGGCACGAGCTCCGGCGCTGGCGGCTCGGCGAACAGACAGCGGTAGCACGGGCCGCCCGGAGTCCCGAAGAGCGAGAGCTGTCCCTCGAACCTGAAGATGCTGCCGTAGACGAGCGGCTTCCGCTCCAGCACGCAGGCGTCGTTCGCGAGGTAGCGCGTGGGGAAGTTGTCGCTGCCGTCCACGACGATGTCGAAGCTCCGGACCAGTTCACGTGCGCTCGAACGGGAGAGGGGCTCGTTGATCGCCTCCACTGCGACAAAGGGGTTAAGTGCCTCGAGCCGTGCCTTGGCCGATTCAACTTTCGGGCGCCCGAGTGACGCAGTATCGTGCAATACCTGGCGCTGGAGGTTGGAGACATCGACCACGTCGTGATCGACCACGCCGAGCGTGCCCACGCCTGCCGCCGCCAGGTAAAGGGCTGCGGGAGATCCGAGCCCGCCAGCCCCGATGAGCAGGACTCGCGCACGCCGCAGCCTCTCCTGCCCCGCCACTCCCACTTCGGGAAGGGTGAGGTGCCGGGCGTAGCGTTGAAGTTCTTCCGGGGTCAGATCGGTGCTCACGGGCGGCCTTGCAGGCGGGCGTCCACCCGGACGCGCAACGGGGACGAGGCGAGGAATGTCGGCACTGCTCTCGTCAGGGGAAGATGACCACGACCCCCGGCAATGTCACGCCCGCGCACTCCGGAGTTGGCGCACGGCCGACAGTGCTGCCATCGGACCCAGCGAGAGCACGGCCAG
>JAZJZU010000019.1:0-51553 GCA_040389605.1 Gemmatimonadota bacterium
CGCGTGAACTGCACCGTCCCGATGGTCGCGACCAGCAGATTGAGCAGTAACGCGGTCGGGCGCATCTCGGCGGGAGCCGTGCCGAGAAAGGCCATCACCGCGAGGTAGCCGGAGGCACCTGCGTGACCCACCGCACTGTAGAGCAGCGCGGCCGCAAAGATCAGCGCGGCGCCGATCTGCCGGTCTCGTCGCAGGCGGCCACTGCCGTGATCTCGATGCGGCAATCGGCCTTGAGGTTGGCGGCCCCGACGATGGCTCGCGCAGGCCGGTGTGCACCAAACCGTCGGACGCATACGGCATTCACCGCGGCCCAGTCATCACGGGTGAGGACAAAGACCGTGAGCATCAGGACCCGGTCGAGTCCGCTCCCTGCTGCGCCAAGAATCGCGGCCACATTGTCGAGCGTCTGCTCGGTCTGCTGGGTGATGTCTCCGGCGATCACGAGTCCCGTCGCCGGGTCGATCGGTAGCTGTCCCGACACATACACCAGCCCCTCGTGCACCAGGGCCTGGCTGTAATGCCCGCCGGGCTGCGGGGCATCACCCGTGTGCACGGCACGGAATGTCACGGTGCCGGAATTCCTGATCGGCGCAGGATGGCGCGTACGGAATCGATCGGGAGCGCGTTCAGCGTTCGCCCCCGTTGGGTCACCGATGTGGCCTTCAGCAGCGAGTTGTAAATCGCTTCCTCGGTGGCCTCGATGGTCGCCTCGAACACTGGCGACACGGCATCATCATCCAGCGTCTGCAGGCTGCGGTTGACGCCGGAACCCGGATGCCGGCGCACCAGCGGCGAAGTGGAGAACGCGATGACGTAATCGCCTGAGCCGTTCGAACCGTCGGCGCCCGTCCGCGCCAGCCCCATCATTCCACGCGCTGCCACGCGCTCGAGCTGTCGCTCCGAGAGCGGCGCGTCGGTGGCCACCACGATGATCACCGAGCCGTCTCCGCGCTCACGCAACAGGGAATTCCGGTACGAAAATCGTCCCAGCGCCTGGCCAATCGGCGCGCCCATCATCTGCAGTATTCCGCCAAAATTGGTCTGGACCAGCACTCCGATGGTGTAGCCTCCGAGCGTCTTCGGGAGAACGCGTGACGACGTGCCGATCCCGCCTTTCCAGCCGAATGCGATCGTTCCGGCGCCAGCACCCACGCCCCCCTCGGCGACGGCTCCGTCGGATGCTGCCTCGAGTGCTGCCACGACATCTGCCGGGGTGATCGGCCGGGAACGAATCGCGTTGAGGTTGCCATCATTCGTCTCGGCCACCACGGGATTGATCGAGCGCACCTGCTCCATTCCCGGCTTCGCGAGCAACCACGCAACCATCGCATCGGCCGCACGCCAGACACAGAGCGTACAGGTGAGCAGGATGGGGGTCTCGAGCTCACCAAGCTCGCCCACCTGGGTGCTGCCGAGCAGCTTGCCGAACCCGTTGCCGACGTGAATGGCCGCCGGCACGCGTTCGTGGAAGAGATCGCCGCCGTGCGGCAGGATCGCCGTGATTCCGGTACGGATGCTGTCGCCCGAGATGATCGTGGAATGTCCGACTCGCACACCAGCCACGTCCGTGATCGCATTGCGCGCGCCCGGCGCGAAGATCCCGGGCGCAACGCCGAGGTCGCGCGCACGCGGACGCTCCTGCGCAACAATGGCCGTCGGCAGCAGCACGAGCAGGAGGGACAGGGTTCGCATCAGCGCACCGCGTTGGGTCCGGCGCCCAGCACAACACCGAGCCCGACCAGGGAGAGAGCGAGGATTGCGAGCGGCGGTGCGTCGAGATTCATCAGGGCGAGCGTGCAGCCGAGCGCGAGGCCCACAAAACCGCCGATCGATGCACCACGGCGACGGTCCGGGTCGAGCCAGCCACGATCGATCACCACATTGATCGCCACCAGCACCGCAAGCGTGCCGACAATGGTGGCGCCGAAGAAGAGGCCCCGGCGGCCAAAGAGCTCCCCGGCGAAGGCACCGAGTGCCGCGCCGAACGCGGCCAGCAGCCAGCTCAGGAGGACAACGCGAAGTAGGCGCATCCCGGGAAGATGGCCACCGATGGGGAGAAAGACGAGGGCGGCCCGATGAGAGGCCGCCCCGTCCTGCGGAAATCGCGGGAGACTACCGGAGCGTGATCTCCTGCATCATCCCGTGATGAAAGTGTTCCTTCCCGTCCTTCGGATCGGGGAGGAAGCAGAACAACGCGTACTTCCCGGCCGCGAGATCGAGCGTCTCGATGTTGGCCTCGCCGGTCTGCAGCGGCGACACGCCTCCGACCACGGTGGCCGGCGGGGGAGAATCGAGCTTCGCCGCCCACGCCGCCAGATCCTGGGCGGTCTTCCCGGGGTGCAGCTTCCAGATCACGAGCTCGTGGGGCTGGCCGGGCGCGGTGACGATCTTCACGACGTGCTTGCCCGCCGTAAGCGGTTTCGAGAATTCCCAGCCGTAATCCTTCATCGTCATCGTGATGTCCGGCACGGGCAGGGTGGCCGCAGCCTTGTTCGGCGTGACCGTGAATCCCTTCATCATCCCCTTGGCGATGTGCGGTACGCCGTCGGGCCCGGGAATCATGCAGACCCAGGCATAGTCGCCAGGGGCCAGCGTGATGGTCACCGTCGATCCTTCCTGCGGGCCGCCCATCAGCGTGATCCAGGAGGGCGGTGGCCCGGGCTTGGCGACCGCAGCGGCAAGGTCCTGCACCGACTTGCCGGGAGCCAGGCGCACCAGGATGGCGTGGTGGGGTTGCTTCCCGGCGTTCACGGCTTGGAACGTGACCGGGCCTGCCGGCAAGGAGGCCGGGGCATCGAAAGCAAAATCGCGGAAAGTGATCGTGACAACCGGCGAACGGGGAGCGGGTCCCGCCAAGGGAAGCAGCAGCAATGCCGCAGCGGCGCGAAATCCGGGCACAGAATCCTCCAGACAGGGATCGGGGTTGGGCCAGACAGCTGAACGAAATTACCAGCGGGAGACAGGTACGAAACGATGTCGCAAAACGTTTCAACCGGTCCGTTACCCCCGGATGGTGATCCCGTTTCCAGCGGCCCCGAGCGCGAGCAGCGGCACCCCGGCACACCCGGCGATCCACATCCAGGTCGGATGCGGGGCGCTGAGGAGGTTCATCACGACGACACCTGTGAACAGCAGCGCGAATCCCGACACTGCACCTCCCCGCCCACCCAGCCGGGCCGCGATGAGGCCACCCGCGTAGGCGGCGAGCCACCAGCCGCACAGGACCAGGATCAACGAAGCGAAGGGAATTTCTCCCGCCTCGAGCGCCTGCTTGAGTTCCTCGGCATCGAGCGGGTTCACGCCTGCGGGGAGCGGCAACATCCGGGCGGCGAGGGTCTCGATCAGGAACACGATCGACCAGGCGACCGCGAGGGAAGCCAGGATAGCGTAGATGCGTCGGCCCAGACCGGACATAGCCCAACCTCCTCTGCCGGACCAGCGCTGCGCAGCGAGTGAGCCTCAGCGCAACAGCGGTCCAATGAGCGATACCACGACGATGATGACCACACTGCCCACCACATCCAGCACCAGCCCCGCGCGCATCATCCGGGAAAGCGGCACCACGCCTGAACCATAGACGATTGCGTTGCAGGGGGTCGAAACTGGCAGCATGAAGCCGAGCGAGGCCCCCATGGTCGCACCCAGTGCCGGCAGGAGGGGATCGACCGAGGCGGCGCGGGCGATCGCGATCACAACGGGGACCACCATATTCGCAGACGCGGTGTTCGATGTAGTCTCGGACAGTAACACTGCAACCACAGTCGCGGCGATGAGGAGTGGCGTCGGACCCGACGGCAACAGGGCGGTGGCACTCCGGCCCATCGCTTCGGCGAGCCCGGTCTGGAAAGCCAGCGTGCCGAGCGCAAAGCCGCCGCCGTAGAGCAGGACCACTCCCCAGTCGATCCGCGACGCCTCGCGCCAGCTGATCGCACGGGCCCCAGGTTCACCCGGGAGCAGGAAGAGCAGGATGGCACCGAGCAGTGCCACGACCCCTTCCGGAAGGCGCGAGGCGACCTCGACCGTGACCGGATGCCGCGCCCCGAGCAGGATGGCGAGCACGCCCGGGAGCACCCAGAGCGCCACCGTCACCCCAAAGGCCAGCCGGGTCGAGCGCTGCCCCCGCGTCCAGGGGCCGAGCGCCGCGCGCCCGGCCCGGACCACTTCGGCACCGCCTGGCAGCACCTTCACTCCGGCGGGCGACATCCGGTCGAGCACGAGAAAGAGCACGACGAAGAGCACCAGCACAGTGGGGACACCCAGCATCATCCAGGAGAAAAAGGGGATGTCGATACCGAGTTCACCGCGAATGAACCCGAGCCCGATCACGTTCGGCGGAGTGCCCACGGGCGTGGCAAGTCCCCCGAGGGAGGCGGCGAACGAGGTCATCAGCATCAATCCCGCGGCCCATCGAGGGTCGAGCCGCACCGCGGTCTCATCGTCCTGTTGCTGGTAGAGCACCCGCAGGATCGACAGACCGATGCCGAACATCATCGCCGTCGTGGCCGTGTTCGAGATCCAGGCCGAGATCACCGCGGTGACCGCACCGAAGCCGAGCAGGAGGCGCGAAGGGCTGCCGCCAATCCAGGGACGGGAGAGCACCGCGAAGGCGACCCGGCGATCGAGTCCGTGGTGAAAAATGGCCTGCGCGAGAATGAACGAGCCGATGAAGAGGAACATCAGCGGATCGGCAAATGGCGCGAACACCGCTTTCGCGGTGGCCACCTTCAGCACCACGCAGAGCGCCGCGCCGAGCAGGGCCGTTACCGGCATCGGCAGCGATTCGCTCATCCAGAGGACCACGACCGCAATCATCACCGAGGCGAGGCGATGAGCTTCCGGGGACAGCGATGGGAAGGACGTGAGGGCCACGGCGATGGCCGCAGCCGGCGCAAGCACGAAGCCTGCCTTGTGACGCACCCGATCGAACGCCGCCTCCGCCGGACTGATGGCGAGGGCGATCGGTTCGTGCTCGCTCAACGGGTACTGAGGGTGTTACACGCCGACATCTCGCCTCCATCGAAGCCGCGACGGAACCAGCTCGTCCGCTGCGCGGAGGAGCCGTGGGTCCAGCTCTCGGGCTGTACGGTGCCGCGACTCATCTTCTGAAGCCGGTCGTCTCCGACGGCAGCGGCCGCGCCAAGGCCCTCATCCACATCCCCTGCCTCAAGCCGCCCCTCCTGGGCCGCCTGATGCCCCCAGACGCCGGCGAAGCAGTCGGCCTGCAATTCCATCGCAACCGACAGGGCGTTGGCACGCGACGGGTCCCGCTGCTGTGCCTCCCGGACCTGCGACTCGATCCCGAGCACCTTCTGCACGTGATGCCCGATCTCGTGCGCGAGCACATACGCCTCGGCGAAATCGCCGGGCGCACCAAAGCGCGACGAGAGCTCCTGATAGAACCCGAGATCGATATAGACCTTCTCGTCGCCGGGACAGTAGAACGGGCCCGACGCCGCCTGCGCGAGGCCGCACGCCGACTCCACCTGATCGCGGAAGAGCACGAGCCTGGCGTCACGCCAGTTACCGCCACTGGCGGCGCCCAGCTTCGTGGCCCACATCTGCTGGGCATCATCCAGCACGAACGAGACGAACTGCACCGTCTGTTCTTCCGCCGGGTCGCTCACGGCTGTCCCCGGCGCAGTCGCAGTGGTGCCATTCGCCTCCAGTGCGCCGAGCAGGGCCAAGGGATTCTGCTTGGTGACCAGGGCCACGATCACCACGAGGACGATGCCCCCGATTCCCATTCCGCCCAGACTCGGGCCGCGACGGCCGCCCCCGCGCTGATCCTCGAGATTGGTCGACCGACCACCAGGTGTCCAGCGCATCGGAGGGCTCCTCCCGGCGGTGCGTGCCTCGCCGGATGTCAGGGATGTATTCGTGGAACGGCCAGCCAGGCCGCCTGACGACTACCGCGGAATATGGAAGAGACGTCCCCACCGCGTTGCCGTGAAGAACGGAAACGGCCGGTAGCTCTGGGCGTCCCAGGAGTAGTAGATGATGATCGGGGTTCCGCGGACGTTTTTCCGGGGAACAAACCCCCAGAAACGCGAATCCCTCGAGTGATCGCGGTTGTCGCCCATCATCCACATCGAATCTTTCGGGACGAGCAGGGGGCCCCACTCGTGCACATCGGGAAGGTAGCCCGCCGTATCCGGACCGATGTAGTGCGACAGCTGGAGCGCACGCATCTCGGCGCGCGTGCCCGGGTCCAGGCGATTGTCGGGTTCGAGGGACCGGGCGTACGGCTCCTCAAGCGCCTTGCCATTGCGGTACAACACGCCGGTATGCATCTCGAGGGTGTCGCCGGGAAGTCCGATCAGCCGCTTGACCAGCGTGGAGTCTTCGATTGGCGAAATGAACACCACGATGTCGCCGTGGCGCGGTTCGCGAACCGCCGGGAGGTGGGCGTCGATCAGTGGAATCTTTGCGCCGTACAGAAACTTGTTGACGAACAGGACGTCGCCCACCAGCAGCGTGTTTTCCATACTGGGAGAAGGGATGAAGTAGGCCTGGACCAGGAAGGTGCTCAATACCAGCCAGATCCCGAGGGCCCACGCGAGCGCCCTGACCCACTCCAGCAACTTCTTCCCATTGCTCATCAGCTCTTGACCACCGCGGCGTACCGCTGTCGGAGTTTTGCCACCTTCGGCGCGATCATCGCCGCGCAGTAGGCACGGCTGGGATTGCGCTGAAAATACTGCTGGTGGTACTCCTCCGCTGGCCAGAACCGGTCGAGCGGGGTGATCTCGGTCACGATCGGCCCGTCGAACACCCCCTCGGCCGTGAGTCCTGCCACCACTGCCTCGGCCGTGGCCTGCTGTTCCGGCGACGAGGTAAAGACCACCGACCGGTACTGCGTTCCGCTGTCGGGGCCCTGGCGGTTGAGCGTCGTCGGGTCGTGAAAGGCGAAGAACAGCTCGACCAGTTCCCGGTAGCTCCGGACGGCCGAATCGAACGTGACCTGAATTACCTCGGCGTGGCCGGTCGCTCCCGAACAGACCTGCTCGTAGGTCGGCGCCGGTCGTGCACCACCCGAGTAGCCCGACACAACACGCTCAACACCCTGCAGCCGCTCGAAGACCGCCTCCAGGCACCAGAAGCACCCGCCGCCGAAGACCGCGGTTTCCAGTTTGCGCTCCACAATCCACCTCTTCCTGTCAACTCGTCCGGCACCACACCGGACGCAGTCACAACCTACGCCGCTGGCCGCTTTCCGGTTCCCTAGGGAAGCGAAAAGTCCCACGCGGCAACCCGGCCCGGGCCGAACCGCAGGCGCGAGTGCGCGCCGAATTTGAGACTCGGGTTCGCCGGCGCTTCCCGGAGCAGGCTGAATTCCAGCCGACGCAACCCCGGACGTTCCCAGGCCGGGAGCAAGCGCAGCGTAAAACCTGGTATGCGGATGACGGCGCCTTCACCTTCCGTGAACACTTCTACGCCGAGGCGCTGCATCGTGCGCATCAGGGTGGCGATATCGGCCGCCGGGATCGCGACTGTCGCGGCGGTGAGGTCGCCGAGCAGCAGGGAATCGACGAACCGTGACGCCAGGAATCGGTCACGGCCGATGTCGCTCTCGGGCAGCGAGTCTCGCACCGACAACGACCGGGCCGCTTCCGCGGCGTATTCCATCAGCCAGAAGGCCGAACGGGGAGACGTGGCGTCCCGGCCCGAGGGCTGCCAGCGGTGGAAGAACGCCTCGCTTTGCCGGGGAGTGCCTCGCCGCTCCGTCGTGGTGTCGAAAGTCGCACCGTAGCCGGACATCGCACGAGCCACAGCCGCGACGCCCCCGGGTGTTTCAGTGGCAAATGCAATCCCCACATCGCCATCACGCGCACCGTCAAACCCGCCGGGGTCGAACAACTCGAGGTAGGTGTGATGACCGAAAAACGTTGCGGGAGTCTTCGCCTTGAATCCAGCGAACTGGGTCGACAGGAAGGGTGAGGCGACGATCTCGGCATACGTCGCCGAATCGATCACGGCGTAGAGGTGATTCAGGAGCACGGGCGTAGCGGGTCGCTGCGCAGCCAGGGGAGCAACCAGCACGCCGAGTGCGGCGCAGAGTGCCAGCGGCTTCACGAGGCCTCGGCGAGGAGTGCGCCGACATCCAGTGGCTCCAGCAGCATCTGCAGCGTTCCATCTGCGGCTCGAGGCCATTCGGACTCCGGGCGATCGTAATACAGTTCCACACCATTCTGGTCGGGATCGCGGAGGTAGAGCGCCTCACTCACGCCGTGGTCCGACGCCCCATCGAGGCGCACGCCGGCGTCGACGACGCGTCGCAGCGCCTGCGCGAGCGCCTTCCGGTCGGGATAGCGGATCGCTGCGTGGTACAGTCCCGTGCTCCCGCGGGGCGGCGGGCTTCCGCCGCGACTCTCCCAGACATTCAGCCCGATGTGATGATGGTAGCCACCGGCGCTGAGGAATGCTGCCGTGTCGCCCATTCGCTGCGTGATCTCGAAGCCGAGCACCCCGTGCCAGAAGGCGAGCGCCCGATCAAGGTCGGCCACCCGGAGGTGTACGTGGCCAATGTCAACGCGCGGATCGATTGCGGTCATCGGTGATTGCTGCCCTGGTGAAGAGTTCCCGGAGCGTTGGCTCGCGGCCGTTCAGGGTGCCGCAGCGGGCTCTCGCGCGCCGCGCGCGAGAAACGCGACCAGTGCGGTTGCGAGCCCTTCCAGCCGGACATCGGAGAGATCGTGGTTGGGCGGGAGCCGCTCGCCCGCCGTGACCCACTCGATGTCGGTCCAGCGACTGACCACGGCACCGCCCGATTGCCGCGCCGCCTCGATCCAGAGCATCCGCTCCGTCCCGTCCCAGGCGAGCCGCAGCCGCACGTCTCCCAGTGAGTACTCGGCCAGCGCGCTCGCCTCGCTGCCAGGTTCGTACTCGCGCACCACGGCCCGGAAGCCGTGCGCCTCGATCAGCGGACCGAGATAGATCGATGCGCGTGTGAACGGCTCCGACGGGACGGGCGTGCTCAACTCGCGACGGCTCCGCGCTCGCTCCGGGGGAACCGTCGCATCCACTGCTCCACGTGCACCATCCAGCTCGCAATGAACTTCTGCGTCGATTCGTCGGTCAGCACGCCCTGCTCGTCGATCTTGTTCTGCACGTGCGATACCAGCACCTGGGGCCACGGCAGGCAGGGCGAGTTGAGTGTCGCGAGCGTCTGCCGCACCGCGGCCTGGGATCGCGTGGTGCCGATCAAGCCGTTGCTCCCTCCCAGGATGGCAGTGGGCACGCCAAAGAACGCGTGCGGCACGCCGCGCGACAGCCAGTCGAGGGTGTTCTTGAGCACACCCGGAATCCCGTGGTTGTATTCCGGCGTGGCCAGGATCACCCCGTCGGACTCGCGGATCGCCTGATGCAGTCGTGTCACCGCTTCGGGATTGCCCTCCGCCTCGACATCCTCATTGAAGAGCGGAATGTCGAGGATCGAATGGACCGTGAGGTTGACGCTCCCGGGGAGCGCTCCCTGCACGTGACGGAGCAATGCCGAGTTGTAGGAGGCGGCGCGCAACGACCCAGAGAAACCCACGAGGTTCAGCACTTCCGGCATCAGGTACTCCAGTCGGCCCGGGGATCGGGCAAGGGGGTCAGTCGCGCCTCGATCGCAGCACGCTGCGACTCGAACTGCGGGGGAAGAATGATCCGCTTGCCGAGTTCGGCAACCGGAGAATCCACGGTAAAGCCGGGGCCCTTCGACGCCAGCTCGAACAGCACACCGCTCGGCTCACGATAGTAGATCGAGCGGAAGTAATGCCGATCAATCACCGGCGTAGAGGATACACCGGCCTGATGCAGACGCTGCAGCCAGGCATCGTGCTCTTCCATTTCGGTGGCCCACGCCACGTGATGCACCGTCCCGCCCCCCTGTCGACCGGGAAGATCCGGGGGCGGATCGTATGCGATCGTGCCGCTACGCGAACTCCCCTCGAGTTCCCACTCCTGCTCGCCGACCAGCTCGGCGCCCATCACACCTTCAAGCAGCTGCCGCGTGGCCGTGGTCCGCGCGCCATAGGCCCGCACCCCCTCGAAACCGACCAGGGCAAAGGCGTGTGGAATCTCCCGGTGCTCCGCAATCAGCGGGGCGTCGGTGACGTCCTGCACCACCAGTTCCAGCCCCAGCCCCTCGGGGTCGGCAAACCGGAGATGGCGTCCGTGCCGCTCGGTGGCAATTCCCTCGGCGGCGAGGCGTGTGGCCCAGAAGTCGAGCGCAGCATCGGAGGTCACGCGGAAGGTGATGCGATGCACCATCCCTGCTCCCGCCCTCCCGGGGAGTGCACCGGGATACTCGAAGAAGGTCAGGTCGGAGCCGGGTGAACCCACCTCGTCCGCGTAGAAGAGGTGGTAGACGCTGGGGTCGTCCTGATTCACCGACTTCGCCACCAGCCGCAGGCCCATCACGCGGGTGTAGAAGTCAAGATTGCCCCGGGAATCACCAGTGATGCAGGAGATGTGATGAATCCCGTCGAGTCGCATATTGTTTTCCATCGTTTCGTGCTCCAGGTCCGTCAGGACCGCTTCTTCTTCTTGGCTGGAGCTCGCTGGGCCGCCTCCCGGGCCAGCAGCACCCACGGAGCCAACACCTCGACGTCCTCCAGTAGTTCCCCGGGGACGGCGTAGTACCCCATCGACGACCCCTCCGCGCCAAAGGGCTTGAACGCGGGCCAGCCCTCTGCCAGGAAGCGCTCTCGATTCTGAGCATCGCCCTTGAGGTAGACCACGTCATCAGCCAGCAGGGCGAAGGTCCCCTCCGGGCCGGCGATGCTCACCCCCCCGAACATCGCCCGGGCGGCGGCCCCTGGGACGAGGCGGCGGAGCTGCTCCAGTATGAAGTCTCGAAAACCCGGCGATACCGGCATCCCTGTCCTCCCGATTCTGGCCTCCCGGAACGTACCCCCGGCGGGCACCCCCGACACCCCTTGCCGGTCGGGAGACCCCCTCCCCTATTGCGCAAACCCGCAATCTGGTGTTCCTTTGGGGCTACGGTCGCTTCACCCGACGGGGTGGAGGCAGGCTTCAGGGACGCTGTGAAGGGATCGGCGTTGAGCCGGTCCCTTTCTGATTTCCCGACCGTACGCACCGAACGGCAGGAGCTGTTCACTGTGGAGGCCGCCCCCGCCGCGAGGGTATGATCGCGAACCTGTAGTCGGTCAGCACGGCATCGTCCGGACTCCGATTACACCATCCAGGAGTAGGACAGTATGCGTACGACCGGCACTGTGAAGTGGTTCAACGACGCGAAGGGCTTTGGATTCATCACCCCCGAGAATGGCGAAAAGGATTGCTTCGTCCATCACTCGGCCATCCAGGCTCAGGGCTTCAAGTCGCTTACCGAAGGTGAGCGCGTTGAGTTCGATATCGTTCAGGGCCAGAAGGGCCCGGCGGCAGAGAACGTCGTGAAGCTCGGCCGCTAAGGCCAAGCGTCGGGGCCTTCGAGCCACGACACCGGGACGGGCGCCTCACGAAAGTGGGGCGCCCGTTTCGTTTCTGGCCCTTCCGTCGGGTCAGCCCCCGGCGCGGAGAAGCGCGGCCCGGGAATGGAGCGCGTGCCAGCGGGCGAGCAGCCGCTGCAGCGAATCCAGCGCAGCGAGTGCACCGCGACGTGCCGTCAGCGTGGGCGAGGCATCGGACTCCTGCAGCAGCCCCATCATCGAGGTCAGTTCGCCACTCACCCGCGAGAATGTGGCGCTCGTGTCCCCTCCTCCACCGCCTCCGCCCCGGCCGCCGCGCCCGCTTCCCGCGAGTGCCGCCAGTTCACGGTCGAGGGCATCGGCAGCAGGCGTCCCCTTCTGGCGAGCCAGCGCCGTCCGCGCCCTGGCGATCCCCTCGAGCGCCGTGTGCGCCGAATCAATGCCATCGTACAGCCGCAGGGAAAGTGACGACTGCTGCTGCAGGGCAACGGCCGGGGTATGGACCCGGGGGTCGAGCTTCACGATCAGGGGCTGTTCCTGGCGCACGGAGCCGACGGTCAGGCGCACGGTGTACCGACCCGGGGTGGCCCACGGTCCGATCGGCAGCGGAGCGGTGTTGTGGGGCACCGCAGACATCGGATAGCTGAACGACGTGGTCCCTGCGGGGGGACCGTAGTGCACATCCCACAGGAAGCGATGCAGCCCTGCCCCGGCGCTCAGGAGCAGAGTCGGGCGCATCCAGTAGGCGGGAGTGTTGCCCTGATCGGCAATCGTGAGGGCCGTGTCGCTACTGGCGTAGTGTCGCACGATCCGGCCCGCAGCATCCAGGATGTCGAGCGTCACCGGGCCCGTGGCGTCGGACTTGAGCCAGTAATCGATCACGGCTCCGTCCGGCGGGTTCTCGCCAGCTGGCTCGTCGGGCGGGAGCGGCGTGTCGGTGTTCGTGCTCCAGCGTACCCGCCAGGCATTGGCCGGCGCGAACAGATGCACGGCCTTCGCGGTGATCATCGGCGTGGCCTGTCGCAGCGGCGTGACGTCATCGAGGATCCAGAAGCCCCGGCCGTGCGTCCCGATGACGAGGTCGTTGTCCTTCACCACCACATCGCGGATCGAGGTGATCGGGAGGTTATTCCGCAACGAAAACCAGTGATCGCCATCGTCGAGCGATGCGTACACGGTGCGTTCGGTGGCGGCATAGAGCAGCCCCTTCCGCTTCGGATCCTCCCGGACAGCATTCACCGTCTCCCCATCGGGAATTCCGGTAGTGATCTGCGTCCACGTGGCTCCGCCATCGTGGGTCCGGTAGATGTGCGGCCTGAGATCGTCGAGCCGGATCGTGTTGATCGCCGCGTAGGCCGTCGCGGGATCACTGCGCCCGGCATCGATGAGCGACACCTTCGCCCAGGGCGTCAGCGCTGGTGGCGTCACATTCGTCCAGTGCAGGCCGCCGTCACGCGTCACCTGAATCAGCCCGTCGTCGGTGCCGGCCCAGATGGTCCTGATGTCGACATACGATGGTGCCAGCGTATACACCACACCGCGCTGCGTCGGCCTGGCGGCCGGCGTATCGCGGTACACGCCCACGCTCGCGGGAACGTCCCAGCTCTTCCGCGTCAGGTCAGGCGAGATCTGCGTCCAGCTCGAGCCGCCGTTAAGCGTCTTCCACACCACGTTCTGGCCGAAGTAGAGCGTGTGGGGATCAACGGGCGAAAAGAGGAGCGGCGCTGTCCGGACTGCGCGATAGCCGCCGCCGCGCTGGGCCGTGGGTCCCACCTGCTGGGTCTGCCCCGTGCGCCGGTCGTACCGCGACACCTTTCCGCCATATACGACATCGGGGTCGAGCGGGTCCGCCGCGACATAGCCGTACTCCTCGACGCCAACCGGGTGCCATTCGCGGAACGTGATCTGGCCATCGTTGCCACGGCTCGCGACGCACGCCGAGCCGCTCTCCTGCTGGCCGCCGCAGACGCGATAGGGAAAGGCATTGTCAGTCGAGACGTGGTAGAACTGGGCCGTGGGCTGATTGTACCACGAACTCCAGCTCTCCCCGCCGTTGGGGGTGATCACTGCGCCCTGATCGGCGGCGATGATGATGATCTCGGGGTGAAGCGGATTGATCCAGATTCGCTGATAGTCATCGCCCCCCGGCGCCCCGCGGAATGCCGTGAAGGTCTTGCCGCCATCGACTGACTTCCACGCGACGATGCTGGCCGTGAAGATGATGTCGGGGTTATTCGGGTGCACCTTGATCTCGGCCATATCGGAGCCACGCGAAACCACGCGCTGGTCCTCGGTCACGCGAGTCCAGCTCTCACCAGCGTCGTCGGAGCGATAGAGCCCGGGATTCCGGTTGGCATCGACCGATGCATACATCCGCTTCGGATCACTCGGCGCAATCGCGATGCCGATCCGGCCGAGGCCGTCGTTCGCAAAGTCCGGCAGCCCCCGCGTCAGCTGGCGCCAGGTCGTGCCACCGTCGGTCGACTTGAACAGCCCGCTGTTCGCCCCGTTCCACGCGGCATTCTCCCAGGGGCCCTGGCGGGCTTCCCACAGCACGGCGAACACCGTATTCGCGTCAGTAGGATCAAAGGCGAGGTCAACGCCGCCGGTGTTGTCGTCGCGCCCCAGCACCTTCGTAAACGTCGCGCCGCCGTCGAGCGATCGATAGATCCCGCGTTCCGCGTTGGGGCCGTAGGGGTGCCCGAGGACGGCCACGAAGAGCCGATCCGGATTGCGCGGATCGACAATGATCTGGGGAATCTGCTGGCCGTCGCGCAAGCCGAGATGCGTCCAGTGCTTGCCTGCATCGACCGACTTGTACATCCCGTCACCAGTCGAAAGATCGGGACGCTGCAGTCCTTCGCCACTGCCGACATAGAGGATGTCGGGGTTGGACGGCGCCACTGCGATCGCTCCGATGGAGCCCGTGGGCTGATCATCGAAGATCGGCTTCCAGGTGATGCCGTAGTCGGTGGTCTTCCACACGCCACCATTGGTGACACCGATATAGAAGAGATTCGGTTGCGTGGGCACGCCGACGGCCGACTTGGTGCGCCCGCCGCGGAAGGGGCCGATCATTCGCCAGCGAAGCGCCCCGAAGGTTCCCTCCGGCATCGCCTGCGCGACCGCGGCGGTCGCGCCCGCGCCCAGGAGCAGGACCAGAACAACGAGACCACGGGCAATGCGTGTCAGCATCGGTGTGCTCCAGCGGTAAGGTTAGTCGAGAAAGTCGCGAAGCAGTGCGGTGTCGCCCGTCGTGACCAGTTGCGCCACACCCCGGCCACAGACGGCCCCCACCACGTTGCCGGTGCCATTGTATCCACCCAGTGCCCAGACCCTCGGGCGAACCTCGGCCACGAGCGGCAGCCCCGAGGCGGTGTAGCTCACGACCCCGGCCCAGCGGTGCGTGATCGGCGCTCGCACGTGCAGCTGCTCGCGCAGCAGTCCTTCGAGCAGTCCTTGAAGTTCCGGGCTGGTACTGGGGTCATCCGTCCATTCGGCGTCGCCACCGGCGTCGCGAAATCCGCCGATGGCAATCGACTGGTCGGGAAGCTGCTGGAAATATTCGAAGCCATAACGCAGGTACACCGGCCGCGGAAACGTCACCTCCGGCGCGGGCGCTGTCGCGAGCATCTGCAGGCGGACGCTGCGCACCTGGTCGGCAATCTCGGGGAATAGCAGGGCCAGTCCGCCATCGACCGCCACGATCACGCGTGGCGCGCGAATGGTTCCGTTGGCGGTGACCACGGCCCCACCCTGCACATCGATTGCGGCGGTGCCCTCAAAGAGTCGCGCACCCGCGAGACTCGCGCGCGTCGCGAGGTCGCGACAACGCAAGAGCGGGTTGAACACGCCGTCGGCCGGGAAGAGCAGCCCATCGCCCTCCGGGCCGTGGTAGCGCTCCACCGGCAGGCCGTCGGCGATCATCACCCCGTACTGCGCCTCACAGTCCTTCAGCTCGTCGTCAGAGGCCGCGATGCGCAGCGAGCCCACGCGTCGAATCAGCGCGGGCGTCTCGGCGGTCATTCGATCCATCTCCGCGAGCGTGCGGCGATAGAGTGCGGTCGCGCGATCGTGGCCGAGTGCGGCCGCTGCATCGTGGTGGAAGGCCGCGACGCCCGCGAGGAAGAAGCCGCCGTTCCGGCCGCCAGCGCCTCCACCAACCGCGCCGGCATCGACTCCCGCGACCCGCGCACCTTGCGTCAGCAGTTCGTGAATGCAGGCGAGGCCCGAACCTCCGAGTCCCACCACGCACACATCGGCTGTCGTGTCGCCGCGCAACGGCGAATAGCCGAGCCAGTGTCCGTCGTCCCAGATCGGCGTGCTGCTCGCGAGCGCGGCGTCGGTCACGTTCCGAGGCTCCTCACGGGAACGGTTGTTCGATGGACGGGCTCTGGGGCGAGAAGAAATGCGGGCCGTCGTCACCGATGTACAGGCAGTCCTCAAGCCGGATGCCGAACTCGCCATAGATCGCAATCGTCGGCTCGTCGCTGAAGCACATCCCGGGGCGAATCGGGGTGGTGTTGCCCTTGACGAAGTTGGTCCATTCGTGACCGTCCATTCCGATACCGTGACCGGTGCGGTGCGGCAGGCCAGGCACCTTGTAGCCAGGGCCAAAGCCGGCATCGACCAGCACCTTGCGGGCGGCGTCATCGACCGAGCCACAGGTGGCCCCGATCCGTGCGGCGGCAAAGGCCGCGCTCTGCGCCCGGTGCTCAAGATTCCAGATCTCGGTCTGACGCGCCGTGGGCCTGCCGAATACCGTGGTCCTCGTGATGTCGGACTGATACCCCTCGACGGCACAGCCCGAATCGAGCAGCACGATGTTGCCGTCGCGCAGCTGCTGGGGCTGGATGGTGCCGTGCGGAAAGGCAGACGCGGCACCAAAGCCCGCGAGCGACCAGGTGTCCTGTCCACCCAGCCGGGCCATCGCTGCCGTCATATTGCCGGTGAGATCGTGTTGCGACATCCCCTCGCGCAGCGTCGCGAACACGGCCTTGAACGCGGCCACGGTGATGTCGGTCGCGCGCTGCATCAGGGCGAGTTCGGCTGGCGACTTGTACATCCGGCAGCCTGCGGTCACCGGGTCGGCACTCCGCCACTCAAGCGCCGGTGCGACCTGACGGACGCCATCCATCACGAAGAAGCGCATCCGTTCTTCCACGCCCACACGACCCGCCCGGACACCGCGATCACGCAGCACCCCGTTGATCACGCGGTAGGGGCTCTCGTCTTCCTGCCAGGCCCGCACTTCGGCCGGGAAGCTCAGGAGCTCGCGCGCACGCGCCTCCTCGAAGCCGGGGCAGATGAACGCGACCTCACCCCGCGCCGGCATCACGGCAACAAAGGGACGCTCCGAGAGCGACCACGGCCGCTTCATTCCCAGGAAGTAATCCAGGCTCGACCCCGGCTCGAGCAGGATGGCCGCGAGACCGTTCTCGCGCATCAGTCGCTGCGCCTTCTCCCGCCGCGCTTCCCGCTCCGACAGTGAAATCGGCACGATCCCGTCGGTCATCGGCTTGAGCGACCGGATCGGCTCCGGGAGATTGCAGGGGTCTGGTGTGGCGGGGGCTTCTGCGAGGAGGGCCGAAGCAGGGAGGGCGCTGGCGCCGACCAGCCCGGCACAGAGGCCGGTGAATCGACGGCGGTCAATACGCATACTGGTGGCTCGCGGGTGAGGTCTTCCTGAAGATAGACCACCCTGCCCGTTGCGCCACGCAGCAGACCCCGCCCCGGTGAACACCGGAGCGGGGTCAGGCGCGCTGCCAGTGCACCGCAACTATTCGCGGTCGATCGTCAGGACAACCGGAGAACCGGCCGTGGCCACGATGGTATAGTTGTCGGTGCCGACCGCCACGAAGGTCGTCCCGGTCACGTCGGCACCAGTGCCGCTGCCGGTCACGGTATACGAGCCGAGGGGCAGGTCGACGAAGTCGGAGGTCGCTCCGGCGGCCACCGAGCTGATGGTCACCGCACCGCCAGCGGAGTTGGTCACCACCACGCTGATCGCCGAGGAGCTCTCGTTCCGCACGCGGACTTCGGAGGAGTCGGTATGGGCGCAGCTCATCAGGGTGAAGGCGCTGAGCACTGCTGCGAGACGTAGACCAACGGTACGCATAGAAACCTCTGGTTCGGGTGAGGGCGCGGCGGCCTGGTCAGTTTGCCCCAGAGCGCCGCACCTGCAGAGAAGATGACGCCTGAGTCGGTCGGCGTGCCACATCGTGACGCCGGGGCCTCCTGCCGCGGCCTCCCGGGGGAGGGCCGGAGGCTTGCTCCGCTCCCTCGCCCCGATATTGTTTACGGCTCCCCCCAGCACTCGCCCTTCCCACTCCGATTCAGACCACGACCCGGGAATCCCTATGCGTGCCGCTGTTGCCACCGCCCGTTCCTCTGCCCTCACCCTCGCGCTGCTGGGCCTGCTGGCCGCCCCTGGTGCGGCCCAGCAGCACCCGGCCACCGCCGCGGATTATGCGAGGGCGGAACAGTTCCTTGCCCCGGCGGTGGCCCCGCTGATCAGCGGGACCTCCGTGAATCCCACCTGGTTCGGCGGCGACCACCTCTGGTACCGGAACACCACAGCGGAGGGCAGCGAATTCATCCTGGTCGACGCCGCCCGCAAGCGCCGGAGCCGGGCGTTCGATCAGGCCAGGGTTGCGGTCGCGCTGTCGGCGGCCACGGGCAATAGCTACGACCCGGCCCACCTGCCGTTCACCGCCATCACGATGGCCGACGACGGGAAGAGCTTCACGGTCAACCTGGCCGGCAAGCGGTACTCGTGTGATGTCCAGGGAATCAGTTGTGTCTCGGTGGCGGGTGTGGCATCGACCCAGGCGCCAGCGGGCCGCCGGGGGGCCACTCTTGCCGTCACTTCTCCCGACGGCAAGCGCTCCGCCTTCATCCGCGACTGGAACCTCTGGATTCGTGATGTCACGACAGGAGACGAGAGCCAGCTGACCACCGACGGCGTCACCGACTTTGGCTACGCCACCGACAACGCGGGCTGGACCAACAGCGACCGCGCGATCCTGCTCTGGTCACCTGATTCCCGGAAGATCGCCACGTACCAGCAGGATCAACGCAACGTCGGCGAGATGTACCTCGTCTCGACGGCCGTCGGGCATCCCACGCTCCGGCAGTGGAAATACCCGCTCCCGGGCGACAGCGTCATCACGATGATCCAGCGCGTGGTGATCGACGTCGACAGCAAGCAGGTGGTCCGGTTCCAGATGCCGCCCGACCAGCACCGCTCCACCAACGGCGACGACATCAGTATGAGCGATGTACAGTGGAGCCCCGACGCCCGGCAGGTGGCGTTCGTGTCGGTGACACGCGATCACAAGACGGCAACGCTGCGAGTGGCCGATGCCGCGACGGGAACGGTGCGGACCGTGATGAGCGAATCGGTTCCCAACTCGCATTACGAATCAGGGATCGGCAAGATCAACTGGCAGATGCTCTGGGGCAGCAACGAAGTCCTCTGGTGGTCGCAGCGCAGCAACTGGGGGCAGCTCTACCTCTACGATGCCACCACGGGCGCACTCAAGCACCAGATCACCAGCGGCGATGGCAACGTCGCCACCGTCGTGCGAGTCGACGAGCCACACCGGCAGCTCTGGTTCACCGGAATGGGAAAGGAGCCGGGCCGGGATCCCTACTTCCGCCATTTCTACCGGATCGGACTCGACGGCAAGGGGTTCGCGCTCCTGACGCCGGATGACGGCGATCACACCGTCTCGCTCTCGCCCGATGGCACGGCGTTCGTCGACACCTGGTCCCGTCCCGACAAGCCGCAGGTGTCCGTGCTGCGCAGCGCCGTCACGGGCAAGCAGCTCGTGGCGCTCGAACAGGCCGACATCTCGAAGCTGGTGGCGACCGGCTGGAAGGCGCCGATTCCGATCACGGTGAAGGGACGTGATGGTACCACTGACATCTACGGCCTGATGTTCCGGCCAACGAATTTTGATTCCACCGCCAAGTATCCCATCATCAACAACATCTACCCTGGCCCGCAGACCGGATCGGTCGGTGGGCGTTCCTTTACCCCCGCGCGCGGCGATGCGCAGGCGCTCGCCGAGCTCGGCTTCATCGTGATCCAGCTCGACGGGATGGGCACGCCCGGACGGTCGAAGGCGTTCCAGGATGCTTACTACGGCAATATGGGCGACAACACGCTGCCCGATCAGATCGCGGGAATGAAGGACCTCGCTGCGCGCTATCACTGGATTGACCTGTCGCGCGCCGGCATCTGGGGACATTCGGGCGGCGGCTTTGCCACGGCCGACGCGATGTTCCGCTACCCCGACTTCTTCAAGGTCGGAATCGCGGAGTCGGGCAATCACGACAATCGGGAGTACGAGGACGACTGGGGTGAGCGCTACCAGGGACTGGAAGTCCGCAAGGCCGACGGCACCAGCAACTACGACGACCAGGCCAACCAGAACCTCGCGAAGAACCTCAAGGGGCACTTGCTGCTGGCGCACGGCACGATGGACAACAACGTGCCGCCCTACAACACGCTGCTCGTGGTCGACGCGCTGATCAAGGCCAACAAGGACTTCGACCTGCTGCTCCTGCCGAACCAGCCGCACGGCTACGGTGCGATGTCGACCTATATGATGCGCCGTCGCTGGGATTACTTCGTGCGCTGGCTGCAAGGAGTCGAGCCGCCCAAGGAATTCACCTTCAAGCCGCCGACACCGGCGGCGGGTCGGCCGGGCGGCAACTAGCAGTCGTGATGCCGAGCCACCAAGATTGCTCAGGATGACAGGCCGGGTGACCTCTCAGTGGAGCGAGGGGTCACCCGGTACTGGCGCTCTCCGCGCCAGCCGCCCCCAGGAGGAATTATGCGCCCCCAGACGTTGTTGATGTCCTGCGCAGTTCTCGCTTTGGCAGCCTGCTCCAATCCGGTCTCCTCGGACGCTACCGCCCGCTGGATCGCCGTATTCGATCACGTGCCAACCGCGGCCGACCAACAGGCGCTTACACAAGCCGGCGCCGCCCATCAGATCGTTTACCCCATCGCGCACTCGGTAGGCTTCGATGGCGCCGGGAGTGGCCAAAAGTATTTCGAGACGCCGGGGGTCACGGTCGCGTTCGCCATCTCCAGCGTCGATGCGCTCAGGCCGGCCGAGTTCCGGACGAGTGCGCCTCCAACGCTAGCGGATCAACAGGCCATCCTCGCCGCGGGCGGCACCATCGACAAAATTGACCCGGTCAAGTGGAGCATCACTGGGCGGCTCGCCTTCAGCAAACTCTCCGCGCTGTCGAATACTCCGAGTATCACGCTCGTCGTAGTCGGCTGTGATTGCAGCAGGGTTCTCTGAACCGATCTGCCTCATTCTTGAGCGCGATGGGAGGCAGAAGCAAGCTGGCCCCGAGTCGCAAGACTCGGGGCCAGCCTCTACGGCTCAGGTACTATTGATCAGGGACAAATGGCATCCAAGTGCGCACCACCGCCGTCCGATCGGAGCGACGCGCGCAAATCATCACCACCCGGGCAAACGGGATATTGCCTGGAGTCCGAAATACTCGTCCTGTTACGCGGGCTGTAGCCCGACTTTTCCCGAATTGTCGTAACAACCGTGATCGTATATTCACCGCTAGGAACAGGCAAGTTATAGGTCGAGTCTGTTCCATAGCCAGTGTCGATCGAAGAATGGGCCCCGTCAGTGTAGCTAACCTCCCATCGATACTCGAGGGTCTGTAGCCCCCATTGACGTTGCGGGCTTAGTAGACAGCTGCTGGCGTGCAGTGGAGGAGTGTAGCAAGCAGTTACATCCGTAATCTGGGGACCAGGAACGACCGCAGCCAAGGCATCGATAAAGCCATAGCCATAATATCCGTCGAGGCCGCTTGCACCCCGATCCCGTGCCGAAGATGTGAGTCGGGTATACACATTTGATCCCGTCCATCCGGCGCTCACTAGAAGCGCGACTGCGCCTGTGACGTGAGGCGCTGCGGCCGAGCTTCCATCGAGCGTCTGAGTCGAATTGCCTAGTGCTGAAGTCAGGACCACAGTGGGCGCAGAAAGGTCTAGTCCAGTGCCATGCTGATTCGAACTAACATAGCTACCATTCTCCGTGTTTCCACCGACGCCAATCACACCGGTTACTTGTGCATAGCCGGAGACTGGATTGCTAGAATTACAGCCAGAATCGTTACCGTTCCCGGTTGCCGCGACGACGATAATTCCCGCGGTGACCGCGTCCTCCACCGCATCGAGAACCGCACCAGTGAGAGCGCTCCCACAGTTGCCGTAGCTCAAATTAATCACATCCATTCCGTTGCTAATTGCCCAGTTGATGCCATTCGCCGAGCGCGTGTCGGAGCAATCGCCGGCAGAATCGCAGACTTGCACAGAGTAGAGGGAAGCCGACGGCGCCATTCCGATCACCCCAGATCCGTTCGCCGTAGCGAGTGCAATACCCGCAACACCGGTCCCGTGCCCGACTTGATCGTTGCAGGCCGCCCCAGACTGCAAGTGCACATAGTCGTGGCCCCCCGCCAATCGATCCTCAAGGTCGTCGTGTGTGCACTCGACTCCGGTATCGAGCACACCCACCTTCACGCCGCTCCCCGAATAGCCAATCCCTTGCACATAGTCGGCATCTGTGGAGTCGACCCCCCAAGGCTTCGTATCCGTCCTTCGCGCCGTTACGAAATTTGTGGCTCGATGAAGCTTACCGAAGATATGAGAATTATCCTCTCCTAGTACCACTTGCTCCACCCAGGGAAGTGCTCGCAACCGCCTTACCGTAGCGTCGACACGGGCTTCTTGGACATCCATTGTGAGCCAGCGATGTTTCGGCCAGTCAGTGACGCTCCGTACTCCCACCCCGTTCGAGGAAGCAGTGCGCGCGAAGGGTGCTGAGTTCTTGTATTTGATGCTTAGCGACCGAAGCGGGCCTGTGACCGAGGGGTCGACGATAGCGGCGGAAGCAGGAAGCGCTTCTGTCTCTGCAGTTGGAGAAGACGAATCGGTCAGGGGCGAACAGGCGGCTGCGAAGCTGCCGACCACGAGGGCGACGTAGGTGCGATAGTTCATAAGAAGGCTCACAGGTCAGGGGGACTGGGCATTCCAATTGAATCGGACGAATTGGGCGTGAACGAAACGGTCGCCTCCCTCCGAGGCTACATGGGGTAACTGCAATCGCAAGCGATCACTACGAGCGTGAAGTTGGGATTTGATGAAAGCAGGTTGATTCCACTGAGGGGGATTCTCACCGTAATTCGCCGATCCTCCTGGTTGACTTTCGTTACTACACCGCCAGCTGAGACCACAGCCGCACTGTCGGTTCCTGCGGGCTCGCTTTCAGTGTGGACATCCATCTCCCGTGGTTCTGTCGGATTTCGTACCAGGAATACGTACTTGACACCAGGAATTCGACTGAAGGGGACTCCGTCAGGGGCCGCCCGAAAGCCGATCGACCGTGCGATGGGGAATGCCTGAATGCTCGAGCCGCCGGTGGCACGAAGTGCGTTCTCGTCAGCTTCGTTTGGCGCCCGATCATAGCCGGCGATCCAGTATGTCGACGTATCTGCTGAGGTAGGTGTGCCGCAAGCGGCGAGTCCAACAAACAGCGAGGCAAATGTGGCGATGCGGAGCATGGAGGCCTCGGGGGAAGGTCCATTATTGAAGCGGTTCCAAAAAGATTCGCATTGGGCGCAGGTAGAAGCACCAACACTTTGACAGTAATTCTACTTCGGAAGGAAATCAAGGATGCAGCGTGCCATGCGCCACAAATGCTGCCATGTCCACACCTGTCCGCTGTCAGCCAAGTCTATTGAGTGGAAACAGTTGCCATCCCTCCGCAGTATGCGATTGAGTGGTGAGCGAGGCGCATTGTTCCCATTTGAAATTATGTAGGCTCTCGAAATCATGCGAAGGCCCATGTTCGATTCCGGCCCATAAAGCGCTCAAGTCGCAGGATCCGGGGCCTCGTGTTGCCCCTACTGCCAGAACCGAACCCTGAAGCGTCCCGTCAGGGCGTCCTTCCGATGTCCCGCAACCGGCCCTTCGGCTCGGGATTGGTGCCGTCGCGCTGAATCGCTTCGCGGAACGCTGCAGCGGCCGCCGTGGTGTCGCCGCGCAGCAGCTCAATATTCCCCCGCATTACCGCGGCGGCCGAGGAGGCCGGGAAGAATTCCTCGTTGAGCTTGATCAGAGAGAATGCTTCACTGAACTTGCTCGCGCGCCCCACACGCAATGCAGCGTTGTTGAGCGAGGGCTCACTGAAGTCGTAGGTGTCGCGGCCATAGAACCGCTCACGCAGGGCGCGATAGGCGCGCACCGCTGAGTCCGCGCCGCTGCCGATTGCCGCCTCACTAATGATCGCGGCCAGTGGCACCGGACGGTTGGTGCCGCGATGGCAGGTGGCGCAGGTCACCTGCACGCCGCTGCTCACGCGGCCTGGCAACGTATCGAGTCGCCGGTTGACTTCCGCCACCATCAGCATCATCTGCCGGGCCACGCGCTTGGTGCGCTTCTGATCACTCGCAAAATCAAATTTGTCGAGCGGCATCCCTTCTTCGCCGACGTGGCAGAACTGGCAGCGCACGCCCAGCGCCCCACTGAAATTCCGCATCTGGCCAATGACCTGCATCACCGGAGTACCGTGGGCGAGCACCTGGGTGTTGATCAGCGAATCGGGAGGGAACTTTCCTCCTGCCTGCGCGACGAGCCCAACGGGGAGCAGCAGGGCACTCAGTAAAACCAGCAATCGACGCATCGGACGGACTCCCGGCAGGAGGGTGAGCAATTTCAACTCCCAGAGTCTAGCAGCCAAACCGGGAAACCGGCGAAACGAGTCAGTTCCCTGACAGTTTGTTGACCGGAAACGAGGGCAACTCCGCTTGGGTAGCCACCGCGGCCACCAACTCGGCGAGCGATTCGCGAAGAATCGCCGCAAGCGTGCTGTTGGCTGCGATCTCCTCGGCACTCAGTCGCCGCCCCGACAAGGGTAACGTGAGCGAGGCCGCCGGAATCACCCGGGTCGACATCGTCGTCAGGGTTTCGCGCAACGAGTCCTGTGCATGGATCGAGCGGGGAGAGAGATTCAGCAGCGCGATCGGCTTCCCCGGCAAGTCGAGATCGCTCACCATCCAGTCGAGCGCATTCTTGAGCGAGCCAGGTACGCCGTGAGCGTACTCTGGTGAACAGATGACCACTGCATCGGCCGCCGCGAACGCTGCACGAAGTGCCGCGACTGACGCGGCCGGAGTCATCCCCTCGGCGTCGAGATCGGGATTGAAGTGGGGCAACTCGCCCAGGTCGCGGTAATGCGTGACGTGGACGCCTGAAGGAGCCACCAACTCGAGTGCTACGAGCGCGCTGGTGTTCGATGATTCCGCGCGCAGGCTCCCCGAGATGGTCAGCAACCGGATGGTGCGTCCCACGACGACGGTTACTTCACCTTGAGGGCGCGTCGCAGCAGAAACAGCTGCCCGACGTGGTAGGCGTCGTGCTGCGCCAGACCGATGAGTGTACCTGCCACCGTTGTGCCAGTGCCGAGCGACGGTGAAGGCACCTCCCCAATCACTTCACCCAGCCGAGCCGGAGAGCAGGCCTTCGCCGAGTCCAGCAGTTCCCGGTGCACGACCCGGAGCGCCGCGCACGCCGCGGCCCAGGCATCTTCGTCCGAGTCGACCACCGCAGGCCAGTCACCCTCGAGCGGCGCCCCCGGCTTGGCACCACCGAGCCGTCGGGTCACCTCACCCGTCCAGGCGGTCATGTGCAGCACCTCCTCCCAGATCGACGGTGCGCCGGCGATGGGGTGGGCCAACGCCTGCTCTGCCGTCACCCCGCTCAAGGCTGCCTCGCGCGCCGAACCGAACCACGGCTCCCCATCCTGGGTCCGCTCGATCTGCAGCAGCAGGCTCTCGAACACCGATTCCTGAGTCATCGACTGAGCTCCTATGGTCGGAATGGACTGCGAGAGGTCATCGGACGTCGTGGTAACGCCCGAAACCCGAGCCGATGAGTGCGCCAATCCCTGCGAAGAAAAGTCCGGTCCCGAGTCCAACTCCGATCGCGCCGCGCGTGGGTCCCCCGCAGGGGGCGTCGCACAATCCGGTCAGCAGATAGCCCAGGTAGCCCCCGCCAACGGCGCCGATGACCCCCGCGATCATTGCCCCTCGACCCGCGTAGCTGCCCACCTGACGCTCAAGGCGCGTCAACCGGGCAACCTCGAGGCTCCGCGCCGCGCTGGTATCGGCATTCACCCGGCAGGGGAGCGCAGGGTAACGGCAATAATGAAGCACCGGCTGACCCGGAAGGAGGGGGGTCAACAGTCTACCGCGAAAGGCGGGCGCACCAGTGACCGTCATCCTCACGAGGGCCCCGCTGTCGATCCGCTCCCGCTGCACCAACTGCGCGCGCGCCTGCCGAGCGCCACCCAGGCACAGGAACAGCAGGAGGCTCACGAACGCGGGGAGGATTTTCAGTCGCACAGGACACTCAAGATCTGAAGGTCGAAACAGAAACGGGGGCCGATTCGGCCCCCCGTCCCCAACTTGCGGATTCTGCTGCGCTACATCGCGAGCAGCGCGCGGGCGATCACCATCCGCTGAATCTCACTGGTGCCTTCGCCAATGGTGCAGAGCATCACATCGCGATAGAACTTCTCGGCCGGATATTCCTTGATGAAGCCGTATCCGCCGAAGATCTGCACCGTCTTCTGGGTCGCCCGTACCGCCGTTTCCGAGGCGTAGAGCTTCGCCATCGACGACCAGTGGGTGGTCTTCTCGCCGGCATCCTTCATGGCCGCCGCCCGATAACAGAGCAACCGCGCCGCCTCGATCTCGGTAGCCATATCGGAGAGCATGAACTGGATGGCCTGGAAGCCCGCAATCGGCTGCCCGAACGCCGTGCGTTCCTTGGCGTACTTGAGCGCCGACTCATAGGCACCCCGCGCAATACCCACCGCGAGTGCGCCGATGGAAATGCGGCCGCCGTCCAGCACCTTCATCGCATCGATGAATCCGTAGCCCACCTTGCCAAGCACATTCTCCGCCGGCACGCGGCAATTCTCGAGCACCAGCTCGGCCGTGTCGGAGGTTCGCATGCCGAGCTTGTTCTCTTTCTTCCCGGCGCGAATGCCGGGGCGATCCATCTCGATCACGAACGCCGTGATGCCGTGACGCTTGTCGTTCTTGTCGGTGACGGCCAGCACCACCGCGACCTGGGCGTAGGTCGTGTTGGTAATGAAGTTCTTGGTGCCGTTGAGCACCCACTCGTCGCCGTCCTTCACCGCGCTGCAGCGCAGTCCTGCCGCATCGCTTCCGGAGGCGGGCTCAGTCAGCGCCCAGCAGCCGATCCATTCCCCGCTCGTGAGCTTGGGGAGGTACCGCATCCGCTGTTCCTCGTTGCCGCCGAGAAAGATGTGCCCGGAGCAGAGCGAGTTGTGCGCGGCCACCGCGAGGGCAACGCCTGACTCGACCGCAGCAAGCTCTTCGATGATGTTGACGTAGTCGACGTAGCTCAGTCCTGCGCCGCCATATTGCTCAGGAAAGATCGCGCCGAGCATTCCCAGCTCGCCGAGCTTCTTGATGGTCTCCAGCGGAAAATGCTGCGCCTCATCCCATTCCATCACGTGCGGCTGAATCTCACGCTCGGCGAAATCTCGCACCATCTGCTTGACCTGCTCCTGCTCTTCCGTCAACCTGAAATCCATCAGCTCGTCACTCCCACGCTGGTGATGAGGCACGCTTTTGCTGGTGCCAATCTAGCTTGCCGTGCTGCCGCCCCGGGTACTGCTGGACTCAGCCTGACAGCATCGCTGACGGAATCCGGACACCCCGGCCAGCGATCCAGCCACCGAAGACCGCCGACTCCAGTCGGCCGAAATTGCCGGCAATGTGCATCCAGTGGAACTCCGTCCCGTTCCCGACCAAGAGGGCCACGTCGAGGGCGATGACGAGCACCCCTACGATCAGGCCGTGCAGCACCCGATGGCTAGGCAGAGGCCGCGCCACCCAGTAGGCCGCACCCAGGGCCGCGAAGCCTGCCACGAACGCCTCAACCCAGCGCAGCAGGGTCGAAGGGTCGCGCGCCACCGCTGCCGCGTCGGCCGATCCCTGTGAGCCCATCAGCAACGCCATCGCAGCCAACGGAACCACCGCCGCCACTGCCGCCGCCACCGAAATTCGTCCCCAATGCAATGCCATCGAATCCTCCAGCTGGGTCGCCGAGCCGGTGCCCATTATGACAGGGTCAGGACGATCCGCCAACCTCCGCCACTCGCGCGCATCCGGGTTAATACTGTTCCCGAACGAAACGTGACCTACGCCTCGGCTGGGGCTGGCGACGCGTTCAGGCGATAGACCACGATCGGTGCGCCATTGAGCACGGTCTCGCGATCGAAGTGCATCCCCACCTTTTCCATCACTTTCCGCGATCCGATGTTCTCGGGATGCGTGAGCGCGATGAGCGACTCCGCGCCGAGGACCTCGAACCCCATTCGAAGACAGGCCCGGGCCACCTCGCTCGCGAGACCCTGGCCCCAGTATGGCTTGAAGAAGAGGTAGCCGATCTCGATCTCGTCGCGTCCATCGAGCTGCAATCCCCGCAGGCAGCCGAGCCCGATCACAGCGTCGTCGTCCTGTCCGGTGAGCAGGTACACGCCGTAACCGAACTCGTCCCAGTGGCGCAGGTTGCGTTCGAAGTAGGCCGCGGTCTGTTCCGCGTCCCGGACCCCACCGAGATGCGCCATCACATCGGGATCGCTGTGGAGTCGCTGCACATCCGCCACGTGACTTGGCAGCAGACGATATCCCCGCAGTCGCGGGGTCTCGAAAGCGTCGAGATCGTGCTGCGCGCTATCGCGAGACATAGTCCTCCACCAGCAGTTGCAAGAGCGATTGGCCTGCCTGAACACCGGTTGAGTCAATCCTGCCGAGGCTGGCGATCCGTCTCCGGCCGATATTGTCCCACGCGACCGCCCCGGAATCAGTGACCAGCCCCCAGCCGTCGGTAAAGGTGAACCAGGCCCACGACGACGCGTTGCGGGCCAGGAGGTTTCGGCTCCAGCGATAGGCGGTACCATCGAACCCGAGTTGCGCGAGCAGGGTACGCGGAATGTCGACTTGGCCTCCGACCCCGTGGATGACAGTGTCTCGCCGGGCAAGCGCGCCACCGACCCACAACATCGGAATGGAGAAAGTCTCCCACTTCCTCGACGACTGCAGCGAGTCAAGCTCGGGGAGTCGATGTCCGTGGTCGGCCACGATCACGATGAGCGTGCTGTCCCACCACGACTGTTGCCGAGCCCGGCGCACAAACGCACCGATGCTCTGGTCGGTGTACAAGTGCGAATTGAGAAAGCGGCTTCGTTCGTCCGAACCCGGAATCCGTGTTTCCATGGGCACAATGAACGGCTCGTGGCTGCTCAGGGTAAACAGGGTCACGAAAAACGGCCGCGGCATCGCCGCGAGGTCACCCTCGAGTCGGCCCAGCACCACGTGGTCGTCGGCGCCCCAGGACGAATGCCGGTCCTCGGGTCGGAATGCGCTCGCCGTCACGAGGGAATCGAAGCCGGCTTGCAACAGATACGACTTGAAGTTGGTGAACTCGGGGTCGCCCCCGTAGTAGAAGCGACTGTGGTATCCGGCCCTTGCGAAGTCGTGCGGAAGCGCCGGCAGCGTGGCGCTCTTGCGCGGATGCTGAATGATTTCCGTCGCCGGCTGCGCCGGATAGCCGCTCAGAACGCCGGTGAGCCCCTCGGGGCTGCGGTCGCCGGTGGCAAAGAAATGATCAAATAGCACGCCATCGTGGATCAGCGAATCGAATTGCGGCGTGACGCCAGGTACTCCGCCAAGTCGTTCCACGACCTTGGACGTCAGACTCTCCCACAAGATGATGATCACATTGGGTCGCGCGATCCGCAGCAGCTCGACCTCCGGCACTGGCTCGCTCGCGAGGAGGGAGCCCACCGTGGCCTTCGCCTGCTCCGGTGGGAGCACCCGGTAGGCGTTGGTCGTATCGTAGGTTCGCCACCAGATCGAATCAAAAAAATTCCAGTCAGCATTGATCGCCGCCTGGTTCGCGAAGGCGTCCCGCGAGAAGTACACCGTGCTCTGCGTCATCGGCTGTTTCTGAAAGCCGCCGCGCGCCGGGTAGTAGAGAAACCAGCAGAGCCCGCCAAGCAGGGCGAATGTCGGCAAGGCGGCATACCAGCGAATGCGCTGCCAGCCCGCAAGCTCGGATAAAAAGAGGTGCGTGAACCACCACGCCGCCAGTGCCAGCAGCAAAACCAGGATCAGCACCAGCAACACCATCGGCGACGCGCCTGCCGACGCAAACATCTCGCGCGGCATGTTCAGGTAGCGCAGGATGGCGCCGTCGATCCGGAAGCCCCAGACCCGGAACAACTCCAGGTCGATCACGGCAATCAGGGTCAGCAGCAGGAGCATTCCGCCCGTCACCAGCTTCACCACCACCCGACCAACCGCAGGGAGAAAGAGCGAAACGGCCGTGAACGCAAAGACGACCACCGCGGGGTAGGCGGTCGCGGCCATATCCATCCGGGCACCGTAGCCGAGTGCCCGCGCCGCAGCACCGAATCCGCTCTGCTCGGTTTCGCGCAAGTGATACCAGAGGAAGGCAAGCCGAAGGACGCCGAAGTAGAGCATCCACGCAGCGAAATACGCGACGCAGAAGCCGATCCGTCGACCGGCCGCCGCCCAGCCGTCGTGACCCGTCAGAGTCGTTGCATCTGCCCTGCTTGTCGACATGCCACTCCCTTGCTGGTAGCTCGACCCGCCCCAGTTGCCACGCGCGCACCGAAACTAGGCGGAATTCCCCTGCCGGTCCATCACGCCGCCAGCGAATCCGCTACTTTTCGTCCAGAAGAACTGGCAAACGTGCGCACGCTGGCGCCCGGAGCCGTCCCCGCTCAGACGGACCGGAGCCCGCTTATGGCGAAGCGTCAAAATTACGGATTCGAAAAGCGTCAGAAGGACCTCAAGAAGCAGCAGAAGCGGGACGACAAGGCCGAGAAGAAGCGGCTCCGTGAGCTGCTGGTCGACCCGACCGCGCCGCTCTCCGACGAAGCCCAGGAACAGGTGCGTGCCCTGCTTGCGGAGGGGTGGTCGATCTGGGAGGAGTTCAGCGAGAAGAACGCACCAGGCGAGTTCCATCCCTTCATTGCGGCCGACTACGAGACCGTCCTCGCTGCCCTGCTCCCGCGGCGAGGCCCAGGTCTCAAGTTTCTGGAGTGGGGTTCGGCAACCGGCGTGATCACCGTAATGGCCGATATGCTAGGGTTTGAGGCATTCGGCATCGAGCTCGACACCCAGCTCGTCCAGACCGCTCGCGGGCTTGCTGCGCGGCACTTTTCGGAAGCACGCTTTGCGGAAGGCTCGTTCCTCCCGAACGGGTATCAGTACAAGCCGGCGAGCGGCGACGGCAGGATCGCCACCATCGGCACTGGCTCCTCGGGGTACCTCGAACTCGCTCACCCACTGGACGAGTTCGACGTGGTGTTCGCCTTCCCCTGGGGCGGCGAGGAGCCGATGATGCTCGACCTGATGGCGGCCTACGGCCGTCCCGACGCGTATCTCCTGCTGAACACGGTCAACAACGGCGTCCAGACCTACCAGGGCGGCAAGCTCCTCCCTGCGGAGTGACCGCCCCTATTTCGGAAAACCGGCGCGAGCGATGCCAGGAATAATACGGAGCGCATTGCCGTAGTAGAGCTGCCTCAGCACGGGATCGGGCAAACCGATCCCATAGAGTTTCCAGAAGGCGTGATAATCGCGGTAGTAGTCGAAGTAATCATCGTTGGTCTCGAACACACGCCAGTAGTAGGGATACTCATCGGGCTGATAGCTGTCTTTCCCAAACAGCAACCGGTCCTGATACTTCACGAAGAAGTCGTGCGCACTCCGCGGCTGTCTCCCAATGTCATACAGCACCGCTCCCACTTCGGCATACAGATTCGGCATCGCATCGAACATCCGGCCGAGCCGCGCGAGATCCTGCGCGTGCCAACCCAGGTGCGCCAGCACCCAGATGGTATTGGGATGCTTCCGCAGCATCCGATCGCGCTCGGCCATCAACTCTTCGAATGCCGGATAGCGGGTGCTGTCCTGATACCGGCGCTCGGGATAGATGGCCTGTTCCAGCCAGCGCTCATTGTGAAAATCGAGCGGCGCCCAGAACTCCGCCGGATCACCGGTGTGAATGAACACCGGGATCTTCAGTCGTGCCGCCGTTTCCCAGACAATGTCGAGCTCGGGATCATCGAGATGCAACCTGCTGCCGTCGCTGCGGCGGGAGCTCATCCCGAAACCCTTCATGATCTCGCCCACTCCCACAGCGCCCGCCTTCACGTCGGCCTCGAGCTGTGCGGCGATGCGCGCGCCCGATCCCGCGCCAACGTCGCGCAGGTTGAGCGTCGTGAACATCACGAAGCGATCGGCGTACCTGCTCCCCTTGATGGCGGCGAGCTGCTGCACCAGGCGATCGCCCGAGGTGCCGTTGGCATTCACCATCACCTGCAGGTTGAGCGAATCCATTCCTGCCCCGACGCGCTCGATGATGTCGTTGGTCAGCAGCGCCGGCGGATGGCCATGGATGTCGATGACGGGATACTTCGCCCGTGGCACGAGGTGCACTGGAACCACCAGCGTTGACCTCGGCTGGTACTCCACGATGGTTGGGGCGGGAAGTTGTGGAACCCGACCCTGCGCGGGGCGAGGAACGATCTGCCCAGGCGTCTGCTGCGCCGCGGCCGGCAACACGATCAGGGAGAGCAGGCAGCTGAGCCACGCACGCATCGACAACTCCGGGAGGTGGGTTAGCCGTGAAGTCGGCACCAGCAAGTAGTACGGTCCGGCGGACGGTGGAGTTCCGCCCGGTGGCCGTTACCAGTCAGTGGGCTTGTAGTCCTTGAGAAACTGACCCCAGATATGCACGCCGGTATTGAAGCCGGCGATGATCGGATCCACGATTCGCGCCGCCCCGTCCACAATATCCAGCGGCGGATGGAACCGGTGTTCCGCGGTCTTCCGCGCAGCAATCTCGACCGGATCCTCGTCGGTCACCCATCCGGTATCGATGGCATTCATATGAATGCCATCGCCGTGATAGTCGGTGGCCGCCGTCCGCGTCATCATGTTGAGCGCGGCCTTTGCCATATTGGTGTGCGGGTGCCGCGTGGTCTTCCAGCGCCGGTAGAATTGCCCTTCCACGGCAGACACATTCACAATGTGCTTGTCGCGTTCCGGCGTGCGCATCATCAGCGGCTTCAGTCGCGCGTTGATGATGAATGGTGCAATGGCATTGACGAGCTGCACCTCGAGCAACTCGACCGATGGCACCTCCGCCATCAGCAGCCGCCACGAATTGCGCCCGCGCAAATCCACCTGCTGCAGGTCCTGGTCGAGCCGCCCCTGTGGAAAGAGCGCGCCCTGTGCCTCCAGTTCCTCCGGCAACAGCGGTACCTGAGACAGCTCGGCCGCGTGCGTGAGCCCCGCCACCGCCGAGATCTGGCGATCGAACGTGGCTGGCAGGACACCACCAGCCTCCGCCTCTGGAAGCATGTGGTACCCGCGCAGCCCCTCGTAGCGACCGAGCAAGCGGCGAACCGGTTCACTCATCTCCTGGATCGCGGCCGTCTCGCCGTCCATCATATGCTGATAGAAGTCGGGGGGGCGTCGCACCGTCTGGCAGGCGTTATTGACGATGAAGTCGAGTCGATCACGAGTCTCCAGCAGCTCGTGACAGAACGCCTCGACGCTCGGTGTGTGGCGCAAGTCGAGGCCGAAAATCTCCAGCCGATGACCCCACTCCCCAAAGTCCGGCTCCTGCGCGTAGCGCATCGCGGAATCGCGTGGGAAGCGGGTGGTGACGATCAGCGACGCCCCCGCGCGGAGCAATTTGAGACCGGCCTGATAGCCGATCTTCACCCGCCCACCGGTGAGCAGTGCCACCCGTCCGCTCAGGTCGGCCAGTTCGGTCCGCTTGCGGAAGTTCAACTCGGCACAGCTCGGACAGAGCTGGTCGTAGAAGTGGTGCACTTCAGTGAAATCCTGCTTGCAGACATAGCAATGCAGTCGTTCCATTGGCTCCCGGAAGTCCGGGTCGCCCTCGACGTCACCCTGCTCGAAATCGGCAGGCGGGAAGAAATTCGGAGTCGTGAAGACGGTCTGCCGCCGAAGGGCACGGATGCCCGTCTCGGAGAGGACCTTCTCCTCGCGTCCCACGCGGTCGGCCTTGCGCTGCTTGATGGTCGCCTTGACCATCCGGCGGCGCGCGCTGGTATCGGGGTTGTAGACCAGCCCGGCGGCATTGATCAGCCGGTGGCGCTCGGCGTCTGGCATCGAGGTGAGCACCCCCCTGTCGGCCACGATGGCCTCGAGGGCCTCGAGGGCAATGCGGAGGCGCTCAAGGTCAGTGGAATCACCATTCGGGTCAGGCGGGCTGGTATGTTCGGACGTCGTCATGGGGCCAAGGGTAATCCCTCGGCCCCTGAGGTCAACGACCCCATACAGGTGGGGTCATCATCTTCGGGGGCCCCCGATGCTGGCCAACTGGATCACGCTCTCGCGTTTCCCACTGCTGCTCCTGATCGCCCTCATCCTCTATCAGGGCAGCCCGACGCTGCGGCTTCTGGGCGTCGGCCTCCTCTTCGTGGGCCTGATGCTCGATACGGTGGACGGTGTGGTCGCGCGCCGGAGCGGCCAGACCTCGCTCTTCGGCAGCGTACTCGATATTGCGGCCGACCGGACCTACGAACTGGTGCTCTGGGTCGTGTTTGCCGACCTCGCGATGATTCCGGTCATCATCCCGCTCGTGGTCGTGGCCCGTACGACGCTCACCGATGCCTTCCGGAGCATCGGCGTGGCCCAGGGAATTCCCCCGTTCGACCAGCACCGCTCGCGGCTGGGTCGCTTCCTGGTCGGCTCACCGCCGATGCGGATCGGCTATTCGGTCAGCAAGGTGGTGACCTTCTGCGGCCTGGCACTCGCGCAGGCGCTCGCCGGCGGAAATCCGGACTCGCGCTCTACGTCGCTCGCCTCCGACTTGCTGCGGATATTTCAGGCCACAGCGTGGGTCGCCCTCGCCTTCTGCGTCTTTCGCGGCTTGCCGGTGATCGTGGCGAACCTCAGGCGCTACTGGGGCACGCCGGCAGATGCCAGGACGTGATGGGGTGTCTTCAGGGCCTGGCGGGCAGGGAGTAGCTGAATTCGTAGGAGTGGTCCTTCCCCGCAATGATGATCACGAACGTGCCCTTCAGGCCCGTGAGGGCTTCGGTCCCTGAATCGGGAATCACCGTGACCGTGAGCGACTGCTCGCCACCCGCCATCCAGGCGGAGTGCTGCAGGGAGAAGGAGCCGTACCGGCCATTGAGCGTCCCGGTCACTCGCTCGATCGCCACGTAGGCGGCCGAGCCAGTGACCAGCGTCCCGCTGGCCAGCATCTGCCCCTTGCTGGTGCCCTCAAGATCGCCGTGCAGGGTCTTCTCGATCGACATCCGGCCAAGCTGCGCAGCATCCGCAATCTCGTCCGAAGGCAGCC
Source organism: Gemmatimonadota bacterium (assembly GCA_040389605.1). Classification (GTDB taxonomy): domain Bacteria; phylum Gemmatimonadota; class Gemmatimonadetes; order Gemmatimonadales; family GWC2-71-9; genus Palsa-1233. The sequence goes on from JAZJZU010000019.1 coordinate 34,933, forward strand.
GGTCCATCGTCACGTCGAACGTGCCCCTGGCAATCGCTGTCACACGGTTCTCCTGGTGAATGGTGCTCGAGGGTCGGTTCGTGCCCTGAGCCGCCGCCGGTCCGGCGAGCATACACGCCAGGCCGATGGAACATTGTATTCGCATTGGTTGGTCCCTGAGGGGTGCATACGACACACGGCAGGCCGGTGCGCTGGCCTGCCGTGTGTCGCAAAGGTAACTGGCCGAGCTTACTGCGTCGCGTCGGCCAGGGCGTTGATGGAACCAGCCATCGTGTGCGCCTTCTTCGAGTCGCTGGCGCTTGCCGCGGCCGTGTGCATCTCCGTGGCCAGCGCGTTTAGTGCCGACTTGCGTGCGCTGCCGCTGCTCTTCTCGGCGCTTGAGAGCCCCGCGCGAGCCGCGGCAATCTTGTCGGCCGCCATCCCGCCCGACCGCTCCAGCTGGTCGAGGTAGGCGCGCGTCAGGGAGAAGCTCGCGGGCCACACGAACTTCGGCTGCCCCTGCGCGTTCAGGTAATCGAGCTTCACCGACTTCGCCGCATCGATTTCGTTGCGCGACAGGAACGCGCTCGGCTGCAGTTCGAGGATGTCGAGTCCACGGCCGATTTCAGACGAAACCATCGCGCCGTTGTACCAGTACACCGACCACGACCCTGCGTTGCCCTGCCGGGTGCCATCGATCGGCCCGCGATCGAAGAACGCGATTTCCTTCGGGTGGTTGGCGTCAGTCCAGTCGAACACCGACAGCCCGCCCTGATACCAGGCCTGCACCATCACGTCGCGGCCCGGGATCGGGATCAGCGAGCCGTTGTGCGCCACACAATTCTCCAGCGTGGTCTGTGCCGCCGGCATCTTGTAGTAGCTCTGCATCTGCATCTTGCGATTGTTCAGCGTGAAGATCGCGTCGGCACCCCATTCCATCTTGTCGGTGGCACGGCACTTCGGCTGGCCGCCGCCGCCCCACTCGTCGGAGAAGAGGATCTTGGTGCCCTCGTTGTTGAACGTCGCCGAATGCCAGTAGGAGAAGTTGGAGTCGGCGGCCGCGTCGATCCGCTTCGGGTTTGCCGGATCACTGATGTCGAGCAGCAGGCCGTAGCCGCCGCAGGCACCACCCGCCAGGCCGATGGCCGGATAGACGGTGATGTCGTGGCACTGGTTCGGTCCGGTCGGGGCCGGGCGGGCGCCGCCGCGACCGCGCGGAGCGCCGGTCATCGTGGCGATCATATCGGGCAGGGCTGCGCGCAGTGCTGCGCTGTCCGCACCGGTCGGTCCGCCACTGCCACCGCGAGCCTTCACGATGCTGTCCAGCATCGGCCGGGTGAAGTTGGCCGGGAGCACCATCTCGTTCCCGCCGATCGTGGCGGTGAAGGCGCCCGATTTCTTGGCAGCGGCCAGCGCCGCGGCGCGAGCCGCCGCATCTGCCGCTCCTTCGCCGTGGGTCGGCGGTGCCGCAAGATCATTGAAGATGCGCGGCGACGCCACGATCGCGGCCTGCTCCGGGTGCGCCAACGGCACCTTGATCACTTCAATGCGGAACAAGGCCGAGTTGGGATCCTCGCTCGGGGCAAGCCGGGAGCAGCCGGGAAGCTCACTCGGTGAACGGACACTCGAGGAGCCCGAGATGTAGACGTACACATTCTCCTTGTCCTTCGGATCCACCAGCACCGTGTGCGTGTGCGAACCGCGGCAGGTCTGCACGTTGCCGACGTTCTTCGGATTGTTGATGTCGGTGATGTCGAAGATCCGGATGCCGCGCAGGCGGATCTTGCTCACCGAGTCGGGCACGCCCTGGGCGCCGCAGTCGATCCGGCCCGTGAGGCCCTCGCCCGAAACGAACAGGAGGTTGCCGTACACCGAGACGTCGCTCTGGGAGGCCGGGCAGAAGTACGCCGTCTTCAAGGTCGGCTTCGTCAGGTTGGAGATGTCCCAGATCTGATAGCCGCTGTAGCTGCCCTGGATCGCCAGATTGCCCTTGAAGGCGAGGTCGGAATTGGTGGCCCCGACGAACTGGTCGCTCGGCGGCGTGTTCGAGAGGAGTCGCATATTCCACGACGCCTCGGCAGCCGGCTGCCCGATCACCATCTTGGTGCTGTCCTTCGTCCAGCGCACCATCGTGCCGGGGCGAAGACCCACACGCGGATCCGGCGAGGGCGCAGACATCGACATGTTGCTGGAGGCGGGCGCCGGCATGCTGCCGGCCGTCGAGGACGACGACGCACACGCCGCGAGGGCGAGGGTGCCGGTCACGAGCGTGGCACGATACAGGAGTGTCATTGATGCTTCCGGTGAAGGGACGGTGAGAAGAAAACGCGGCATCGGACGGGTCACGGCGCGGTCTGCGCCGGCGGAAGAGTGTCGAGCATCTTGTGCATCCGATCAATCTCGGAGCCCTGATCGGCGTTCACGTCATTCGCAAACTTGAACACGATTTCATCCTGCGCGCCGCCGTAGCTCCCGAAGAGCTTGTCGACCATCGTCAGCGCGCCGGTGTGGTGCTGGATCATATAGGTCAGGAAGAGACGATCGAATTCCACGCCTCGTGCGGCATCGAGCTGCGCCATCTGCTCGTCCGTCAGCATACCGGGCATCAGCATCGTGTGCTCCATCCCGTTCATCTTCATCTTCATTCCGTGCGCGTTGCGATCGGGAATCGGAATGTTGTGGTCGCGCAGCCAGCGTTCCATCGTCGCGATTTCGTCTTCCTGCGCGTTGATGATTCGCGCGGCCATGATCTGCAAGGAGGGGCTGGCTCCGTGCGTCGGCGCCCACTTCGACATCGTGATCGCCTGCGCGTGGTGGCCGATCATCCCGGTCATGAATTCCAGGTCGGGGGCGGCGGGGGGCGGCAGCGCCGGACGAGACGACACTGGAGCGGGTGCGGGCGAAACCGGTGCGGCGTGCGAGCAGGCCGCAGTGGCGAGCGCCCAGCAGAGGGCGGCGCGACAGCGCGGAGACGGAAGCATCATGGATTCCTGACCTTGGGTTGGGCGGTGCGGGATGCTTCATATTACGGCCACTCTCCAGCGGGTGCCAACTTTCGGGCGCCGGTCATCCATCCAGACCCTGTCCTCACTTCCCCGTTCGGGGCGCCCCGGAACCCGAAAGGGTTGACTTTTATTACTACGACTGTAGATCTACGGCTGTAGTTTCGACCTGCACCCGCCACTCCCGGGTCGGTCGCCCTGCAACCATTCGACAACTACGGGTGTCGAAGCACTACATCATTTCCGACGGAGCCCTACGTGCTGATCCCCCTCGGCTTGCTGCTCGCCGCCCAGGTGCAGACACCCCAGTCCCTTCCGGCCGCTCCCCCGTCGGTACGTGCCGTCCGGGCCGACCGGCCGCCGCTCCTCGACGGAAGGGGCGACGAACCGGCCTGGCAGCTCGCCACGCCGGTCAGCCAGTTCCTCGAGGCACGTCCCTCCGAGGGTGCAGCGCCAATGCAGGCCACCGAGTTCCGCGTGCTCTACGACGAACGGAATCTCTACGTCCTGGTTCACGCCTTCGACACCAGGCCCGACAGCATTGTGGGATTGCTCTCGCGTCGCGACGACCAGACGGCCTCTGACCAGTTGACGGTGCTGATCGACTCCTACCACGACCGCCGCACTGGCTTCGAGTTCACCGTGAACCCCGCAGGCGTGAAAGCCGACTACGCCATCTTCAACGACGGCGACGAAGACCCCGCGTGGGATGGTGTCTGGGACGTCGCAACCAGCATCGATGCGACGGGATGGACGGCCGAATTCCGGATTCCCTTTTCGCAACTCCGCTTCGCGCCGGAACCGAGCGTGACCTTTGGGTTCGCCGTAACGCGCGCGATCCAGCGCCACACGGCAATGGTCACCTGGCCGCTGCAACGGCGCTCACGGCCCGGGTTCGTGTCGCAGTTCGGCGTCCTGACCGGACTCGAACAACTGGCCACGCCGCGCCGGGCCGAACTCGCGCCCTACCTGGTCACTCGGAACGAGCCGCGACCCACTGGCATCGGCATCGATCGCCGGCAGGCGCTCTCCGTGGGCGGCGACCTCAAATACGCGGTCGCATCCAACCTCACGCTCAACGCGACCGTGAATCCGGACTTCGGTCAGGTCGAGGCCGATCCTGCCGAATTGAACCTCTCCGCCTTCGAAACCTTCTTCAGCGAACGGCGACCCTTCTTCGTCGAGGGAAAAGGGTTGTTCACGATGAACCTGAATTGCTTTGTGGTGGTCGACTGCCAGACGGGCGAAGGGCTGTTCTATTCCCGGCGCATCGGCCGATCGCCGCAACTCGCTGGTCGCTACGGCGACGTGACGTCCCCAACGTCCACCCGGATCCTCGGTGCCGCAAAGCTGACCGGTCGGCTCCCGGGCGGATTGTCGGTTGGCGTAGTGGATGCGTTCACGGATCGCGTCGATGGCCCGGCAGGCCGGACCCTTGAGCCCTCCACCAACTATGCCGTGGTGCGGGCCAACCAGGACTTCACCGGAGGGCGGACGAGCATCGGCGTGATGCTGACTGGCGTCAATCGCTCACTCGACGCTTCCACGGAAGATTTCCTCCATCGCTCGGCCAATGTGCTCGGCGTCGATGCGCGCCACCGGTTCGGGCGCTTCGAGGTATCAGGCTCCGTGGCGGAGAGTCGCGTGGCCGGGAGTGCCGAGGCGATCGCGGCCACCCAGCGCTCGCCGGTGCATTATTTCCAGCGTCCCGATGACGACCTTGCCTATGATCCCACTCGTACCTCCCTCACCGGCCACTCCGAGGAGTTCCGGTTCGCGAAGGTCGGCGGGCAGCGGACGCATTTCGAGACCGGATACGGTCGCAAGTCGGCGGGGTTCGAGGTCAACGATCTCGGCTTCCTGCAACAGGCCGACAAGGTCAGCTGGACCAACTGGTTCGCCCTGCAGTTCAACAAGCCGAACCGTGTCTACCAGCGGCTGAACTGGAACTTCAACTACTGGCACTACTGGACCACCGGTGGGCTGACCACCGACAATGCCTTCAACACCAACGTGCACACGCAGCTCACGAACCGCTGGTGGTTCCATCTCGGTGGCACCCTGGGCTCACTCGGCGATGTCTACTGCGATCACGACTGTACTCGCGGCGGGCCTGCACTCCGCGTGGAGCCCTACTTTGCCCCCTGGGGCGGAATCCAGGGCGACGACCGCAATCGCATCGTGCCGGGCATCTGGTTCAACTACTCGCGCACCGACGGCGGACGCACCCACCGCTTCAACCTCTCTCCCTCGGTCACGATCAAGCTGAGTTCGCAGTTCTCGAGTTCGATCGGGGTGGATCGCACCATTCGCACCGACGATACCCAGTGGTTCGGCAATTTCACCGACGCGCAGGGCACGACGCATTACACCTTCGCGCATCTCGATCAGCGGACGCTGGGAATGACCTGGCGATTGAACTACACCTTCTCGCCCACGGCCTCCCTTCAGCTCTACGCCAATCCGTATGTCTCGAAGGGGACCTACACGAATGTCCGTGAACTGCGCGACCCGCGCGCGGCACAGTACGATGATCGCTTCCAGGCCTATGCCTACGGCGATGCGGGCGGGTTCAACTTCAAGCAGTTCCGGTCCAACGCCGTCTTCCGGTGGGAATACCGCCCGGGCTCGACCCTCTTCGTGGTCTGGAGCCAGGGCCGCGAGGGGTACCGGCCGCTCGAGGGCGGCGAATCATTCGGGGGCGACCTCGATCAACTCTTCTCCCAGCGAGCCAACGACACCTTCCTCGTGAAGCTGTCCTACTGGCTGAATCGCTGACCCGATCGGGGCCAGCCGCCTAGCTGGCCCTGAGTGACTCCCCCGGGTCGATGCGCGAGGCCCGGAGGGCGGGCAGCCAGCTGGCGGTGATGCCAACCATCGCCATCAGCAGGATCACGGTGAGAAGCGTCACGGGATCGTAGGGTTCCACGCCAAAGAGCAATCCGCGCATCACGCGCGCGAGGAACAGCGATCCCAGCACGCCGAGTGCGAGTCCTGCGCCGATCAGGACACCCCCCTCACCGAGAATCATCCGCTGCACGCGTGATGCATCGGCCCCGAGACTCATCCGGATTCCGATCTCGTTGGTGCGGGCACTCACGGAGAATGCCAGCACGCCTGCGATGCCGATCGCGGCCACGATCAGCGCGAGCAGGCCAAAAGAACTCACCAGCACGGCATTCAGGCGGCGCGGGGCCACGCTCTCATCGCGGATCTGGTCGAGCGTGAGCAGCTTCTCCACCGGTTGCTGCGGAGCCACCGCGCGCAGGGTGCGCAACGCCGCCGGCCCCAACGCGGCCACGTCCCCGCGAGCCCGGATGACAAAGCCTCCCGTCGGGAAGTCTCCCTGAGAAAACGGAATGAAGAGCGCCGGCATCGCCGCGCCGTCGAGTCCACCATCGCGGGTATTGCCCACCACACCCACGACGGTCCGCCATTCATCAGAGACACCAATGAACTTCAGGACCTCGCCAGTCCACGCCACGTGCCGGCCAATCGGATCCTTGCCCGGAAAGAGCAGGTCGGCGAGGGTCTTGTTGATCACCACGACCTTCGCGGACGTGGCGTTGTCGGTGGCCGCAAATGGTCGCCCGGCGAGCAGCGGAATCCCCGCCGCCGAGAAGTACTCCGGCCCGGCGGTGCGGTACTCCGACTGCGGAGCGGGCTCACCCGGTGCAATCGCGCGCCCTTCGCCCTTGACATCGAGGAAGATGCCGGCCGTCCGCAATGGAATGGTGGAGCCGAGCCCCACTTGCTCCACCCCCGGGATGGCGGCGAGTTCCTGGCGCATCCGTTCGTACTGGGCGACAGCGGTCGGGTTGTCACTGCCGCCGAAATCGCGGGGAACCTCGACCGTCAACATCTTGTCGGTGGTCAGCCCCGTGTCGACGTCGGCAAGCCGCTGCATCGTGCGCGTGAGCAGCCCGGCGCCGGTGAGCAGCACCACCGATACCGCGACCTGCGCAATCACCAACCCCTGCTGCAGGCGCTGGCGTCGCTGCCCGCCGTTCGAACGGCGAGCCCCGGCACTGAGGGCGGCGCCGAGCTCGCCCTCCCGCGTCAGTCGTGGCGCAAAGGAGAGCAGGACGGCCACCAGCAGTACCAGGAGGAGCGTGAAGCCGAGCACCACACCGTCGATCCGGATTTCGTCGGCCCGGGCACTGTAGCGCGCGGCGAAGACACTGAGCATTCCCACGCCCGCGTATGCGAGGATCAGTCCCAGGACACCGCCGAACGCTGCCAGCAACAGGTTCTCGACCAGCAGCAGGCGCCGCAGCCGAGAGGCGCCAGCGCCGAGGGCCGCACGGACCACGAGTTCGTGCTCGCGTCGCACGGCGCGCATCAGGGTGAGGTTGGTCACATTGGCGCAGGCGATCACCAGCACGAACGCAGCGGCACCCATCAGCAGCCAGAGTGTCGTGCGCGCCTTTTCACCCAGGACTTCCTGAAACGGGGTGAGCGTGACGCGATATCCCGACGCCGCATCGTAGGCCTCGGGATGATCGGCGTGCGCCGTGGCCGTGATCCGTGCCACCTCGGCGCGCGCTGCCTCCACTGTGGCCCCGGGGGCAAGACGGGCAATCATCTGCGTCATTCGATGCGTACGTCCCGTCACCATCATCGCGCTGAGGTGATGCTCGCTGTTCACCATATTCATCAGCGCATCGATCCGTGCCGGGAAATTGGGAGCAGGCTGCAGAACGCCTACCACCGTCACCGACTTGCCACCGACCCGGAGCGACTTGCCGACGATGCTCGAGTCGCCATTGAAGCGCTTGAGCCAGAAGTCGTGCGTGAGGATCATCACCGGCGCCGCGCTGCGGCCGTCATCTCCTGCGTCGAACGCACGCCCCAGGATCGGCGTGAGCCCCATCACGGAGAAGTAGTTGCCGGTGACCAGTCCGGCATCGATCCGGGTGGCATCCGTTTCGCCCAGCATCGTGAAGGTGATGGGTGAATATTCGGCGATCCCGCCGAGCGTTCTGGATGCTTCGCGGAAATCATTGATTTCGGGAACCGAAAACGCCACATCTTCCCGGCCCGGACCAGTGGCCGACTGCTTCAGGTACATCAGCCGGTCGCCGTCGCGGTGTGGAAGCGGTCGGAGCATTACGCCGCGGATGACCGAGAAAATGGCGGTGTTGGCACCGATGCCCAGACCGAGCGTGACCACGACGGCGAGGGCAAAGCCGCGGGCCCGCGACAGGGAATACAGCGCGTAACGGAAAGCCGACATCGGGATGGTCCCTCAGTCCTGTGCAAGTGATGCAGCGGTTCGAATGCTCCGGGTGCGACAAAGGTACGGCGGGACCCCTTCCAGAGCCACCGGGGCAGTGGCTATGCTATTCCTGCCCTCTTCCCGGAGCCGGACTCGATGCCTGGCGTTCGCCTGCTGGTCGGTACCCGCAAGGGTGCCTTCGTGATCACCTCGGATGAAAAGCGTGAGAAGTGGGACGTGGCCGGCCCGCACTTTCCGGGCTGGGAGGTGTATCACGTCAAGGGATGCCCGACCAATCCCGACCGGATCTATGCCTCGCAGTCCAGCGCCTGGTTCGGACAGCTGATCCAGCGTTCCGATGATGGCGGCAAGAGCTGGAACCCGGTTGGCAACCAGTTCACCTACGACGGGGAGCCGGGTACACACCAGTGGTACGATGGCACCCCGCATCCGTGGGAATTCAAGCGTGTCTGGCACCTCGAACCGTCGCTCACGGATCCCGATACGGTCTACGCGGGGGTGGAAGACGCGGCGCTCTTCCGCTCGACCGATGGCGGCGCGACCTGGGCGGAGCTCCCCGGCCTGCGCAAGCACGGCACGGGGCCGCAGTGGGCCCCCGGCGCAGGGGGAATGTGCCTCCACACGATCATCCTCGACCCGGCGAACCCCGAACGCATCTATATCGCGATCTCGGCCGCTGGCGCGTTCCGGAGCGACGATGGCGGCGCCAGCTGGCACACGATCACCCGGGGTCTCAATTCGCTCTACATCCCGAACCCGACCGCCGAGGTCGGGCATTGTGTTCACCATATGGCGATGCATCCGTCCAGGCCGGGCGTGCTCTATATGCAGAAGCACTGGGATGTGATGCGCAGCGATGACAGCGGCGACCTCTGGCGCGAAGTGAGTGGCAACCTGCCGAGCGACTTCGGGTTCGTCATCGATGTGCACGCGCACGAACCGGAGACGATTTATGTCGTCCCGATCAAGAGCGACGCGGAGCACTATCCCCCCGATGGCAAGCTCAGGGTTTACCGGAGCCGGAGCGGCGGAAATGAGTGGGAGGCACTGACGCACGGACTGCCGCAATCCGATTGCTACGTCAACGTGCTGCGCGACGCGATGAGCGTCGATGCTCTCGAGACGTGCGGAGTCTACTTCGGCACCACCGGCGGGCAGGTGTATGGCTCACGGGATGCGGGCGACCACTGGGAGGCCATCGTCCGGGATCTGCCAGCGGTGCTCTCGGTCGAGGCACAGACGCTGCCGTGATTCGCGTCCAGCTACCGGCGCCGTTGCTGGCATTGGCGCGACTCGAAGGCGAGCTCGCCATCGACATCGACGGCCCGGCCTCTCCCGCTCTCGTCCTCGATGCGATCGAGGCGCGCTATCCCATGCTGCGCGGCACGGTTCGCGATGGCGTCACCGGCAAGCGGCGGGCATTCGTCCGCTACTATGCCTGCGAGCGGGACATCTCCCACGATCCCGCCACGACACCGTTTCCCCCAGCTGTGCAGCGGGGAGAAGAGCCATTCCTGGTCATCGGAGCGATGTCGGGGGGCTGATTCAGCTGGTGGGGAACACCGGCTCGCACCGCACCTCGCTGCGGACCGAAGCGGCGATGAAACAGGTGTCGTGCGCCTCGTGATGCAGCGCCTCGATCTCATCACGAGTGGGAACCAGCGCTCCCGAGAACACCACATCGGGTCGCAGGGTGACCACGCTGATCCAGTCGCGACCGGCGTCATCGCGTGCCATTACGCCAACGGCGTCATCGCGATACCGGTCAACACGGTAGCCACGCCTGGCCGCGGCATAGAGGAACGTAAGCAGGTGACAGCTCGCGAGCGCCGCCACAAACGCTTCCTCCGGATCGATCGCCGCCGGATCGGACCAGGGGAGCCGGACGTGCAGCGGGGACGACGACCCGGCCACCTCAATCCCCCCATCGAAGCGCAGGAGATGCCGCCGACTGTATCGCTTGTCGGTAAACACCGCCTCCCCGCGCTGCCATTCCACCTCGGCGTGATACTCGGCCATACGCTCCTTACCACCGGGCATTGTGCCTTCGCCCGGAGTGGGTCTCACGGCGCGACCATCCCCTGACGCAAGATCGCGCCGATGGCCCGCGGCCGCTACCCTCGGAGCATCAGGGCTTTCGCGTCGGTGCCGATGGATGCGCCGCCTGCCACTTCTCGGCGGCCGCAAGATGGCTGTGCAATAGCGGGAGCTGCTGTGCCAGGAACTGACGCACTTCCGGCCGCGTTGCCGTGCTGCCCAGCGAGCCTTCCAGCAACTTGATGACCGTCTGGTGCTCCGCAATGATGCACTGGATGAACCGCGCATCGAAGGCGCTGCCACTCAGCAGATTGAGTTCGTGCATCGCGGTTTCGTGCGCGTGCGTCAGGACCGTGTCGGTCGGGAGCGCGCGCGTGATGCCAAGGGCCTTCGCCAGCCGCCCGCCCTCCGTGAGTGATTTCCGGTGGTCGGTCACCATTGTGCTGGCGAGGGAGCGCACATCGCCCCCGCCTGCCTTCGTGCTGGCCAGCTTCGCGGCTTCCGTAATGCTCGCATCGGCTGCGTTGATGGCTCCCAGGACCGCGGCGTCACCCGTTCGGGGCTGGACCGGGGCGGTGCGCGCCTCGCTCACGGGACGCCCCTGCACCGGCGCCTGGACCATCAGAAAAATCGACAGAATTCCCGTCAGCATAGTGTACTCCTTACAGCAGCGTGGGCCCTATTTGACAGCCGTAGCGGTCGAGTCCTGATGGCACTTTCCGCCGGCGGGATCCCAGACGCGTCCCGTCACATCGAGGAAGGCCGAGCGATACTCGCCCTTGCCAAGCGTGAGCTTCAGGACGCCGAAATATCCCTGGACACGCGCCGCGCTGGTGGTCCGGGGGTTGTTGCGGAAGCCGCGCATATCGCCACCTCCCGTGCCGACGACGTACTCCACTATCCCGCCCGTAGAGTCCACCACACCGAGCGAGTTCTGCGGGAGAAACCGCTCGTAGTCGTGGTCGTGGCCATTCAGGATCACGTCGACCCCTCCGGCCTGCAGGATCTCCCAGAGCGAGCGAGTGGCCGGCGACTCGCCGTGCCAGCCGGAACTGAAGAGCGGATGATGCCAGTAGGCCAGCGTGCAGAGCGCTTGCGGCTTCTTGAGCTCGGCACGGAGCCAGTCTTCCTGCGCCTGGCGGTCGGCCGCCGAGAAGCTCCCGTTGACGATCATCTCGCTGTTGAGCGCAATCATATGCCAGGCCCCGACATCGTAGCTGTAATAGCCCTTGTTGGGCGAGCCGGCCTTGCTTCCGAAGTATTCATAGTACGGCGCGGCACCCACGGTGAGGTGCTCGTGATTGCCAGGCGAGGGGTGGATCTTCTTCATGATCATCTTGTTCGAGTCACCCCAGGAAGGCGCGAAGCACAGCGCGAAATTGCTGGCGCTGCCACTGGGATACGCATTGTCTCCGAGGGTGGCGACCTCGCTCGTGACCTTGGCGGCGCTGTCTGCGCGGAGCAGGCTGTCGGTGAGGGCCGCCGTCTGTTCGTCGCCATCTGTCCCGCAGACTGCGATGTCCCCCACGGCGATCAGCACCGAGGCACCCGTGAGCGCAACTTCCTTGGCCGTGGCGGTGGCCGGCGCTGGCGTGATCTGCACTGGAATCTTGCAGGCCACGGCCACGACCAGCCCTGTCAACGCGAGTGCTACCAGACCGTTTCTTTTCATGGTCAAATCCCCAGATGTGCGAGGCGAAGCGCGATCACCGACGTCTGGCCGGTCTCATTGGCGCGCAGGACTCTGATATCGATGGACAGTTCGTGGTACGCCACCCAGAAACCTGCACCGAAGGCATTGTGCCATCCGCCGGGAGACTCTCCCTTCACGTACACGCGGCCGATGTCGCCGGTGCCGAGGAGTCCGACGTTGAGTGGAAGCACGAACAGGAATTTCGCAACCGGAACCCGCAGTTCCGCGGTGGCGTAGAGCGAGGCATCACCCGCGTATCGCTGCAGGTCGAGCGTTCGCACGTCGGTTCGGCCGCCGATGAAGGCGGATTCCTGGAACGGGAAGTCGCCGAACACCTTTTTTCCGCCCGCTCGCAGGCCGAGGTACGGATGCAGCGGCACCGGAACCGGGAAGTAGACGGCCCCCGAGGCGCTGACCGAACCGAATCCGCTGCGCACGTCCCAGACGGCCGGGAAGTAGGTCCCGGTAAGCTCCAGCTCGGTTCCGTGGTGCGGATGGCGCTTGGGAACGCGGTCGACGTGCAGAAGCGAGAGGCGCAGGCCTGCTTCGCCGAAGCGCCCCGACCCGTACGGCATCGTCGCCGAGATGGCGCGATCGGGGGTGCTGTCGGTCACCGAGTACTGCAGCACCGGCCCGAAGGAGAGTTCGGTCGTGCGCCCGAGCGTCCGCGCGAGGGCCGGGCGGAACAGCCACTGCCGCTGATTGATGGCGAAGTAGTCGTCCCGGGGCGTCGATACACCCACCACCGTGCCCGGGCTCTGCGGAGACTGGTTGCCGAGCCCGTGATAATTGACCATCTCGAGCTGGGACATCCGCGCGAGCGCCGTGAAGTGGAGTGGCGAGGCCTCGTGACGCTGGTCGAGGGTCAGCGCGACGGAGTTGCCCCCGATCTTGAACGAGTGCCGGGCCTCGATGGCGATCATTCGCGAATAGGGTTCCTGCCTGAAGCCGTACTGGTACCACGACATTCCGATGCGCGGCTCGATGCCGTAGTCGTGGTTGATGCTCGCCCCGACGATCGGCGCGCTCTTGTGGCCCTGGTCACGGCCCGCGGGATGGAGGTGCCCCGCCCTGCCGGTCAGCGGACGCCGATTGAAGAGGGTGTCCTTGCCGTATTCAACGTTCGTCACGAGACCCTGATCGTACAGATGCGCCTCGCCCTGATGCCCGTCGACTCGCGACGAATCGACGAGCGCATTGCGGCCATTCCCGCCGATGATCCAGACCGGGATGCTCTTCGCAACATCGCCACGGACCTCGGCGTGATCATCGCCCCCGTGGAGGTAGAGCCGGATGGCCGTCGTTTCATCGGCGTGGAACCGCCGGTCGAAATACGCCGTGCCATCGGGTCCTGTCAGTTGCACGGCCACGGTGTTCGAGTCTGCTCGCGTCACCACGGCGTGATCGGCGGCGTCGGTTGCGTGGATATCCACCACTCCCGCGAGGTAGGCGTAAAAGCGGTTGGCCACTGCTGGCAGGCTGTCCCGTCGCACGCGCAGCCGGGCCATCAGCTCGGGAGCAGTCGCGGAGTATTCCGGCGGCATTGCGGCACCGACCGAGGCGATGACCGAGTCGGTCAGGCGCCGCGCGAGGGCAGCTGCCACGGAGTCCCAGGTCGGCTTCTCCAGTCCATCGAGTAGTCGGTGGTCGAAGTCCAGGCTGTTCCAGGTCAGTCCGCGCATCCCCGCGTAACTGCTGTCGAAGATCATCAGGTTCGCCGATACCGCGCGACCGATCTTCGGCAGGAAGCCGCTCACCGAGATGAAGGCCTTGTCGTAATCGCGGGAGATCGGCTCCCATCTGGCATTCGGTGAGCCACTGAACCTGGCCCACTTCCACTGCCCCGGGTGCCGGTCCCAGTTGTTGACCATCATATCGACCAGTCGCGCTGCCAGAAAAGCGCGGGTGTCGATCTGCACCGTGGGATCGCGGTTCAGGAGTCGAAGCAGGGAGTCGCTGTCGATGATGTCGGTCGCCCCGCCGAATCCTCCCTTCGCCTGATGGCCCTCGTCCGGATACTGTCCAAAGCCGCCAAGGCGCCCGGCATAGACTTTCCGGAACTCGCCGAGACGCGGGTCGTCCGGCATCGCCACGATGACCACGTTCTCGTGCAGAACCCCGGCGGCCTCGAGGAGCGGCGGCACCAGGACCCCGGCCGCCGGGTGAGAACTGCTCACCTGATCGCGTGCGAGGTGCTCCACGAGCGGAATGCCGCTCAACGACTTGGGAGTCTCGGCCTTTTCCTTGTCAATCGAACGGAAGACGTATTCCACATCGCGCGCCGTCGTGAAGCGCAGCGATTTGGTCTGGTTTCCGCCGCCTTCCTTCTCGGGTGACAGGCCACCACCAAAACGGCCAAGGTCGAGCACGGGAACGCGGATCGGCGTGAGCCAGAGATCACGATAGGTTCCGCCAAACAACGAGCGATGGAATCCGCCTGCCTTGTAGTGCGCCCCTGCCGGCCTGGTCACGCTGTCGCGCGTGTTCAGCACGGGGGCCGTCTGCTGCGCTGACAACGCGGCAGGAGCGAGCAGGGTCAGGAGGAGGAGCGCTGCGCGGGGTGCAGCGCCTGGAGTCGGTTTCGTGACAGGCATCAGGGCCACCGGTACAGGGTAAGGCGTGCCTGGCTGCCCTTTGCCTCGTCACTGATGATCAGGATGTGATCACCGGTGATGGCAATGCCTTCCGGTTGCGGATGATTCGGCGGCAGCGGACGGGAAAACACGACGTCACCCGCAGGAGTGATTTCCACGATCCCCTTTTCCAGGGAGGAGAGCAAAACGTAGTTCCCGCTCGCCGGGTCGACGGTGATGTCCGATGGCGAGAAGTCATCCCACTTGTTCGCGCCAATCACGCGATCCACGGGAATCAGCATCGGAACCAGGGATTGTCCTTCAAGGCTGCCATTGGCGCCCACGGTCGCGCGGAAGATCACCACGTTGCCCTTGAGGTCCTTGTCGTGCGTCTTCTTGCAGGCAAACAACAGCTGGCTCGCGGTCGAATCGTAGGCCATTCCCTCGAACTCGCACTTCGAGCCCAGGTCGGTGTCGTATTTTTCATACGCCACCGAGGCACCATCGGCCCCTTGCCGGAAGCGGTAGAGCAGTCCGTCGCTGGTGAACAGCAGCAACAGGTTGCCGATCCGGGTGATCGACTCGAAGTCACCGTGGACAGGGGGCGACCCGAGCGTGAACTCTCCGGTGATCCGGCCGCGTCGGTAGTCAATCTCGAAGATCTTCCCGCGCTCATCGCCGTGCGCGAGCAACCGGCCGTTTGGGGTCACGACCATTCCCGAAATTTCGTTCAGCTTTTCGGGGAGCTTCCATAGCGCGACGGGACCCTGCGACCCGGCCTGGGTCGTGTCCTGCAACGACTGCACCAGGCGAGCCTCACGCGCCGCAAGCAGCGCACTGTCGCTGGCAGCCGCGTCAGCCGCGTCACCACGCGCGCAGCCGGTGCCGAGCGCACCGAGCAGCAGGAGTGCGAGTCGACCCCTCACGATGCGCGCTTCTCGAGTGCGGCGCCCTCACCCATCTCGAGGTCGGCCGACAGGACCGTGTTGCCCGCACTCTCGTGGAGTGCGGTCATGAACTGTTCGCGACTCACGCTCTTCCGCACACCCACGAGATAGTAGATCTCGCCCGGCTTCCCCTCTGTCGTAATGACCTGGTCGAGCCGCCAGCGGCGAGCCAGCCGGTCGAGCACCAGCTCGATCCGCTTCTGGGCTTCGCCCACCATCTCCGAGGTCACCATCAGCACGGCATTGAATCGGGGCTTCTTCTGTTTCGTGCCCAGCAGCTTTTCGATCTTCTCGAATCGCTTCGCCAGCCGGGCGGCCTTCTTCGGCGAGAGCGCCAGCACCAGGTCGCGGTCGGGAATGCTCGCCTCAATATCCTTCTCGGCCAGGTCACCCAGCGGCTCGGCCCACTGTGACGCGGCCGTCGGCTCGAGCACGTTCCGGCCGAAGTCGTACCGCCAGATCAGCAGGACCACGAAATTGAACGTGATCGACAGCACCGCGGCCACCAGCAGCGACTGCACGCCGGCCGCCAGGCCAACCCCGATGCCAAGGAAGATGTAGACCATATCCCGGACATCGAGCGTCGTGGTGCGGAAGCGGAGTCCCGCCACGATGCCACCGAGCGAGAACGCGAGTGCGAGCGAGGACCGCACGACCAGGACGATGCCGGCGACCACCAGCGGCAGGATGATCAGCGTCTGCACAATGCTCTGGTCAGCATCGCGGTGCCGCCGGGCCGACATGAAGACCCAGCTGACTGGCAGCATCAGGGCCAGGGTGGTCAGCATCACTCCGAACGACATCACCACCAGCGAGAGTCCGGATTCCGCAGGGACCGCAGCAATCCGTTCCTGATTCTTCGAGAGGCCATCCTGCAGCAGCTGGGAGTCGTTCACCAGTGCACTCGCGTGATCGCCCTGAATCACGTGGCCGACTGGCGGAACGAAATAGATCAGTGCCGCCACGACGACGGCCAGCGCGATGTAGTACGCGGCAAGCCGCCGAAGCGGCTTGTCCGACCCAAGGGTCAGGATGTCGATCGAGTGCTTGAAGAACCCCATGGACCCGCCGGAAGAGGGTAAGGCGCTACATCCTGCCTCGGGGGAAGACGGTCAAGTCGCTCCCTGCAACACCCGGGGGGCTTCGGGGTG
>JAZJZU010000019.1:51563-57535 GCA_040389605.1 Gemmatimonadota bacterium
CGGAAAGTCAAAGCGCGCCGGTTTCGGCGCGCTGGACTCGATCAATGCAGTAGTGGTGAGAGACGCTCGCCCCCTCGGGGCACCGCCAATACCAACTCGATCAGACGCCGTCGAAGAACGACACGACGCCGGTCTCGAGGCAGTACTCGGCGCCCACGACCCGGAGCTGTCCTGCCCGGATTCGGGTTTCGAGCAATTCCGAGCCGTGACTCAGGTGGCTCACCGATGCCCGGACATTGGCGCGCACGGCCTCCTGGACCAGGGCGTTGTGGTCGTGGCGGAGTTCCGTGGCAAGGAGTGTCTGCACCGAGGGTTTCACGCGATCGACGATCGAGCGAACATCGAGCGAGTTGGTCTGGGTCGGGCGAGTCAGCTCCTCGATGGTGGCGAGGATCGCGCCGCACTGGGAGTGCCCCAGCACCACCACGAGCTGGGTATGAAATTGTGCCGCAGCGAATTCGACACTTCCGACCTGCGAAGGCGCCACGATGTTGCCGGCGACCCGGATCACGAACAGGTCACCCAGTCCCTGGTCAAAAACAATCTCGGCCGGAACCCGGGAATCCGAGCAGCCGAGAATGATGGCGAATGGTTCCTGCGTGGTGGCGACTTCGATGCGCCGATGCTCATTGCTTCGCGTGGGGGAGCGCGTCTCATCAACGAAGCGGCGATTTCCCTCCTGCAACCGCTCCAGGGCTTCACTGGCCGGGATCATCTTTGCGTTCCTTTCGGGATAGACGCCCCACCCGGCGTGCCGCGGACCGAGGTGGAGCGAAGAATCAGGTGCGTGAACCTACCCGCCTGCGGGGAATCAGCGAAAGGTCGCGATGTCGGCGAGCGGTTTCCGCGTGAGGGCAGGGACCCTGGCGTCCTCCGCCGGGTAACCCGCCACGACCATCATCACGGCTCGCTCATTCGGCGGACGTTCGAGGATCGTGCTGAGGAAGCCCATCGGGTTGGGCGTGTGGGTGAGAGTTGCCAGCCCCGCGTGATGAAGGGCGGCAAGCAGAAAACCGGTCGCAATGCCCACCGACTCCGACACATAGTAATGTGCCCGACGGCTGCCATCGCTGGTCACACCGTAACGCTCGGCGAAGACGGCGATCAGGTAGGGCGCCGTCACGAGGTATGGCTTCGAAGCGTCGGTACCCAGCGGGGCGAGTGCCGCAAGCCACTCGGGCGGCGCGGAGGCATAGAACTCTGCCTCGGCGGCCTCGGCCGCGACGCGGATGGCCCGTTTCATAGCGGGATCAGAGACCGCCACAAAATGCCACGGCTGCTGGTGGGCCCCACTCGGTGCCGTACCCGCTGCCTCGAGGCAGCGCTCGATCACTTCCAGGGGCACCGGCCGCTCACTGAACTGCCGGACCGTGCGACGGCGCTGCATTTCCGAGGCGAACTCGCGACTCCGCTGGATCATCTCGTCCGCGGAATACTCTCGAAAGCCTCGCAGTGGAACGAAGCCGGGTTGACCCTGCTGACTGTGCATCGGAGCTCCGGGAAGGGGGGCCGGGGAGGAGGCGTGTGGCGCCGCCCGCGACGCTCGTCACCTCCTGCAGTCACCTGATTGTGCAGACCCTGGAGTGGACGGTCAAGGAAGATGTTTCTGATAGTGGCGGTCGTCTCGATAGTGCTCTGGACGCTCGGCATCGTGGTGCTCCACGTCCCGTCCGGACCAATTCACCTGCTCCTCGGCCTCGCTGCGGCGGCCCTGGTGGCCCACGTTGCAGGCTGGCGGCCGTTCCGCCGGCGCTCTGGTGGCTCCATCCAGAACCTCGCGGAGCTGGAGGAGGGCACTCATCGAGCCAACCTTCGCCTGCAATCCGACGGTCACGGACGGTCGTTCATCTCCTGAGGCTCCTCGGGAGGTGGCCCCGCCTGCTCGTGGGGCCAGTGCTGAACGAGGGTATGGACCCGTGCGGTGAGGCTGCCCTTGCGCACCTTCACCGACGTCCAGTCGTAGTCGCCGATTGCCCCCCCGAGCGTGACGTCGAGGCCGGCCGATTTCGCGAGACCCAGCTTCTGGCTCGCGTAGACGCTGCGATGCCCCACCATCAGGAACGCCGTCGCGGCGGCCAGGGCCGCATAGACACCCTCCGGCGCCGGGAGCAGCTCGATCGCCATAATCGCGCCGGCGATCGGTGTGTTCGCCGCGGCGGCGAGCACCGACACGAATCCAAATGCGGCCATCAGGCCTGACTGCACCCCGAACAGCGGCGCGAGCACCGCACCGCTGGTCGCGCCAATGAAAAAGATCGGCGTGACGATCCCGCCGCTGCCCCCGGTCTCGAGCGTGATCGTAGTCGCCAGGATCTTGATCAGGAACGCCGCCCCGATCACCGGAATGGTGCCGGTGAGCACGCCGTTGATCGTGTCAGTCCCGAGCCCCGCATACATATCGCCGGCCAGCGCATAAAGCACCACCAACGCAACTCCGCCGGACGCGGCCACGATGTAGGGATGGTCGTGAAATCGTCGAAGTCCGCGCTCGGCAGAGCGGAGTGACTCGATCAGCAGCAGGGCCACCAGTCCGAAGATCGCGCCGGCCGCCAGGGAAATCAGGATGATATTGATCTGGGGCATATTGCCGAACGAACCGTGCAACACCGGGAAGGGCGGGCGGACTCCACACGCGAGGTGGCCCACGATCCCCGCGACGAGCGCCGGGAAAAACACCGAATAGTCGAGCCGGCCGAGGTACAGCACCTCGATGCCGAACAGGGCACCCGAGACGGGCGTCCCGAACACCGCCGCGAAACCCGCGCTGATGCCGCAGATGACCAGCCGGCGGCGATCATCGTCATTGAGTCGTAGAATGTCGGAGAAGAGACTCGTCAGTGCCGCACCGATCTGCGCCGCGGGACCTTCCTTGCCGACCGACCCGCCCACGGCCAGCGTCACCACCGTGGCACTCAGCTTCACGGGCGCCACCGCCCAGTTGATGCGCCCCGATTGCTGGTGAACGGCGGCGATCACCGCCTCGGTCCCGTGCCCACGGGCGTCGGGCGCGAAGGTCCGGATGAGCCAGACGCAGAGGGGGAGGCCGAGCGGAAGGAGCCAGTACAACGGGAAGGCATCGTGGGTCTTCGCCGTCAGGTAGGGAGCGGCATTGGCGACGGCCCAGAGGAAACCCCTCGTCCCGAGGCCGACGCACAGACCAGCCCCCATTCCCAGCAGGGCCCACTTCAGGGTGCCGATCAGGAGGGCGGTGTGTTCGGTGTACCAGCGGCTCTCGTCGGCGAGCCGGGGTGTGTGGGACTCCATTGTGGCACGCCGGAGCTGCCGCAGAAAGTGAGACAGGCGCGTGAGCATGGTCCGACGAATCCGGGCAACGAGTCAGGTGTAGTGCTGCAGAATATTGTGGGCGAAGGCAAGATAGCCCGATCGACCCAAACCCGCCGAAAACGCCCCTAGGAGCCGCTTTCCAGGGCCTCTGGCAGCTCCGGCGCGTCGAACACCGGCACGGGTGCCCCGAACAGGAAACCGGGCATCAGGGTCGTGATGATGGCGTAGAAAATGAGGCCTCCGAAGACCGGATCACCCAGCCCGAAATTGTCCCGGAGGATCCCCGCGAGCACCAGCGTGAAGACCAGGGTGGGAAGCATCGGAAGCGCAATCCGGACGCTGACCCCGAACGGCTCTCCCAGCTTCCATCTCCGGAGCAGGGTGACCGCGGCAATTCGCACGGGAACCGAGATCAGCACGAACAGGCACCCCACCCCGAACGACAGCCAGGTGATGTCCTCGCGTCGCAGCTCCGCTCCGGCACCAAAGAAATAGAATGGCGCGAAGAAGGACGCGAACACTTCCACGGCGTGCAGCATCCGCTCGGAAGCCATCGCGGGCAGCGAGTGACGGAACCGCCGCGCCGCAACGCCCACAAGGAACGCGCCAACCAGATAGTAGACGCCGAGTTGCCGGGTGGCATAGGCCGCGACCAGCGCCATCATCAGCAGGAAGGCGAATTCGGACTTCGGTGCGTACGGCGCGATCTTGACCGCGAAGAGCCGGAAGATCTTCGGAAGGATCACCACGATCCCGACCAGCAGGATGCTGGAGGTGACGAAGCGAGTGACCGTGGTCGACTGCATTGCGATGAACAGCAGCAGCAGGGCGAGCAACTCGGTCGCAATCGCCTTGCTCTTGACCCAGAACTGTTCTTCCTGGTTCAGGCCGAACTGGCTCAGCGCATCGAGAATGAACCCGGTCGATGGTGTCAGCAGCGCGAGCGCGATCAGCACCGATGGCCGCCAGCCCAGGCCGTAGACCGCCTGCAGGACCGCGGTACCCAGCATCAGGAGCACGGCACGGGCCAGCAAGTGGAGCGAGAGGTAACCGGAGCTCGACTTGAGCTGCGTGGTATCGACTTCCAGCCCGGCGAAGAGGAAGAGCGAGACGATACCGAAGGCTGCGAGCAGGTGAATGCTGGAATCGTGCTGATAGAAGCCGAAGCCGATGCCGGCCACTGCGCCCAGGGCGAAGCTGGTGATTGCCGACGGCAACCGGTACCGTTGCAGGACGCGCGGGACCACGAACAGCGCGAAGAGCAGTGCGACGTAGCCGAGTTCGGTCCCGCCAATGATGTCGGTTTCTGGCATCGGATTCCGGAGATCTCGAGGGTCGCGTACAACGTGCCGGGCCCTGCTGCACCGCCGGGCTCCCCGAAGGGACGTTTCAATCTACCGCACTCTGCGATCCCCTGCCCCGGCGCGCCGGGCGCCCGCACAGTCACGGCGCACGACGGTTCCGTGGGGCCGCGCCGATCGTGGTACTTTCCGGAGAGCGCAGCCGCTCCCGCGGCATCGCCCTGCCCGCACAACGGGGGCCAGAGCAGGCTGCGAAATGACAGGCACCGGTGGAGTGAGGACACGACGTGGATTCCCTGCGCGCGACACTGAACAGCTGGCTCACCGATCCGACGATCGGCAAGGTCGTCGCATTGATCGTGGGAATCGTCGTGGTCGTGACCGCCGTGCGGTTCATCAACCGCTCCCTCGGCCGGCTCGTGCACGACTCCGAGGCGCGCTACCGATCCCGCAAGCTGGTCATCTTCCTGGGCTACGTCGTGGTCGTGGTGCTGGTGCTCGTGATCTTCAGCGGCAAGCTCGGCGGTCTCACCGTCACCCTGGGGGTCGCGGGGGCGGGCATTGCCTTCGCCCTCCAGGAAGTCATTGCGTCGTTCGCGGGCTGGTTTGCGATTGCGATGTCGGGATTCTACCGCACCGGCGATCGCGTCCAGCTCGGTGGTATTCGCGGTGATGTCGTCGACATCGGAGTGCTTCGCACCACGCTGATGGAGCTGGGCGAGTGGGTCCACGGCGACCTCTACACCGGCCGCCTCGTCCGGATCGCCAACAGCTTCGTCTTCAAGGAGCCGGTGTTCAACTACTCATCCGACTTCCCGTTCCTCTGGGATGAGATCACCCTGCCCGTGAAATACGGCAGCGACTGGAAGACGGCCCGGACGCTGCTTGCAGGCGTCGCGGATGAAGTGGTGGGCGACTACTCACGCGGAGCCGCCACCGCCTGGCAGCAGATCACGCGCAGCTTCCTGGTCGAAGACGCCGCCGTCGACCCGATGGTGACCCTGGTGGCAAACGACAACTGGATCGAGTTCACGCTGCGTTATGTCGTGGACTACAAGAGCCGGCGCCTGACGAAGGACCGGCTCTTCACGAGGATTCTCGAAGAGGTCGAGACCTCTGGGGGTCGCATTGCGATTGCCTCGACCACGTTCCAGCTCGTGAAGGCCTCCCTGAACCCCGACAAGGACCCGCACGCGGCGTCCTGACATCGGTGCGGCTGAGGCCTACCGCTCCTCGACCGCTAGCTTGGGCAGGTCCAGTCGTTTCCGCAGCAGCGCAGTCGCGCGCGTGATGACATCGCGCCGGACCGATGCGCGGGTGCTGCGTGCAAAGCTCACAAATAACGCCGGGGGAGAGGCAACGGAGTCCGCCGCCAGCAGGTTCTGC
>JAZJZU010000020.1:0-9802 GCA_040389605.1 Gemmatimonadota bacterium
CGATCATCAAGGCGTTCAACGTCGAGAGCTGGGGTCCCGATTCCGCGGCCGTGATCGATGTCACGTCGCTCTTCCTCTCACCGCCGGTGGAAATCTCCCCAACCGGTCGGTACCGCGGGACCATCGACGCGAGCCGCTCGTTCCTCGCGAGCGTGGCCGCGTATCCCGAGAATATGAAGGTGACCTCCGACCTGACGGTGAACTCGCCTCCGGCAACGGGCGCTGCCACCCAGGGTCGCGGCCTGCCGCCAAGTGCCACGCTGCAGACCACCTGGTCGATCGTGCGGCTGCCGGTGGTGCCGATGATGCCGCGGCTGTTCGATTCGCGGGTCGGCTACTTCACGACCCGGACCACTGACTTCGGCCGCCCGGTACAGAAGTCGGAAGCCCGGACGTTCATCACGCGGTACCGGCTGGAGTGCTCCGATCAGAAGGTCGGCAATCTCTGCGTGCCGAAGAAGCCCATCGTGTACTACGTCGATCCCGCAACGCCAGCGTGGCTGGTCCCCTGGGTCGTGAAGGCCATCGAGAGCTGGCAGCCTGCATTCGAGGCCGCGGGCTTCTCGAAGGGCATCATCGCGAAGATCGCCCCCACCAAGGCCGAGGACCCTGACTGGTCGGTCGAGGACGCACGCTATTCGGTGATCGACTGGCTGCCGTCCACCACCGAGAACGCCGTCGGCCCCCATACTCACGACCCGCGCTCGGGCGAGATCATCAGCGCCCATCTCCAGATCTACCACAACGTGATGAACCTGAATCGCGACTGGTACTGGACGCAGGCCGGTGCGATCGACCCGCGCGTGCGCAAGCTGCCGCTTCCCGATTCGCTCGCCGGCCGTCTGATGCAGTACGTCGTGGCACACGAGATCGGGCACTCGCTCGGCTTCCAGCACAATATGAAGGCGAGCGCGATGTACCCGGCCGACTCGATCCGGAACCGTGACTTTGTGCACCGGATGGGGCACACGCCCACGCTGATGGACTATTCGCGCTTCAATTACGTGGCGCAGCCGGAAGACAACATCGCACTCGAAGACCTGATCCCGCGGATCGGGCCCTACGATATCTGGGCCACGAAGTGGGGCTATATGCCGATTCCCGGCGCCCGGACTCCGGACGACGAGCGCGCGACGCTCGACGCGATGGCGCGCGAGCAGGACACCAAGCCGTGGCTTCGCTTCAGCACCAGCGACGCGGGGAGCTCGGATCCGCGCAACAACACCGAAGCGGTGGGTGATGACGACGCGGTCAAGTCCACCGGGTACGGCCTCAAGAACATCAAGCGCCTGGTCCCGATGCTGATCCCGGCCACTACCGGTGTGAGCACCGACGATTATGCCGATCTCGAGGAACTCTTCGGCCGGCTCGTGGGACAGTGGGCCACCGAAATGCGGCACGTGGCCGTGATTCCGGGGAGCCGGGAGAGCCAGGAGAAGTACATCTCGCAGCCTGGGGTCCGGTTCTCGCCCGTGAGCGCAGCGCACCAGCGTGATGCCGTGCGATTCCTCAATGAGAACGCCTTCCAGACGCCAACCTTCTTCCTGCAGCCTGATATCCTCGATCGCATCCAGGCCGAGGGCGCCATCAATCGCATCAACGGGGCGCAGAGCGGTATCCTCGCCACGCTGCTCAGCGATGCCAGGCTGTCGCGGATGATCGAAATGGAGGCTCTCGGCACGGGCGGCACCGGGATGTATACGGCGCCTGCAATGCTCGCTGATGTCCGCCAGGGAGTCTGGGGCGAGCTGAGCAGTGGCTCGGTCAGGATCGATGCCTTCCGCCGCGCACTGCAGCAGAGCTATCTCGACCTGTTCAAGAACAAGGTCAATCCGCCGCCACCGCCGACCGGATTGCCGGCGGGTTTCGTGATCACTCCGCCCTCGAAGGACGTGCGGGCGCTGGCACGGGCTGAGCTGAAGGCCCTGGATGCCCAGGTGCAGTCTGCCACTTCGCGCGCCGCAAACGCCGAGACACGGGCACACCTCCAGGATGTACACAACAGCATCGACAACATCCTGAACCCGAAGCAGTAAATCGACAGAGGGGGCGGCGGACCTGGTCCGTCGCCCCGCTTGTTGCTCCCTCCTCGAAGCGAGCCCGCCATGATCCATTCCATTCGCGTCGTCGCAGCCACTGCGGCGATTCTTGGCGCGTTCACCCCGGCCTCGTCCCTCCGATGCCAGGATCACGCGGCCAGCGTCGCCGATTCCTCGCCGTTCCGTCCCCTGCCGCTCCCCACGCCCACGTCGGTGCGCAGCGGCGCAGGGCGTCCCGGGGCAGGGTACTGGCAGCAACGCGTGGATTACCGGATTGCGGCGACGCTGGATGTTGCCGCCAGCCGGCTCTCCGGACGCGAGGTGATCCACTATGTCAATCGTTCCCCCGACCGGTTGCCGTATCTCTGGCTCTTTGTCGAGCAGAACATCTGCGCCCCCGGTTCCGTGACCAACCAGCTCAACCAGCCGCCGCTCGTCTTCCTCGGCAGCACGTTCGACTTTTCCTGCCAGGGATTCGAAGGCGGCGTGACGATTGAATCGGTCCGGGTCGGTACGAAGTCGCTCGACCCCGTGATCTCCGGAACAACGATGCGACTCGATCTGCCGAAGGCGCTCGCGGCTGGCGACAGCATCGACCTCGCCATTGCCTGGCACTTCAATGTTCCGCCGCAGGGGGCAGGGCGGATGGGTCACGACGGGCCGCTCTACGAGATCGCCCAGTGGTATCCGCGCATGGCGGTGTATGACGATGTCCGCGGCTGGAATCACGAGCCCTACATCGGTGCGGGAGAGTTCTACCTCGAATATGGCAAGTTCGATGTCTCGCTCACCGTGCCTGCGACGCACATTGTGGCGGCCACCGGGCAGCTGCGCAATCCGGAGAGGGTCCTCACGCCGACGCAACGCGCACGGCTCGCGAGCGCACGCTCGTCTGCCACGCCAGTGGCCGTCATCACGCGCGAAGAAGCCGGAAACCCGGCACGCACGCGGCCCGCAACTTCAGGCACCCTGACCTGGCATTTCACCGCCGATTCGGTGCGCGACTTTGCGTTCGCAGCGGGCCCCGACTTTCGCTGGGACGCCAGTGGCTACGACGGCATCCTGATCGAGACGCTCTATCGGCTTTCCGCGGACAAGTGGGAGGAAGCCAACCGGATGGCCCGTGAGGCGATCAAGTATTTCTCGGAGCAGTGGTATCGCTACCCATATTCGCACGCGACCACCATCGAGGGGCCGATCGAAGGGATGGAATATCCGATGCTGACGTTCGTGCCCAACGGTCCGACGCGAGAGGACACCCACTGGGTCGTGGCGCACGAGTTCGGACACGAATGGTTCCCGATGGTCGTCGGCAGCAACGAACGCCTGTATCCCTGGATGGACGAAGGGTTCAATACTTTCATCGACCTCGCGAACGCCGCGAAGTACTTTGCGGGGACGGCCTATGGCGACAGCATTGAAGTGCACCCGCTGCATCTCTATGCCGATCACGCCATCCCCGGCAACGAGCAGCCCCTGATGTCGCGCCCTGTGGAAGTTCGTGATCTCTTCTGGGGCGGCTACCAGAAGCCCGCACTGATGATGCAGACGCTGCGCTACGAGGTGCTGGGCAAGGCGCGCTTCGACGCCGCCTTCCGGGAGTATATCCGGACCTGGGCCTTCAAGCACCCGACACCGGCCGATTTCATGCGGTTGATGCGCGATCAATCCGGAATGGAGCTCGACTGGTTCTGGCGCGGCTGGCTCTTCACGACGGCGCGACTCGATCAGGCCGTCGATTCCGTCACGTCCGCTGCGAACGGCAGCAGCGTGGTCTACCTCTCCAACCGGGGATCAATGGTGATGCCAGCCGCACTCACGCTGACGTTTGCCGACGGCAACACGCGCCTCGTGCGCCTCCCCGTCGAGATGTGGAATCTTGGCAACGCCTTCGCGTACCGCGTGGCGGGTCCGCTGCACGTCGTGGGCGCCGAGGTCGATGCCGCGCGGGCACTGCCGGATATCGACCGCAAGAACAATCGCTGGGGCAAGTCCCAGTGAGGGGGCGCCAGGCATTCGTCCTCGCGCTCCTGCTGGCAGGTTGCGGACCTTCGGCGCCACGCACTGCCGGCGCGCCCGACAACCTCGGCGACGGCTCCCGCCTCCCGACGGGTCGAAGGCTCGATCCGGCGGGTGCGTCGCATCCGCTCGGTTCGCTGCCACTGACGATCCTCGCCGCCCCCGACAGCGGTTATGTCGTGGTCCTGTCGGGCTTCAACGAGCAGGGGATTCAGGTGCTGAATGCCGACGGCACCGTACGCCAGACGGTAACCCAACCGGCGGCATTCCTCGGTGCGGCTTTTTCCCCCGATGGCAAGACGCTCTTCGTCAGTGGTGGGAACCAGGATGTCATTTATCGCTACGCCTGGAGCGGAGGCCGTGCGACGCTCAGTGACTCGCTGATCCTGGCGGCCAAGGCACCCAAGGCCGACGGCAAACGCTACCCGGCTGGTATCGCGCTCTCGCCCGATGGCCGGTACCTCTATGTTGCCGAAAATCTGGCCGACTCCCTTGCGGTGCTCGATGTCGCCACGGGCCGGATTCTCCGGCGTCTCCCCACGACGCGCTATCCCTACGGTGTCGCGGTCGCCCCCAATGGCGATGTCTTCGTATCCCAGTGGAATGGCACGACGGTCCTGGCCTACAAGGGCTGGGGCGGTACGATGCAGCAGGTCGCCGAGATTCCGGCGGGACGGCACCCATCGGCACTGATCCTCAACCGCAGCGGGACCAGGCTCTTCGTGGTGTCGGCGAGCACGGACCGCGTCACCGTGATCGATGCCGAACAGTATCGCCCGCTTGGTGAATTGCGCGATCCTCCGCCGGAGGGGCCTGAAGAGGGAAGCACCCCCAATGGGCTTGCCCTCTCGGGCGATGAGACCCGGCTCTTTGTCGCCGAGGCCGATGCCAACGCTGTGGCCGTGTTCGATCTCTCTGCGAGGATGTCCGACGTGGCGAGTGCCACCGGCAACGACTCGCTCGCTGGTCGTCTTCCCACCGACTGGTATCCTACGGCGGTCATCGCGTCAGGGGAAACGCTGCTGGTCACCAACGGCAAGGGGAAGGGGAGCCGCGCAAATCCCGACGGCCCAGGCCCACGCCTCTCGGTGGAATGGAAGGGCAGCAGCAAGAACTCGACTCAGGCCCAGCAATCGGGGACGGTCACCGTGAGTCAGACGGCCGGTCTCAGCGCGGCGGCCCTCGCCCCGTTCAGTGCGCGCGTGGCACGCGCCAACGGGTGGGAGGGGCAGGTCATCGCGCGCAAGCGCTACCCGCCGATCGAGCACGTGGTCTACATCATCAAGGAGAACCGGAGCTATGACCAGGTGTTCGGTGACCTGACTCAGGCCGATGGCGACACCACGCTGCTCTATTTCGGTCGGGATGTAACCCCCAACCAGCACGCCCTCGCCGAACGATTCGGCATCTTTGACCGCTTCCTCGTGAACGCCGAAGTGAGTCCCGACGGACACAACTGGTCGACGGCCGCCTACACCACCGACTATCTCCAGAAGACGGTTCCGTCGAATTACTCCGGCCGCGGGCGCAGTTACGACTACGAGGGCACCAACCGCGGGTGGGGGCCGGAGCATTTTCCCGAAGACGATGTCAACGAGCCAGCCAATGGCTACCTCTGGGACCTCGCCCAGCGAAAGGGGATCACCTTCCGCAATTATGGTGAGTTCGTGATCGGGGAAGGGATGGATGCCTCGGATCTCCCCGCCGGGTATACGGGACTGAAGCCCTTCCTGCGCAGTCATACCAACGAGCGCTTCCCGGCCTACGACCTGAACATCACCGATCAGCACCGGGCCGACATCTGGCTTGAGGAATTCGCGGAGCACGTGCGTACCAACTCGATGCCACAGTTCGAAATTGTCCGACTCCCGAATGACCATACCCAGGGCCTGAGCGCAAACCGTCCCACACCGCGCGCGATGGTGGCGGACAACGACCTTGCACTCGGGCGTATCATCGCGGCGCTGTCGCGCTCACCCTTCTGGCGATCGACGGCCGTGTTCGTGCTCGAAGACGATGCGCAGAACGGCCCCGATCACGTCGACAGCCACCGCTCCCCGATGCTGGTGATTTCGCCCTGGGCACGTGGCGGTGTGATCCATCGTTTTGCGAACACCACCGACGTGATCCGTACGATGGAGGAACTGCTGGGCCTCGATGCCCTGTCGCAGTTCGACTACTACGGCAAGCCGTTGCGTGAGATCTGGCGTGACACTCCCGATCCCGCGCCCTATACGGCGCTCATTCCCTCCGTCCCCCTGACCGACAAGAATCCGCCGCGTGGCGCTGGAGCGCGGGCCTCGGCGCAGTTGCGGCTCGACGTGGAAGATCAGGCCGACGAGGAGGCCTTCAACCGGATCCTCTGGCTCGCCGCGAAGGGCGCCAGCGCGCCCTACCCGGGCGCACGCCGGATGTCGCTGCTCGACGGAATCCGCAACCGATGAAGTTGCGCGAAGTCGACTGGCTGGCACTGCTGACCGCACTGATCTGCGTGGCGCTCAGCATCGCCAGCTACAACGCACTCAATCCCGATGGCGTCTCCTACCTCGACCTTGCCACCCGGCTCGGTGTGGGCGACTGGGATCACTTCGTGCAGGGTTACTGGTCGCCGCTCTATCCGACATTGGTAGCGGTGGTCGCCGCAGTAAGGGGCAGCACGGGAGCCGCGCTCATCGGTGCCGCCCCTGCAAACCTGGATGAATGCCGCCTCGTTCGCCCTGTTCGGGGTGGGCGTCATCTGGTGGATCGCGCGCCGCAGCGGCAGCGCGATCTTTGCGCGCGGCGCGTTTGCGGCGTTCCTGGTCTGCAGCGCCGAAGCACCCCGACTCGAAGCGGTGACTCCCGATCTGCTGCTGGTTGCGTTTGTCGCACTGATCGGCGGAGAACTGCTGCTCTCCGGCGGCCGCCGCCCCGTGCGACTGGGGGTCTGGATGGGCCTGGCGTTCCTCACGAAGACCAGTATGTGGCCCTGGCTGCTCGCATCGCTGCTTGCCTGGGCGCTCCTGCACCGCAGCCGCTTCGCGCTCGGGATGGTGGCAAAGACCGCCGCCGTGTGCGCGGTCGTGATGACGCTCTGGGTCGTGCCGATGAGCCTGAAGGAAGGCGTTCCGACTCTTGGTTCGGCCGCACGACTCAACGCCTGCTGGTACATCCGCGAATGCGACTCTCGCTCTCCCGACACCCATCGGGAGACTCACCAGGCATACCGGCCATTTGATGCCGGCAATTCGCACGGACGCATTGCCCTCTTTGGCTCCACGCCGTGGACCTATTTGCCGTGGTCCGACCCCACGGCGTGGTCCGAGGGCCTGCTCACCGCGAGTCGCGGCACGCCCACGCTGCAGCAGCACGTGGTGTATACGGCAAAACAGTTGGCCCTCGTCGTGGGCATCTGGATGCCTCACGTCTGGCTCGCGATCCTGTTGCCCATCGGGTGGCTGATGCGTCGTCGCGGAATGTGGCGCGAACTCATCCGCGAGCGTCGGGATGCTGGCCTGGTCGTGGCTCTCGGCGCCCTCGGCATTCTGCAGTTCGTGGCGGTGCACGTCGAGCCGCGGCTGGTCGCGCCGTTCATCCTGCTGCTGGCTCTCGGTGCGCTCGGCTGGCTCTGTGGCGTGACGCCCGACCGGGCCAGCTCCGCTCCTGTTCCGAAGGCCGGGCCGCGGCTCACGCTGTTCCTTTCGGCGATCGGGTTGCTGCTGGCGTTGCCGCGTGCGGTGATGCACGCGACCGTGCAGTGGGAGACCGCGACGCAGGTGGCTCAGCGGACGGCGATGATTCAGTCGGCCGACGCAAGCCGCGAGACCCTCCGGCGAGGCCACCGCCGGATCGCGGTGCTGGGCGAAGTCTTCCCGTTGCTCACCGAGGCATACCGGCTGGGCGGACAGATTGAATGGCAGATTTTCGATCCGCCAGTCTCGACGCTGCTCACCTGGCCGGCCGACGATCAGCAGGCGCTCATTGGCTGGCTCGCGTCGCAGGGTGCCACGGAGGCCTGGCTGAGCAAGCCGGGGGGCACGTTCTCGCTCCTCCCCCTGCCACCCCAATAACCGGCTGGGGCTTGCCCGAAGGGCAGCATCGGTCCACTTTTGCGCTCCCGAAAGGGGTAGAGGACAGGTGTCCGAGTGGTTGAAGGAACCGGTCTCGAAAACCGGCAAACCCGAAAGGGTTTCGAGGGTTCGAATCCCTCCCTGTCCGTTAGTATCTTCCGGTGGTGATGATCTTCCTGCCGCTATTCGCCTCCCTGCAGACCAGTACACCCGGTGACTGCCTCCTGACGGGCCTGTGCGGGCTCGTACCTCCCGATCGCAGCATTCCCTCGGGGCTGATGTGGCTCGCCACGGGGCTGGTCCTTGCCGGCGCCTGGGGCCTGCGCAGGAGCACACCCCCTCGATGAGCGTTGCCGTTCGCCTCGACGAGGTCCGCAAGACCTATCCTGGATCGCCCCCCGTCACCGCACTCGATGGCATCTCGCTCGAGGTTGCCTCGGGCACGATTTACGGGCTGCTTGGACCCAATGGAGCAGGGAAGACCACCACGATCGGGATCTGCACCACCAGGGTGCGCGCGAGTTCCGGCACGGCGATGGTAGCGGGGTTGCGTCTCGGTCAGGATGACGTGGCCGTCAGGCGACGCATCGGGGTCGCAGCACAGGCGATCACCCTCGATCGCGCCTGTACTGTGGGCGAGAATCTCTACTATCACTGTCGTTATTTCGGGGCCAATCGTGCCGACTCCCGAGCACGCACCGGGGAACTGCTCGAACGCTTCCGGATCGCCGACCGACGCGACGCGCTCCCGACGCAGCTCTCCGGCGGGCTCGCGCAACGGACCCAGGTCGCCCGCGCGATCGCGCACCGCCCCGACATTCTCTTCCTTGATGAACCAACGGCCGGGCTCGATCCGCAGAGTCGGCTCGCACTCTGGGATCTCGTGCGCGGACTGCGAGACGACGGCATCACGGTGGTCCTCACGACCCACTATATGGAAGAGGCCGATCGGCTCTGCGAACGGATCGCGATTGTCGATCACGGCCGGATCCTCGTGGAAGGAACCCCCGAGGCCATCAAGCGCGATGCCGGCGGGGCGTCGGTGATCGATGTGGTGCTTGGCGGTGACGCCCCGGCCGCGCAGGCCGCC
Organism: Gemmatimonadota bacterium; assembly: GCA_040389605.1. Lineage (GTDB taxonomy): Bacteria > Gemmatimonadota > Gemmatimonadetes > Gemmatimonadales > GWC2-71-9 > Palsa-1233. Next base: position 9,198 of record JAZJZU010000020.1, read on the forward strand.
GTCACAGGAATGCAGGGCGTACGCGAGGTCCATCCCACCGAGCGCGGCCTCCGGATGGTGGTCGATCCCGATGGCGGCGTGGTGCCCGGTGTGGTCGCCGCACTCGCCAGCTTCCATCTCACCGATCTCAAGGTCACCGAACCATCGCTCGAGACGGTCTTCATCCGGCTCACGGGGCGAGATCTCCGTGAGTGAAGCACGCGTCTCCCTCCGGGCAGCGGTGCTCGGGCTCTGGGCACGTGACTTTCGTGTCCTCCGCCGCGAGTGGCTGCCGTTCTTCCTGCGCACGGTGATGAACCCGTTGCTCACGGTGTTCGTGTTCACCTATGTCCTGCCACGCAGCGGACAGCACCTCCCGGTCGCCGCCGGTGCGATGACCTTCGCCACGGTGTTGCTCCCGGGGCTCGTGGCGGTGGCGATGGTGTTCACCGGGGTGTCGGCCGTGGCGTTGCCGCTCTCGATCGAGCTCGGGGCAACGCGGGAGATCGAGGATCGGGTGCTCGCTCCCGTGCCTCTTGCCACCGTACCGCTCGCGAAGGTGGCCTTCGGGGCCTTCCAGGGGATGCTGGCGGGTGCGGCTGTGTTCCCCATCGTGATGGCGCTCC
>JAZJZU010000020.1:9812-51347 GCA_040389605.1 Gemmatimonadota bacterium
CGATGCTCGCGCTGATGCTCGTCCTCGCTTCCTGGACCGCCGCCTCGCTCGGCCTCTTCCTCGGTACTGCCGTCAGGCCAGCGCAGATCGGGCTGATGTTCGCGGTCATCCTGACGCCCATCACCTTCCTCGGCTGCGTCTACTACCCCTGGGCCTCGCTCGGCGCGATCCCCTGGCTGCAGTACGGCGTGCTCGCCAATCCGCTGGTCTATATGACCGAGGGGCTGAGGATTGCACTCACTCCCGACGTTCCTCATATGTCACCAGTGGCTGCCGCCGTGATGCTGGCCCTGCTCGCCTCGTTGCTGACCACCCTGGGAGTCCGTGGATTCATCCGGCGCGTCGTGGCCTGAACCCGGTCGATCCGCCCTTCGCGACCATTCGTGCGGAGCCGATACTTCAGCAGTCGTCTCCCCTCGAGGCCGTGTGCGCCATTCTCGCCTGTTGCTCGTCGCGCTCAGCGCCCTGCTGGCCTCCTGTGTTGCCGAACCTGTCGACCCGGTCATTCCCGGCCCACCGCCACCTCCGCCGCCCGTGCCCGGTCTCGCGAAGTGGTCGGACCCGGCGAGCTGGGCACCCGACGCCGTGCCGGTGGCCGGTGCCGATGCCCAGATCCCCGCAGGGAAGACCCTCGAGCTCGACGTTTCGCCTCCTGCGCTCAATCGACTGACCATTTCAGGCACCCTGGTGGTCTCACCCGGTCAGGACATCGATCTGGTGGCGAAGGAAGTGTTCGTTGCCGGCACGCTGCAGGTCGGAACCGAGGCCACCCCGTTCACGAAACACTTCACGCTCACGCTCACCGGCAGTGATCCGGGCACCACCGCCGCGGAGGTGGGCACCAAGGTGCTCGCCATCTTGCCAGGAGGCACCCTCGACCTCCACGGCCAGCATCGGCTCTCGTGGACCCGGCTCGCCGCGACGGCGCCGACAGGAGTCACCACGCTCGCCCTGCAGGACGCCGTCGACTGGCAAGTGGGCGACCGGCTGGTGATTGCCTCCACCGACTTCGACCAGGGCAAGGCGGAAGAAGCGGTCGTGGCGAGTGCAGGCGGGAATTCCGTGACGCTCCAGGCCGCACTGCGGAACACGCACTGGGGAGCACTGCAAAGCCTTGCGGGCCGCACGCTCGATGAGCGGGCGGAGGTCGGGCTGCTGACGCACAACATCACCATCCAGGGAGACTCTGCCTCGCTCGCCGGGTTCGGTGGCCATCTGATCATCCTGCAGGGAGCCACGGCACGGATCGAGGACGCGTCGTTCACGCGAATGGGACAGAGTGGCAAGCTCGGTCGCTATCCGGTCCACTGGCATCTCGCGGGCGATGTCTCGGGTCAGTACATCCGGGATGCCGCCATCTGGAAGACCAACAATCGCTGCCTCACCATCCACGGCACCGACAAACTCGTGGCGCAGCGGAACGTGTGCTACGATCACCTCGGACACGGCTACTTTCTCGAGGACGGTGCCGAGAGCGGCAATACGCTCGAACGAAACCTTGGTCTGTTCTCGCGCGTGCCCGCCGCGGCCGTGCGAATCCTGCCGAGCGATGCGACACCGGCCACCTTCTGGATCACCAATCCGGGCAACGTGATGCGCGGCAATGTCGCCGCGGGATCCACGGGCTTTGGTTTCTGGTTTGCGCTTCCTGCGGCACCGACAGGACTCTCCACCGGCGAACCCGATGCACCACGTCGTACCCCGCTGGGTGAGTTCAAGGACAACGTGGCGCATTCCAATCGCAATCCCGGCCTCAATGTCGACGACGGCCCGAGGCCCGACGGGACCACAGAGACCACGAGTTACTCCCCCCGGGTCGGCGCGATCGCCAACGGAGCCATTGCCCCGGCGTCGTTCCAGAATTTCACTGCCTTCAAGAACAGCGGGCGCGGCGTCTGGCTGCGAGGCGCCAATCTGCGGCTCGATGGCGCCGTGCTGGCCGATAACCTGATTGGTGCCACCTTCGCCGCTTCGGAGACGTGGATCCAGAACGCCCTCGTCGTCGGAGAGAGCGACAATCGCACGACATCGCCCAATCCGTCGTTCCCGATCCGTGGCTACGAGTTCTACGACGGCACCGTGGGCGCCAACAATGTCACATTTGTCAACTTCGTTGCCTCCCAGGCCAGACCCGCAAGCGCTTTGGGCTACAACCGCAAGAATGGATTCTCCATCTCGCAGTTCAACTTCGCCAATGCAGTCTCGCTGGTAAATGCCAATGGCGTGTGGCTCGAGAATCCCCAGGCCGACAAGGACGGCGACAAGTCGTCGCTCTTCCTCGACCAGGACGGGACCGTGACCGGCGCGACGGGCCAGACGGTGGTGGCAAACACCACCTTCCTCGTGACTCCCGGCTGCAGCTTCCGGATCGACTGGAACAGCTTCGTGTGCCCCGAGAAGTACGACGGCATTTCAATCCAGAGCGACGGCGCGGAGAACGTAGCGCCACTTGTGCTGCAGCGCTCCGATGGCCCCCAGGTTGCCCTGGTCGGCATTCCGGGCAATCCCAAGGTCGCCCAGATGTCCATTCTTCCGGGCCGGCAGTATGAGATCATCTGGGGTGTCGCGCCGCCGCCGAGTCCGCGCATCACGTTCCAGCGCGCGGGCGTGAACGAGTGGATCCGGATCACCTTCGCATACCCTGCGGCAAACTTCATTGTGAAGCGCGACTTCGGCGCGACACCGCTCCCGGCCGCGGCGTCGCTTGCCGAGATCGATGCTGGACAGGGTGAGAAGTACTACTTCGACCCAGTGACGCAGAAGATCACCGCTCGCCTCTTCGTCCGGACTGGCCGTACGAGCACCACGCTTCAGGTGGTCCCGAACTAGCACCTGTGGCCTCGCACCGTCGGATGCGGGGCCGCGCCGGGGCGGTGACACTCGCTCGGCGCTGCATTATCATCTCAGGGCTGTGCTGCCGCACTGACTCTCCCAACCGAACGTCTCCGAGGTGAAGATGCGCGCTGTTCTCGCGCCGATGCGAGCGTCCTGCCCGCGATGGACGCTTGCCTTCGTGGTGCTCCTTGCCGCTCCCGCAACGGGGCAGTGGCGGGATGCTCGCGCCCTCGGGGCCGGGCTCGCCGGGCTCGCGCAGGCAAACGCTGCTCGTGCGACCCTGGTCACCATCGCGACCTCTCCCGGGGGGCGCGCCGTGCAGGCGCTCCGGATCGGGGGCGGTGCCGATGTGACCACGCGACCGGCACTCCTGGTCGTCGCGAACGCCTACGGTCCGCATCTCGTCGGGTCGGAGATTGCCCTTACAACCGCCCAGCGGCTCCTCCAGGGGTATGGCCGTGACAGCGCCATCACGCGGCTGCTCAACAGCACCACCATCTGGTTCATTCCGCGTCTCAACCCCGACGCCGCCGAGGGAATGCTCGGGGCGGTCAAGTGGGAACGCGTTGGCAACGGCACGGCCAGTGATGATGATCACGACCAGCTCACCGACGAGGACGGTCCCGATGATCTGGACGGGAATGGACTCATCACCTCGATGCGCGTCGCAGATCCCAACGGTGAGTGGGTAGCCGACTCGCTCGAGCCGGGGCTGATGCGGCGTGCCGACGCGAGCAAGGGTGAGGTCGGGCGATTCCGCCTGCTGGGACTGGAAGGGAAAGACGATGACGGCGACGGGAAGTACAACGAAGACGCCATCGGTGGCACCGATATCAATCGCAATTTTGCCTACAACTATCTGCACCACGGAACCAATGCGGGCGCCTGGTCCTTCGCGGCGACCGAGACCCGCGGCTTCGCCGATTTCCTGATCGCGCACCCCGAGATTGCTGCGGTCTATGTGCTCGGTCCGCAGGACAACCTGATGGCACCGTGGACCAATCGGCCCTCGATGGGGATCGCGGACCCTCAGGGAAATCGTTCGCCCGAGGGAACCAGTGCCGGAGGCCAGCTGAACTCGATCCTGCGCGCCGACGAAGCCACCTTTGCCGACGCCGCCCGGCGCTTCCAGAAGACTACCGGACTCAGCAAGGGTCCGGCGAGTGCCCCGCTCGCGGGCGATGTCCTTTCGTTCCTCTACTACGACTTCGGCCGCTGGGCATTCGGCTCGCGAGGCTGGTGGGTTCCAGAGGCACCACGCGACAGCGCCGCCCGGGGTCGGCCCGGTACCACCGGCGGCAACGACCCGCTCTCTGAGGAACGCAATGCATTCCACTGGTTTCGCGCCAATGAGCCCGATGCGCTCGTGCCGTGGCACGCCGTGACGCTGGCAGGTGAATCACGAGCCGTCGAGGCGGGTGGCTTTGCCCCAGGGGCAATGCTGAATCCGCCGACGGGTGCGCAGCTCGACTCGACACTGGCCCGGCAGGAACGATTCATCGTCGAACTGGCCGGAATGCTGCCGCGCGTGGCGCTGCGCGACGTCAAGGCCGAGGCCCTCGGTGATGGCGTGTGGCGGATTTCGGCGAGCGTGGCGAACGAGGGCGTTCTCCCGACGGCGACCGCGCTTGGCGCCAGACTCCGCAACCCGCGCGGGGTGCGAGTCGATCTCGACGCGAAGGGCGGCGAGATCCTCAGCGGGCAAAAGGTCCAGCTGCTGCAGCCCATTCCGGGAGGTGGCCGCTCCACCAGGCTGGAATGGACCCTGACCGGCGCCCGGGGCGCCACCGTGGAGCTTCGTGCGGGCTCGCCCGTGACGGGCACTTCTCTCCAGACCATCTCGCTCCGGTGAGGCCCTCAATGCGTACCCGACTGCTCCTCCTCGCCGCCCTCGCAAGTGTTTCTGCGGTTCCGGCCGCGGCGCAGAGCGCGCCCGCAGCGCTTGGGAACCTCGCTGCGGCCGGTTCGCCTCGTGACCCCCAGGTCCAGGTGATGTGGGACCGGTTCTACGATCACGCCGCCATCGGTGAGATCGGACGCCGCCTGCAGGCCGCGCATCCGAACACCTGCCGGCTCTCGTCCATCGGCAAGAGTCACGAGGGGCGAGACATCTGGCTCATTACGGTCAGCGACTTCACCAAGGGCGATCCCGACAAGAAGCCGGCGATGTATATCGACGGCAACATCCACTCGAACGAAATCCAGGGGACGGAGTTCGCGCTCTACACCGCCTGGTACCTCTGCGAGATGCAGGGGCAGAATCCCTGGATTGACTCGTTGCTCGCGACCCGCACGATGTACCTCGTGCCGACGATCAATCCCGACGGCCGCGAGGACTACCTCAAGCAGCCCAACAACGCGTCGTCGCCGCGCACGGGCAAGGTGCCCCGCGATACCGACGGCGACGGGCTGGCGGATGAAGACAGCTACGACGATCTCGATCACGATGGCAACATCACCCAGATGCGTCGGCGCAATCCCAACGGGCGCTACATCGAGAGCCCCGAAGACGCTCGCATCCTGATTCCGGCGCTCCCCGGACAACGTGGCCAGTGGGATCTGCTGGGCAGCGAGGGCATCGACAACGACGGCGACGGCCTGGTGAACGAAGATGGTGTCGGTGGCTACGACCCGAACCGCAACTGGCCGTGGCGCTGGCAGCCGAGCTACGTCCAGGGCGGCTCGGACTTCTACCCGACGTCGCTCCCGGAGACCCGGGCCGTGGTGGACTTCGTGAGCCGGCATCCCAACATCGCCGGCGCCCAGAGTTACCACAACAACGGCGGGATGATCCTGCGAGGCCCCGGGTCGCCGCAAGACGAATACCGGCCGCAAGATGTCCAGGTCTTCGACCAGCTCGGCCGTGTCGGCGAGCGGATCCTCCCGGGCTATCGCTATATCGTGGTCTGGAAGGATCTCTATATCGTCTGGGGCGGGGAACTCGATTGGTTCTACGGCAATCGCGGGATCGTGACCTTCTCCAACGAACTCTGGACCGACTTCAAGTACTTCGAGAAGGCCAACGAGCGGGGCAGCAATCGCTATGACCGCCCCGAGTACGAGTTCGATCGCCTCTTGCTCTTTGGTGATGCGTTCGTGCCGTGGAAGCCGTTCAAGCATCCGCAGTACGGCGATATCGAGGTCGGTGGCTTCAAGAAGACCTTCGGTCGCGCCGAGCCCGGCTTCCTCGTGCAGGCCGAGGCGCATCGGAATATGGCGTTCACCGTGTTCCAGATGTATCAACTGCCAAAGGTGGGCGTTGATTCCATCGGCGTCCGATCGCTCGGCAACGGGCTGACGGAGGTCACGGCGATCGTCACGAACGAGCGCATTGTCCCGACGCACACGCAGCAGGATGTCGAGAACAGGATCACCCGACCCGACTACGTGACCCTCACGGGCGGGACGGTCATCAGCGGCTACCGCGTCACCAACACGCTCAACGGCCAATCCGTGGAGCAGCCGCGCAACCCCGCACGGCTCGAGATCTCCAACATCTCAGGCAACTCCAACCTCACGGTGAAGTGGGTGGTGCGGGGGAGCGGACCGTTCACGGTCACGGTCGATTCGGAGAAGGGCGGTACGGCCTCGCTCAGGAAGTAGCATCCTGGCAGCAGAAAATGAGAACGGGCGCCAGCTCTCAGCCGGCGCCCGTTCTCGCGTTCCGTGCCGTGGGTGCTACTTCAGTCGCGGCTCGGTCTTGCGCGGTGCCTTCTCACACACCGGCCAGGTGCCACTGCCGCCTCGGCCGCCTGCGGCATTGGCTGGAGCCTGCAGCGAGACCCGATCGAGGGGGATCCGCTCCGGATCTTCCGAGGCGAGATAGGCGAGCATTGCCGTGATGGTCGCGTTCCCCTTGAGGTCGTCGAACACCACCTTGTCGTAGGTGTCGCGCTCGGTGTGCCAGGTCACGTTGCCGTAGTCCCAGCTGGTGGCACCGAGCCCGAATGCCGGGAGCCCGGCACAGCCGAATGAGAAGTCATCACTCCCGCCTCCGGCTGGCCGGCCTGCGCCGCCGAAATTGATCTGCGCCTTGAACTCGGTGGGCAGCTTCGACAGCCAGTCGTTGATGTGCTCTGGCGAATGCACCAGCCCGCCGCCGCCCAGTCGCACAATCCTGCCGGTGCCGTTGTCCTGGTTGAATAGCGCCTGCAATCCCTTGAGGATGTCGGGATGGTCTTCCGTGAAGGCCTTGGATCCCACCTCACCCTCTTCCTCACCGCTCCAGTGCCCGACCAGGATGGTGCGCTTGGGGTGCGGGTAGGCGGTCTTGAGGATCCGCATTGCCTCCATCATCGTGAGCGTGCCGGTGCCGTTGTCGGTGGCGCCGCTGGAACCGTCCCACGAGTCGAAGTGGGCCGACAGCATCACATACTCATCCGGCTTCTCGCTTCCGCGAATCATTGCGATGGTATTGAACACCGGTTGCTCGCCGAGCAACTGCCCGTCGAGGTTCAGCCGCAGCTTCGGCTGCTCGCCCTTTTCGGCAAGGCGGAACACGAGGCCGTAGTCCTCGCAGCTGAGCGCGATGGTCGGCACCTTGGTCGTGTAGGTCTCGAAGATCTCCATCGTGCCCCAGCCGGTGTTCGGTGCGCCGCCAAACCCGCCGCCACCACCCGCGCGCGCGGGTGCGTTGGGGTTCGGCATCCGCCACGCCAGCTTGGGCCGCGACGAGATCACGCCTGCCGCTCCGCCCTCTTCGAGCCGGACGGCCAGTTCGCCGCCGCCAAGGGCGAGCGAGTAGCCGGTCCCGCGTACGTTCCGCCCACCCCATTCGCGCTGGGTCGCGACCATCAGCGAATCCATCCGGGCCTTCGCCTCGGGAGTGGCGTTCACCTGCCAGTCGTCCTGCGGACGGCAGGTCGGGAGCCCGGCCGACACCAGCACCAGCTTCCCCTTGGCCTGCGGCAGCCACTTCACGAATTCGGTGCTGTCGGCGAAACGCGGCAGGATCACGGCGACGGCGTCGAGATCCTTCTTGTTGGTGCCGGGCGAGTAGCCGAGCATCTGACCCTCGAGGGTCCGGGTGCGTGGCGAAATCAGGTCGATGTGCGAATAGCCCCTGCGCCATCCTCGCCAGGTGCCGTACTGTTCGTTCTTTGCCTCGATGCCCCAGCCGGTGTACGTGCGCACGAGCCAGTCCTGTGCGGCCTTGAGATTCGGCGCGCCCATCAGGCGGGGACCGAGGGAGTCGAAGAGCGTGTGCGCCAGATCCTGCGTCTTGCTCTGGTCCATCCCCAGGGTCCAGATCTTCTTGATGACGGGATCGTCGGTCGGGAAGGTCTGGGCGTGCAGGGGCACGGCCGCGCCTGCGAGCAGCACGACCGCAACGAAGCGATGCGACAGAAATGACATTCGGAAGTCCGGCTGATGTGGAAGAGAACGGGGGATAACAGAGTATACGCGCGCCGCGCTCCCGCTGTTGAGTCGCGCTAGGCGAGCAAGCGCACGATCGCGGGGTGCAGCCGGCCCGCTGCGGCCTCGATCGTCAGGGCCGGGAAGGGCGGATCCACGGGCGGAGCGGGCTCCGGAGCGTCCAGGGCGGCCGAGATTGCCGCCGCCAGCGCTGCAGGATCATCCGGATCGAAGAGCGGTACTCGATCGCCCAGAAACTCACGATGCGTCGGGATCGACGAGGCCACCACTCGGCGTCCCATTGCCACGGCCTCGATCGGTGTCAGCCCGAACCCTTCGAACCGGCTGGGGCAGACCACCACCGTGGCCTCACGATAGGCGGCCACGATTTCGTCGTCGCTCGCCCAGCTCTGGTCGAGACGGAGGGCCACGCCAGCTTCGAGAGCCACACGCTGGAGACGGGGTCCATCTTCACCCCGTCCGATGATCCTGACGATCACCGGCGAGGGCAGCATCGCCGCGGCGCGCAGCAGCAGCTCGTGGTTCTTGCTCGGCGCGAGGCGTGAAATGGAGAGCAGGATGGGGACGTCGGGGGCAGCGTCTGGTGCGTCGGGGTGCCAGCGAAATCGATCGCTGTCGTAGCAGAATGGAAGCTCCTCGGCCGTCACGCCGAAGTGCGCGTCGAGATCCTGCTGCGTCTGTCTCGATGGGCACCAGACCGCATCGGCCCGTCGAGCTACGTAGCGGATGCGGCTGTAATAGCCCGCACGCTCGGCGTATCCCCCTGCAAGGCGGGGAACGCGGATGATGCGCCGGCCGATCGAGAACACCGGATCGGGCTTGCCGTTCCGCAGTCGCCAGGGCGGCAGGTCCCAGAGATAGGTCGCGAGTCGTGCGCGGTGTTTCCGCGCAAACACCAGGGCGGCGACGGCACACTGTCCGTCGGAAGCCAGCGCGAGCCTCGCAGGCGCGTTGCCCGTAGTCGCAATGCGCAGCCCCCTGGATTGCAGCGCCGCGACTGGAAGGGTGCAGTAGCGGTTCGGTGCAAACCAGCGGACGTCATCCACGACTCACTGTCCTGCGGGCTTGATCCGTGCGTCGACGGGTGCCACGTCGAAGCGATGAATGAAGTCGGCCACGGTGCGCACGGCGCCGATGTAGAAGGCCGGCATCAGGTGATCGGCGTGATCGCTGGGGCGGTGGTAATCGGGGTGGTCCTCTTCGCCGAAGTAGATGAACGGAATCCCCTTGGCGTGGAATGATCCCTGGTCCGATTGTCCGGTCCAGTCGTTCCCGGGGCCCGCACTGCTCCGATCGTGACCAATCGTGAGCCGGATCGGGGCACAGTCTGCCGTGGCTTCGGCCAGTGGCTCGAGCAAGGGATACTTTCCCGGACCGGCCGCGTAGAGTTCGTTGTTCACGTTGCGGCCGATCATATCGAGGTTCACGTTGAGCAGGATCTGGTCGAGCGGCACTGTGGGTGCGGCGACGAAGTAGCGCGAGCCCCACATTCCGGATTCCTCGCCGTCGACCGCAGCAAACACGAGCGAGTGGTCGGGGCGCATCGTGAGGAAGTGGCGGGCCAGTACTGCGAGCGCTGCCGTGCCCGAGCCATTGTCGTCGGCGCCGTTGTAGATCGAGTCACCTGCCACGGCGCGGCCCACGCCCAGATGATCGTAGTGCGCCGTGATCACGATGTACTGGTCAGGGTGCACCCGGCCCCGGATCACGCCGACCACGTTGGCGCCCCAATGCACGTCCTTGAGCCGTGACGAGGACGACGTCACCGGCATCTTCTGGATCCGGCCGGGTGCGATGGTCTCGAGGCCGAGGGCATCGAACCGGGCGGCGAGGAAGTCCCTGGTTCGCGCGCTGCCCGTGGAACCGATCGCTCGGCCGAGCATCGAGTCGTCGGAGATGGCGGTGACGTCGTGAAGCAGGGCGACCGAGTCGAGGACGGGAAGGGCACTGCAGCCCGGTCGGGCGGGCGCCAGCGTGGCGACGGCCGCGGGGGGAGTCTGGCCACGTGAGCAGCCGGCGGTTGCCAGCAGGAGGGTTGCACAGCAAGCGGATCGCAGGGTCACGGAATGGGCCGGATGAGGGAGCATTGATGACCGATGATCGATGATCGATGATCGATTCTGGGGCTTCGGAAGGGTACCATGGCCGTCAGAGATGACAACCCCGGCGCTCCGGACTACTTTCCCGCCCCGGGACAGGTGGCCGAGTGGTTTAAGGCACCACGTTGGAAGCGTGACGTACCGGCAACGGTACCGAGGGTTCGAATCCCTCCCTGTCCGTCCCCCCGCCAAGTGCCGCCCCATCATTCGCCAGTGCCCCGATTCGGGCTAGATTCCGGGGTTCCAACCGGTGGCGCGCTCACCGCGTACCATTTTGGTTGGCCATCTCCGCACTTCCTCAAACTCCGAGACCGCTCCATGCGACGTTACCGCGTCCGTGCTCTCCTCACGCTGCTGATGGTCGGCATCGTGGCATCGGGCCACGCGCAGGCCCAGGCCACGCTCGACTCCGCAACGCTGGCCTCCTTCCGGTGGCGCAATATCGGACCCGCGAATATGCAGGGTCGGATCACCGATGTCGAAGGGATCCCGTTCCCGTCGCACACCTTCTTCGTGGCGAGTGCCGGCGGCGGAATCTGGAAGACCACCAACGGTGGCGTCTCCTTCCGGCCGGTGTTCGAAAAGGAGCGCGTGGTATCGATGGGCGATCTCGCGATCGCCCCCAGCGACACGATGCAGGTCTGGGCTGGCACGGGCGAGGAAGACTCGCGCAACTCGATCTCCCCCGGCCAGGGGATTTACAAGTCCATCGACGGGGGGATTACCTGGTCGTTGATGGGTCTCGAGGGGACCCAGGCCATCGGGCGCATCCTCGTGCATCCGCGCAATCCCGACGTGGTCTGGGTGGCAGCGCTGGGCGCGCCGTGGAACAGCAATCCCGATCGTGGACTCTACAAGACCACCGACGGCGGCAAGAACTGGCGCAAGGTGAAGTTCATCAGCGACAAGGCCGGCTTCGTCGACCTCGCAATGGACCCGACCAATCCCGACATCCTCTTCGCCTCGAGCTGGGAACGGGTGCGCGGTCCGTACTTCCTCCAGAGCGGCGGCCCGGGCAGCGCGCTGTGGAAGAGCACTGACGGGGGCGAGACCTGGGCTGAGGTGAAGGGCGGCGGCTTCCCGGCAACCACCAAGGGACGGATCGGGATCGCGATCGCACCGAGCGATGCACGGGTGATCTATGCACTGGTGGAGGCCGATTCGGCCGCCAACCCCAAGGGCAGGAAGGGTGTGGGAACGCCCGCAGCGCTCAACAGCGGGCTCTATCGTTCGGCAGATGGTGGGGCCACCTGGACCAAGATGAACGCCGTCAACACGCGGCCGTTCTACTACTCGCAGGTGCGAGTCGACGTCAAGGATCCCAACCGGGTGTACTGGTCGTCCACCCCGGTGCAGTTCAGCACCGATGGCGGCAAGACGGTGAAGCAGACCACGGTGGGGATTCACGTCGATCACCACGCGATGTGGCTCGATCCGGGCGACGCCAACCACATCGTCGTGGGCAACGATGGCGGGGTGGGCCAGAGTTGGGACAAGGGTGGCAACTGGCAGTTCCTGAACACCTTCGCGATCGGCCAGTTCTACGAAGTCTCCTTTGACTACGCGACGCCATACAACATCTGCGGCGGATTGCAGGACAACGGCTCCTGGTGCGGACCGAGCCGCCGGCGCAACGGCGTGATCACGAACGCGATGTGGCACAACGTCGGCGGTGGCGACGGCTTCTATACTGCCCAGGATCCGACCAACCCGGACATCGTCTACTCGGAATCGCAGGGCGGAGCGATGGGCCGGCTCGATCTCTCCACCGGGCAGACCTTCCGGGTCAACAAGCCGAGTGCGCGGGCCCGGATTGCGGCCCTCGAGGACAGCATCGCGGTGCTCGAGCTCGATACCGCCAAGGCCGCGACATCGGCGGTGAAGAAGCGGATCGCCGACTACCGCAGCGCGATTGCGGCCGACAGTGCCGCCAGCGAGTTGCGCTGGAACTGGAACACGCCGTACCTGCTCTCCCCGCACAACCCCACGGTGTTCTACGCCGGCGCGAACAAGGTGCTCAAGTCGGTCAAGCAGGGCGAAGATCTCTTCACGATTTCGCCCGATCTCACGGCACACGACACCACCAAGATCCGCATCTCCACGCGCACGACCGGTGGCATCACCACCGACGCGACCGGCGCCGAAACGTTCGCGACGATCACGACGCTGGCCGAGTCGTACGTCCGCCCGGGCCTGCTCTATGCCGGGACCGACGACGGCAAGGTGTGGCTGACACGCAATGATGGCGGCGCGTGGGAGGAACTCACGGGGCGCTTCCCCGGTGTGCCCGCGGGGACCTATGTGGTCCGGATCGAGCCCTCGTACGCCGATACCAATACGTTCTACGTGGCGTTCGACAACCATCGCGTCGGCGACTACAAGCCCTACCTCTATGTCACGTCGGACTACGGTCGCACCTTCCGATCGATCGCCAGCAATCTCCCCACCGGCGGCGTCGATTTCCTGCACGTGGTGCGCGAGGACCCGGCATCGCCCAAGGTGCTCTACGTCGGCAGCGATGTGGGGGCGTTTGTCTCGGTCGATGCGGGCAATTCGTGGCAGAAGTTCATGAGCGGCCTCCCGACAGTGCCGGTCCACGATCTCAAGATCCAGCCGCGTGATCGCGAGTTGATCGCGGGCACGCACGGTCGTGCCATCTGGGTGGTGGACATTGCGCCAATGCCACAGCTGGCCGACTCGGCAACCCGCGCCGCGAAGCTGGTGGTGTTCAAGCCCCGCACGGCCGTGCAGTACGGCGAGCGACGCGTCAACGGTGAGGATGTGGGACAGGCGGCGTTTCGCGGCACCTCTGCGCCGTATGGCGCCGACATCGCCTATCGCGTCACCGGGGCAACGTCCCGCACGGAACGCGCCTCGATCACCATTCTCGATGTTGCGGGCGACACCATCCAGACGCTCACTGGTTCGGGAGCCAACGGCCTGCAACACGTGACGTGGAACTTCCGCCCGCGTGCGGCACCGCGCGGGCCACTCGGACCTGCCGCGCTGCGCGACAGCATTCGGTCCGCCAAGCGGTTCGAGACCGTGATGGATTCACTCGCGAAGGCGGGGACCGACACAGCCTCGCTCGCGCGGGTGCGCCGGATCCTCCGGCCGGTGGGCGGGCCAGGGCAGGGCGGGCCTGGCTTTGGTGGTGGCTTCGGCGGTCCTGGCGGCGGGCAGCCCCAGGTCGGCTGGCAGGAGCGGCCGGGTGAGAGCAGCGGTGGCGGCGGGCGCGGCCGTGGCGGTGCCGCTGCCGCAGGAGCCGACAGCGCCCTGGTCCGGATCGTCAGCGAACTGGTCGCGATACCGAACCTCCGTGGCCAGGGAGGTTTCGGTGGCAACGGCGGCGGCCTCGTGCAGACGGGCGATTACCTCGTGATCGTCCGCGTGGGCGACAAGTCGGAGCGCACCACGCTTCGGGTCGAACGCGGACCGGGGGCCGACACGGATGCGTCGTTCTTCGAGGATCACGACGATCCGGGCTCGGACTTCGACGATGGCGGAGACGACGGCGGTGGCCTCCGCCGCTGATGGGAAAGCGCTACGAGCGGGCGTACTTCGACAAGTGGTATCGCGATCCACGATACCGGATCGAGTCACCGGTGCGGCTGCTCCGGGAGGTCGCCTTCGTGGTGGCCGCCGCGGAGCAGCTGCTGCAGCGCCCACTGCGGTCGGTCCTCGATGTGGGGGCGGGAGAAGGTCGGTGGCAGCCGGTGCTCCAGCGACTGCGGCCGGGTTCGCGATACGCTGGCGTCGAGCCCAGTGAGTATGCCGTGAAGCGATGGGGTCGACGCCGGAACCTCCGGGACGGTTCCCTCGACACGCTGCTCACCCTCGGGCTCGACGGGCCGTTCGATCTGGTCCTCTGCGCCGACGTCTTCCACTACCTGCGCACCCCGGTGTTGCGGCGCGGGCTCAGGAGTCTTGTGGCGATGGCCGGGGGGGTGCTCTACCTGCCGACGTTCGCCGGCGAAGACGCCATCGACGGCGATCACGTGGAGTTCCAGCGCCGCAGGGCCTCCACGTACCGCGACCTGTTCCGGGAAGCCGGGCTGATCGCCGTCGGCCTGCACCTCTACCTTCCGGAATCCGCCCTGCCCGAACTCGCCGCCCTGGAGCGCCCGGGATGACCAGGAATCAGCGACTCCCTGTCGCCCTGCTGGTGGTGGGCGCCATCGCCCTCGCCGCCTCGCGCATCGACGCGTTCGAAGGAAGCACCTGGTGGCTCGAGGTGTTCCCGATCTTCCTGGTTGTGCCGGTGCTGCTGCTGAGCGCGAGGCGATTTCCTCTGACCCCGCTGCTCTACACCCTGATCTTCCTTCACGCCCTGATCCTGATGGTCGGGGGCCACTGGACCTATGCGCGAGTGCCCGCCGGGCACTGGGTCGAATCGTGGCTCGGGCTCGCGCGGAATCCGTATGACCGGCTGGGCCACTTTGCTCAGGGGTTTGTCCCCGCCATCGCTGCCCGGGAGATCTATCGCCGCAAGATCCCGATCCCCGACGGCAAGTGGCTGTTCTGGCTGGTCTGTTGCACCTGCCTCGCCATTTCGGCCTGCTACGAGTTCATCGAGTGGTGGACGGCCGTGGCAATGGGCAGCGGCGCCACGGACTTCCTCGGCACGCAGGGCGACGTCTGGGATACCCAGTGGGATATGTTCACCGCCCTGATCGGCAGCATCGTGGCCCAGGCCGCCCTGCGCCGCTACCACGAGCGCCAGCTCGCGTCGCTCGAAGGGCAACACTCGTCCTGAGCGATTACTATTCCGTCCCGATGCCCATCATTTCCCGCTTGCTCGACGCCCCGGCCCTGGGGCGGGTTCTCACGCGCATGGCCTCGGAAATCGTCGAGCGTACCGCGGGGCACGGCCCCGTGGTACTGGTCGGGATCCAGCGCCGCGGGGTCCAGCTCGCCGATCGCCTCGCGCCGCTGATCGAGGCCGCCCTGGGCGAACCCCTCCGCCGCGGCGTCCTCGATATCACGTTGTATCGCGATGACCTGCAGGCCATCGGTCCGCGGCCCGTGGTGCAGGAGACCCGGCTCCCGCCGGCGCTCGATGGCACCACGGTCGTGATCGTCGACGATGTCCTCTTCACCGGACGGACCATCCGTGCCGCCCTCGACGAGATTGCCGACTTCGGCCGGCCTCGTCGCGTGCTCCTGGCCGTGCTCGTCGACCGGGGCGGCCGCGAGCTTCCCATCGCCGCCGATGTGACCGGCCTGACCGTCGCGACCACACCGGGCGATCACGTGAAGGTGCTGGTCGGCGACCTCGATGGTGAGGATGCCGTGGATCTCGTGCGCAGGAGCGAAGGATGACCTCGATCCTCGGCAAGGACCTCGTGGGGCTCGAGCACCTCACGCGCGAGCAGATCACCGCCATCCTCGACACCGCCGAGCCGTTCAAGGAGGTCTCGGAACGCGCGATCAAGAAGGTCCCGGCACTCCGGGGCAAGACGATCGTGAATCTCTTCTTCGAGGCGTCGACACGCACGCGGATTTCGTTCGAGTTCGCGGAGAAGCGCCTCTCGGCCGACACCGTGAATGTCCAGTCGGCCGGGTCCTCGGTATCCAAGGGGGAGACGCTGGTCGACACGGCGCGCAATCTCGAGGCGATGCGGATCGATATGGTGGTGATCCGCCACGGCTCCTCCGGTGCCGCGCAGTTCCTCGGCGACCGGATCCGCTCCAACGTGATCAACGCCGGCGACGGCAAGCACGAGCATCCGACCCAGGCCCTGCTGGATCTGCTCACGCTGCGCGACCGCCTCGGCCGCATCGAGGGGTTGAAGGTCTGCATCGTGGGCGACGTGCTGCATTCGCGAGTCGCGCGCAGCAATATCTGGGGCCTCACCCGGCTCGGGGCCGAGGTGGCGGTCTGCGGTCCGCCCACACTGTTGCCGAGCCACGTCGAGGAGCTGGGTGTGAGGGTCTTCCGGCGAGTCGAAGAAGCCATCGAGTGGGCCGATGCGCTCAACGTGCTGCGATTGCAGCTTGAGCGGATGCAGGCCGGATTCATTCCGTCGCTGCGAGAGTACAACCGGGTCTTCGGCGTGACCACGGAGAAACTCGCGCGTGCCCCGAAGGAACTCCTGATCCTGCATCCGGGGCCGATGAATCGCGGCGTCGAGATTGATTCCGATGTGGCCGACGGCGAGCATTCCGTCATTCTTCCGCAGGTGACCAACGGGGTGGCCGTGCGGATGGCCGTGCTCTACCTGCTGGCAGGCGGTGCGCCCGACTGGGCCGCCGCTGGAGGCGACGCGCAATGAGTCTGCAGCTCTTCCGCGGCGGGCGGGTCATCGATCCGTCGCAGCGGCTCGACGACGTGACCGACCTGCTGGTGCGCGATGGGCGCATTGCCGACACCGGTCGCGACCTCGGCAACCCTGATGGCGCGACCATTGTCGATGCCACGGGACTCGTCATCGCTCCCGGCCTCATCGATGTGCACGTGCACCTGCGCGAGCCCGGACAGGAAGATCGCGAAACCATCGCGACCGGTGCTGCGAGCGCGGCGGCAGGCGGGTTCACGGGCATCTGTGCGATGCCCAACACCGATCCCGTGATCGACAACCAGGCCGCGGTGGGCTTCGTCAAGGCACGCGGTGTGGCGGCTGCGCTGGCTCGCGTCTATCCCATCGGCTGCATTTCCCTGGGACAGCGCGGCGAGCAGCTGGCCGAATTCGGCGAGATGGTGGCGGCGGGCGCCGTGGCCGTGAGCGATGACGGTCACCCGGTGATGTCGAGCCAGCTGATGCGGACTGCGCTCGAGTACGCCAAGGTGTTCGGCATTCCGGTGGCCGATCATTGCGAAGACACGCCGCTCGCCCACGGTGGCGCGATGCACGAGGGGATCGTCTCCACGCGGCTGGGACTCAAGGGCATTCCGGCCGCGGCCGAGGAAATCCACGTGGCCCGCGACTGCATCCTGGCGGAACTGACGGGTGGGCACATTCATCTCTGTCATATGAGCACTCGCGGGTCGGTGGAGCTCATCCGGCGCGCGAAGGAGAAGGGGCTGTCGGTGACGGCAGAGGCTGCGCCGCATCACTTTACCCTGACCCACGAACGCTGTGAGGGCTACGACACCAACGCGAAGATGAATCCGCCGCTGCGCGAGGCCGAGGATCGCGACGCGATTCGTGCGGCACTCGCCGACGGCACCATCGATTGCATCGCCACGGATCACGCACCGCATCACTATGATGCCAAGGAGCGCGAGTTCGACGACGCACCCAATGGGATCATCGGACTTGAGACCGCCCTCTCGCTCGCGTTGCGGGAGCTGGTGGCGCCCGGGTTGCTCTCGCTCTCGACCCTGATCGACAGGATGAGCTGTGCGCCGGCCCGGCTCTGGCATCTCGACGGCGGTTCCCTGCGCCGGGGCGGCGTCGCCGACCTGGTACTGTTCGACCCCGCCGGGAGCTGGACTGTCGACCCGGCACGGCTGCGTTCCCGCTCCCGGAACACCCCCTGGGGTGGGGAAGTGCTCCCCGGGGTGGTCCACGCCACGATGGTGGGCGGACGGACCGTCCACCAGCGCACACCGTGATAGATTCCGAGGGGTCCCGGCTGCGGGGCCACTACCACCACATCGCCCTCCGGATCCGATGACCGATACGCCCGACGAACTTGCCGCTGTCGAAGCATTGCTCGCCGAACGCGACGCCATCCACGGCTGGCTGTCCCGGCTCGGTACCGCGGCGCCTCACGCCCCGGATGCCGTCCGCGACCGGGTACGCCGCGACTACCAGGTCCGGATGGACGGCCTCACCGAACGGCTGCGCGAGCACGCCGATGCGGTGGCCGAGAAACTCCGCGCCGATCGGGCCGAGCACGACGAGCTGCGCGCGCGCGCGGCCGGAGCGCAGGAGGCGCTCGCCGAGGCCGAGCTGCGTCATTCGGTGGGTGAGTACAGCGACGAGAAGTTTGCGGACGAACGGACGCGCCACAGCAGCGACCTCGAGACCTACGAGCTGGCCCTCACCGCGGCGGCGGAACGGATCGCAAGCCTCGATGAACTGCATCGACTCGTGGGCTCGCCGCCGGCTGCCGTGAGCGGAGAGGCCGTGCTGCGTCCGCCGCCGGTCCCGGAATTCGAGCAAGCCGAACTTCCTGAGGGTCTTCCGGAAGCAGCGGCCGGTTCGGATGACGAAGAGTTCGACATCATTGTTGACGATCTCGCACCCGACAACGACGACGACCTGCTCGCCATCTTCGACGATGTCGATATCCTGCCGTCCTCCGCAGGCTCGACCCCTGACTTTGCTCCGCTGTCGTTCAGGCCCAGCGGCGGTCACCCGCCGGAGCCAGCACGTCCTGCCACCCCGCCGCACCGCCCGGTCACGCCACCTCTTGGAATGCCGAGCGAGTCTCCGCCGCGCTTTGTCCGCACCGGCGAGACCGCGGCGGTGCCCCCTCACGAGGAGCCGGCCCAGGCCGACCCATTCTTCGATCAGGAGATCGTCGCGGCCGGGCCGACCTCGGACTCCTCGGCGAGTATCGTGGGACGCACGGTGCGATGTGGGGAATGCGGCGCGATGAATCGCCCGCTGGAGTGGTACTGCGAGAAGTGCGGAGCAGAGCTGACGGCGCTTTAACGGCCGAAAGCAGTCGCCGTCTGACGCCCGCTCCGGTCGCGCCTCGCGCGACCGCCAGCGAAGATCCCATAAATACTTCGCCCGCCGGGGCTCGGGAGCTCCGGCGGGTCGGATGCGTCACTGGACGGGGACCTGCGGCGTCAGACCCGGCCCAGGCCGGGTCTGATGGGGGCTTAGCTGGCCTTGCTGTTGACCAGCTTCGCGAGCCGGCTCTTGGTGCGGGCCGCGGTGTTGCGGTGCACGATGTTCTTCCGCCCGGCGCGATCGATCAAGGCGCTGGCTTCCTGCAGGGCCACGGTCGACTCATCGGTCGATGCAGCGGTGCGGACCTTCTTGATCGCGGTGCGCAGCTCACTCCGTGCCGCCTTGTTGTGGGCGGTCCGGGACTTGGTCTGGCGCATGCGCTTCTTGGCGGACTTGATGCGTGGCACGGTCTTCCCCTGGCTACTGCGTTGGCCCTCGGGCGGGAGACCCACCGAGGGTCCCCGCAAGCCCTGTAGCATAGCGAAGTGGCCGATTCGCGACAAGGGGGGCGCCCGCCCACGCTTTGACCAAGTCGGTGTCCCGGGCTAGGTTGGACCACTTCTCGTATCCAAGGATTTCCCCTGTTCGGCGACTTTCTCCTGGCCATCCCGATGCTGCTCTTCGCCCTCGTGGCGCACGAGTTCGCCCACGGGTGGGTGGCCCACACTCAGGGGGATGACACCGCCTATATGCTGGGGCGGCTGACGCTCAATCCGATCCCCCATATCGACCTGTTCCTGACGCTGATCCTGCCGATCGTGCTCTGGATCGGCTCCAACGGGACGTTCACCTTCGGCGGCGCGAAGCCGGTCCCGGTGAACACCCGGAATTTCCGCAATTTCCGCCGTGGGGACATCCTGGTCTCCGGTGCGGGGGTGGTGACCAATGCCATTCTCGCGGTGGTGTGCACGCTGCTCTTCATTCTCGTGGGCTGGATCCACCAGATCACGGGTGGCCTGGGGACCTCCACGGCCCACGCAGCCCAGCGGATGCTTTCCTTCGGCGTGATGATCAATTGCGTGCTGGCGGTCTTCAACCTGATCCCGATTCCGCCGCTCGACGGGTCGCGACTCTTCTACCACCTGCTCCCTCCCGCCCTCGGGGCACGCTATCGCTCGCTCGACCGCTTCGGCTTCGCGATCCTGCTGGTGATGATGCTGCTGTTCCAGGGGGCGCTCACGACCCTCCTCTCGCCGGCATACTGGAGCGTGGAGCACCTGCTGTCGCTCGCGCGCCCCTTCGCCGTTCCGGTCACTCCGGACATCTTTCAGTGATGACCACACCGATCGAGTCGTCCGCGGGGGAACTGGGGCAGGGTGCCGGGTTTGTGGTGGCGCTCGATGGCTTCACGGGGCCGCTCGACCTGCTGCTCCATCTGGTGCGCGAAGAGCAGATCGACATCTCCGACATCCCGGTCGCTCGCATCGCCGATCAGTTCCTGCGGATCATTCATTCGCTCGGACTGAATCAGGCGGCCGACTATCTCGAGATGGCCGGTCGCCTCATCCGGCTCAAGGCGCAACTGCTGCTGCCCCGCCGGAGCGATGACGAGGAGTGGATCGATCCGCGTGCCGAGCTGGTGCGTCGCCTGCTCGAATACCAGCAGATCAAGGAAATTGCGTTGCAGTTTTCGCGGCTGGCCGAACGCCGGGCGCTGCGGTGCGCACGCGGCTACTTGCCTCCGCCGTCCGCGGCACCGCCGCCGCTGCCGCTGACCATCGACATCCTCGACCTGCTGCTCGCGGTCGAGCGCGTGGTCACGAACATTCCGTCGCCGGTGCTGCACAGCGTGGTCACGCGACCGCTCGATGTCGAAAGCGCCGTGTTGCGGATCGAGGCCCTGCTCGCCGATCGGGACTGGTTTGACTGGCGCGAGGCCCTGGGCCCGCAGCCGACCATCGTGGTGCTGCTCTCGACCCTGCTTGCGATCCTGGAACTCGCACGACGCGGCGTCTGTCGCGTGCGACAGGATCTTCCCTTTGCTCCGTTGGTGATCGCCCGTGAGCTCGCTGAATCCGCTGTCACAACTGCTTGAGGCCGCGTTCTTCGCGGCCAACCGTCCCCTCACGCTCGATGAGCTGGAGGGACTGGAGCCCGACGCCGCTGCGGCCGAGGTGCGCACCGCCCTTGAGGAGCTGCGCGAACACTACGACTTCGGCGGACACGCGATCGAAGTCGTGGAGATCGGTGGCGGCTACCAGATCCTGACCCGCCCAGCCTTCGCCGCGGCGGTCGAGCGCGCGCACGCCATGCAGCGCCAGCCCCGCCTGTCGGCGGCGACGCTGGAGACGCTCGCGACGATCGCCTACCGTCAGCCGGTCGGTCGCGCCGAAATCGAGGAGATTCGCGGCGTGAATTCCGGCGGCGTGCTGCGTACGTTGCAGGAGCGGGGGCTGATCGAGGTGATCGGGCGCAGTGAGTCGCTCGGTCGTCCGCTGCTCTACGGCACGACGCCACTCTTTCTCGAGCTGCTCGGCCTCAACGACCTGGCCGACCTTCCGCGTGCCGAAGAACTCACCATCGCCCTGCAACCGCATCGTGCGGAGCTCGAGCCAGGCACCGACGATGCTGGCTTCGCTTCCGTCGAGGAGGGCTGATGCCCCCGATGCGGCTGCAGCGCTTCCTCGCGCGCGCCGGGGTGGCGTCACGACGGCAGGCCGAACTGCTGATCACCGAAGGGAAGGTTCGCGTCGACGGCAAGCCCGCCGAGCTCGGGATGTCGGTCGACCCGCAGAAGTCACGCGTCACCATCGGCCGCAGGGTGGTGAAGCTGGTGGAGCGTCGATGGATTGCGCTGAACAAGCCGATGGGAGTCGTCACCACTGCCGATGACGAGGAAGGCCGGCGCACGGTGTTCGACCTGCTGAAGGACTCCACGGGCCTGACCTACGTTGGACGACTCGACGTGATGACGACCGGCCTGCTGCTGCTGACGACGGACGGCGAGGCCGTGCACCGGCTGACCCATCCGAAGTATCGCGTGCCCCGGAGCTATATCGCTCTCGTGCACGGCATCGATACGGCCACGCTCGAGAGTCGATCGCGCGAGAAGGTGGTGATCGAGGGGCGGCCAGTCGTCCCCTCTCGCGTGCGCGTTCGTCCCGGCAAGGACGGGCGGAGCATTCTCGAGGTGACACTCAGCGAGGGACGCAACCGTATCGTGCGTCGCTGGGTCGAGGAAATGGGCGGCAAGGTCGAGCGACTCGCCCGCGTCTCCTACGGCCCCGTGCGGCTCGACGACCTCCCCAGTGGTGCCTGGCGACCGCTCACCCCGCAGGAAGAGCGCGGCATCTACAAGGCAATTGGCTTGCAGCACGAGGAGGAGTAGTGGCGTTTCCGGTGCAGGACGTGATGACCGAGGTCCGCAAACGGATCGTGGGACAGGAGGCGATGGTCGAGCGCCTGCTCATCGGACTCCTGACCGGCGGACACGTGCTCCTCGAAGGGGTCCCCGGCCTGGCGAAGACCCTCACGGTCCGCACCCTCGCCGACGTGCTGCATGCCACCTTCTCGCGGATCCAGTTCACGCCCGATCTGCTGCCGGCCGACGTTGTCGGCACGATGATCTACGAGCAGCAGCGGCAGGCCTTCACGGTGCGGCACGGTCCCATCTTTGCCCAGATCGTGCTCGCCGACGAAATCAATCGTGCCCCGGCAAAGGTGCAGTCGGCGCTGCTGGAGGCGATGCAGGAACGGCAGGTCACCATCGGTGGCACGAGCTACGCCCTGCCGGAACCGTTCCTCGTCCTCGCGACGCAGAATCCGATCGAGAGCGAAGGCACCTATCCGCTCCCCGAAGCACAGCTCGACCGCTTTCTCCTCAAGATCCGGGTCGACTATCCCGATCGTGCCGAGGAACGCGAAGTCCTGATGCGGATGAGCGCCAGCAGTGAGGCGATTCCGGTGGCCCGCGTCGCCGAGCCCACGCAGGTCCTCGCTGCGCGCACGCAGATCGAGGCCGTGCACCTCGATGCGCGTCTCGGCGATTACATCGTCGACCTGGTGCGCGCGACACGCGAGCCCGCGGCCGTGGGGCTGGGTGCCCTCTCCGCGATGATCGGCTTCGGTGCCTCGCCCCGCGCCTCGATTGCGCTCGCGCAGACGGCACGCGCGCACGCCTACCTGCGCGGGCGAGATTTCGTGACCCCGGCCGACATCCAGGCGCTTGCCCCCGACGTGATGCGGCATCGCATCATCCTCACCTTCGATGCCGAAGCCGAGGGACTGGACACCGATGCCGTGATCACTCAGGTGCTCGCCGCGGTACCGGTGCCGTGAGATGGCGGGGATCCTTCCTCCCGCGCTCCTGAAGCAGGTGCGCACGCTCGCCCTTCGCGGGCGGCGTGCGACCGATGCGATTCTCGGCGGCGAGGTCCGCTCGATGTTTCGCGGCACCGGGATGGAGTTCACGGATATCCGCCCCTACACGGAAGGCGACGACGTCCGGAACCTCGACTGGAATCTCCTCGCGCGGACCGGCCTGCCGTACGTCAAGCTCTACACCGAAACGCGCGAGCTCACCCTGCTGCTCGTGGTGGATCACTCCCTTTCCACCGGCGTGGGTGATCCGGCGCCCAAGGGAGAACGCGGTGCCGAAGTGGCCGCGCTGCTCGCGCTGGTCGCTGCGCAGCAGCACGATCGCGTGGGACTCGTTGCCTTCGCCGACACGGTGGGGCCCGTGATTCCGCCGGGAAGGGGCCAGCACCACACCTTCGCCCTCGTGCGCACCCTGTTCGGACTGCAGCCAGGCGGCGGCGCAACCGATCTGGCCGCCGCGCTGCGCACGGCGGGCGGGCTGCTCAAGCGGCGTTCCCTCATCGTGATCATCTCCGACTTTCTCGCGCCTGACTGGGAGACGCCGCTCCGCGGACTCGCCGCGCGCCACGAGATCACGGCCGTGGTTCTCGAGGACAGCCGGGAAACCCGGCTGCCGGAAGGAGGGTGGGTTACCGTGGCCGGGGCAGAGCAGCAGGCCTCCGGCCTGTTCGATGCGGGCGACCCCCTCGCACGGCGCCGGGCCGAAGCAGCCGTGAAGCGTGCCCGGTTGCGCCGCGCCGCTGCACTCAGCGCCGCGAGCGTGCGCGAAGTGATCGTCGGCACGGAAGGGGAGTACCTCCCCGCCTTGCGTGCTGCCTTCGGGCGGAAGTCGCGCCGCCGATGACGCAGCAGCAGGCGGTGCGAACGGTCGGCGACACCCTCACCATCGTGCAGCCGATCAGGACGGCGCCAGGATCGGTGATCCAGCCCCGGGCGTTGCTCGACACGTCACTCGTCACGATGCTGGCGCCACCCACAGTGGTGCGGAACGGTGAGGCCGTGAGCATCGCCTATCGTGTGGCCGTGTGGCAGGCCGGAGCGAACGAACTCACCCTGCCGGGGGCGGTCGTGGTCACGCCAACGGGTCAGGTCGACACGCTCCCCGACTCGCACGTCCTGCTTCGAGTCACCTCGGTCCTCCCCGACGGAAAGGAAGCGAAGACCCTGGCGCCGCGCGACGCCCGCCCGGTCGTGCCCCGCGGCGACCGGACCCTGCTCCCGCTCACGCTGTTCGGCATCCTGCTGCTGATCATCGTCGGATCGGGATGGCGCTGGTGGCGGAAGCGGGGACCGGCCTATCAGCCACCCGAACCAATGCAGGCCCCGGGTCTCGACCCCGCGAGGATCGAGCGCTGGCTCGCCGCCGGGGAGCCACAGCTCGCGCTGGCGCACGTCGAGGCAATCGCACGGCGACGTCCGGAGCTCGCGGAGTGGTGCGAGCGTGCCGATGCGGTTCGCTATGCGCCGGGTGCCGACGCCGAAGTGGAGCTGCTGGTGCGCGAGGGGTGGGAGCGACTCGCGTGATCGGATTCGTGCGCCCGCTGATCCTCCTCCTCCTGCTCCTGCTGCCACTCTGGTGGTTTCGTCGCCGGCGCCTGCGCCCCGTCACGGCGACGGTAAGCGACACCACGCCGTTCGTGGCCGCGACCCGCGGACGCTGGAAGCTGCGGGTGCCGCCCGCGCTGCGATCACTCGCGATTGCTGCCCTCGTCCTCGCGGCTGCGGGCCCCTACCGTCGCGGTGATCGCACCATCGTCAATGCCGACGGCATCGCCATCGTGATTGCACTGGATGTGTCGAGCTCGATGCTCGCGGAAGACTTCACGCCGGCGAACCGGCTCGAGGTGGCCAAGCAGCAGGCGCTCGCCTTCGTGCGGGGGCGCACCGCCGACCGGATCGGCCTGGTGACCTTCGCAGGTGAGGCGCTCACGCAGGTCCCGGTCACGCTCGATTACCCCGCGCTCGAGCACGCGATCGACGCGGTGCGAATCGGGGATCTCGAAGACGGCACGGCGATCGGTTCGGGGCTCGCGACGGCCGTGGCACGACTGCGGAAGGTGCCGGGCAAGGAGCGGGTCATTCTCCTGCTCACCGACGGCGAGAACAACCGGGGACTCATTGATCCGCGCACCGCGGCCCAGACGGCACAGGCGTTCGGGATCAAGGTGTACACGATCGGCGTCGGCACCGAGGGCCAGGCACGCTTCCCGACCGGGCAGGGCCTCAACGGTTTCCGCTACGAGATGCTGCCCGTCCGGATTGATGAGGTATTGCTTCGCGAGATCGCGGCCAATACCGGCGGCAAGTATTTCCGCGCGAAGGACGCCGAGGCGCTGACCCGGATCTTTCAGCAGATCGATCGGCTGGAACGCACTCCCGTGGATGTCATTCGCTACACTCGTCACGAAGAACGCACCCGGCCGTTTCTTGCGGCTGCATTCCTGTTGCTGGGCCTCGAACTGCTGGTGGCCACGACCGCCGTGGTGCGGGTCCCGTGAAGGTCGAATATCCCACCCTGCTGCTGGCCGCTCCGCTACTGGCCATCGGTGTCCTGGCGCTCGCCTTCGCCGCACGCCGTCGGCGCCGCGCGGCCGCCACAGCGTGGTCGGCAGCGCTTGGCACGCAGGCGGCCGCGATCGGAAAGCGCTCACCCTGGCTGCTCGGGCTCGTGGCGCTGTTGACGACCGTGGCGATGGCGGGCCCTCGCTGGGGCGTGTCGTCGCGCACCACGGAATCGCGTGCCCTCAATGTGGTGCTCGTGATGGATGTCTCGCGCTCGATGCTGGCGCAGGACGTGCCCCCGAGTCGTCTGGTGCGCGCAGGAGGGCTCGCGCGTCGGCTGGTGCAGGATCTCAGCGGGGATCGCCTCGCGCTGATCGCGTTCAGCGCGCGCGGCTACCTGCTCTCACCCCTCACGCTCGACGAAAGCGCCATGGCCCTGCAGCTCGACGCCCTCGATCCCGACATCGCGAGCGAGGGCGGTTCCGGTCTCGCGAACGCCGTGACCCAGGCCCGGCTGTTGCTCAACAGCTCGTCGCAGGGCGGAGACCGCGCGATCGTGGTGTTCACCGATGGCGAGAGTTTCGAGAGCGAGGCCGAACTGACGGCGGCTGGGCGCGCGCTGAAGCAGGCGCGCATCACACTGATTGCCATTCCGGTTGGTGATGTGCGCGGGGCGCGCATTCCGGAATCGGGTGGCGGCTGGCACAAGGACAGTGAAGGGAAGGACGTCGTGACCGTGCGACGCGATGACCTGCTGCACCTGCTGGTCGATCCGGCCGAGGGAGTGCTGGTGCCAGCGGTGGCTGCCGACCCTGCGGGAGAGGCGCAGCGTGTCCTCGCGCGGCTGGCGCGCGCCCCTGCGAGCGACCGCACCACGTCGGACCTGGTACCACGCGCCTGGATTCTCGCCCTGATCGCGGCCGTACTCCTGCTCGCCCAGACATTGACGCGTCGGAGTGCTGCCCTGGCCGGGCTCCTGCTCACCGCGGGGGTCGCCGGACTGCAGGCGCAGCGACCGTCGGAGGGCTCGCGCTATCTCGCGCGCGGAGACAGCGCACGAGCGCGGCAGGCACTGCTCGCCGAGGCCCGGCGCGTCGGGAGCGACACGGCGTGGTTCAACGCGGGCACGGCAGCACTGCTCGCGGGCGACTGGCCCAATGCGACCGGTGCGCTCGAGCGTGCGGCCCGTTCCCTCGATCCCGATTTGCGTCGCCGCGCCCTCTACAATCTCGGCACTGCCTACCTCCAGCAGGCGCGTCGGGACACGACCAGGCGGGATTCACTCCTCAGTCAGGCCGCAACGCAACTCCAGGCCTCCCTGATGCTCGGCCCCACGGATCGTGACGCGAAGTACAACTATGAACTCGCGCGCAAGCTCCAGTCCCCGCCGCCCCCGAATCCTTCGGGCGGTGGGGGGAAGAGCGGCGGAACCCCGCCTCCGCAGCCGAAGAACGACAAGGGTGGGATGAGCAAGGCCGAGGCGGAACAGGTACTCAGTGCAATGGAGCGCGCCGAGCGGGAGACGCGTCAGGGACAGTATCAGCGCCAGCGCCGGGCCCAGCCTCCCACCGGTCCCGACTGGTGATCGCGCTCGGCCTGCTGCTCGCCCTGGTGACGCAGGACACCACGGGCCTCCCGCCCCGCGCACGCGCGATGCTGGATCGCTTCCCGGTGCCGCGGGGCGGGGAAGTCTCAATCGCGACGCGTTTCTCGACCGACACGGCCTGGATCGGCGAGCAGGTGGAGCTGGTCACCGCGGCCTGGTTCCCGCGCGAGCTGCGGAATCGGCTCCGGCATACACCCAACCTGCTGCCGCCGGCGCTCAGCGGGCTCTGGAGCGTGCAGGCGCAGGCCAATATGTCGATGGCGTCGACTCGCGTCGTGGGCGGACAGCTCTACGATCTGTTCGTGGCCCACCAGACGCTCTTTCCGCTCGGTGGCGGCAAGATCACGGTGCCGCCCGCGGTGCTGACATACTCGGTGCCGGCCTCCCTTTCCTTCTTTGCACCGGAACAGCGGAAGACGCTTTCCTCGCGCCCCGCGACGCTGGTGATTCGACCGATCCCGTCACGACTCGCGGCGACCCTCGGGAGCGGCCCCACCGCCAGGGGCATCAGGGTGACCTGGCAGGGAATCGGTGCACCGATCCACGCCGGCACGCCAGCGCTGCTGGAGTTGATTCTGTCCGGCGAAGGCAACATTGCCCTCTGGCCTGCGCCCGAATTGACCTGGCCGCCCGGGATGCGAGTATATCCCGATCGCACCGAGGAACGCGCCCAGGGCGTCAACGGACGGCGCGGTGGCGAGAAACGATTCCGTTTCACGGTCGTGGCCGACAGTCAGGGGGTCCTGTCGCTCCCGAGAGTGCGTTATCCCTATTTCGATCCCGTATCGGCGACCGTGCAGTTCGCGGCGGCAGATCCCGTTGCCCTCGTCGTGCTGCCCGGAAGCGGTCCGGCCGCAATGCGGCGCGTGCTGCCGATCGCCGATCAGGACGATTTTCCTGTTGCGTCGCTGATTGTCGCGCGCGGCTGGCTGTTGCTCCTGCTACTGGCACTCCTCCCGCTTGCCTGGGCGGTGTGGCAACGTCGCCGTCGCCCGGCACCTGCCGTCGCGCAGACATCCAGCTCACCTGAAGTGGAGTTCCAGCGTCTCCTCGGCAATCGTGGCGACGCGAGTCCCGAGGCCGTCGTGGCAGCGCTGCGTCACCACGGAGTTCCGCGTGACGACGCCGAAGGCGTGCGTGCGTGGCTCGCGGCAGCCTCGCGTCGCCGGTACGGGCCGCCGGGTTCCGAGCTGACGCCGCCCCCGGCACCACTCACGCGCGTGTTGCAGCGGTTGCGTCGCGCGCGGCGATACCTGCCGATGCTCCTGCTCCTCGTTGGGGCGTCGCTGCGCGCACAGTCGCCGGTCGCTGGCTTTCGCGAATATGAGCAGGGCAACTACGCCGCGGCGGCGGAATCCTTCGGGAGCGCCGTGCGGCTGGCCCCGCTCTCGGTGGGACTCTGGCGAAATCTCGCGACCGCACGCTGGCTCGCCGGCGACGACGTCGGCGCGGCAGCGGCGTGGATCCACGCGCTGGAACTCGCACCGCGCGACCCGGTGACCCGGGAAGAATGGCACGGCGCCGGAGGCATTCCGGGCGATGTGCGTGATCTCGCCCCGGTGATCCCGGTGAGTCGGGACGAACTGCTCCTGCTGGCACTTGGCTGCTGGTTGCTGACCTGG
Source organism: Gemmatimonadota bacterium (assembly GCA_040389605.1). Taxonomy (GTDB): domain Bacteria; phylum Gemmatimonadota; class Gemmatimonadetes; order Gemmatimonadales; family GWC2-71-9; genus Palsa-1233. The sequence continues at coordinate 38,800 of JAZJZU010000020.1, forward strand.
CTTTTCCTGGCGCGACGGTCGCGGCGAACCGCAGCGATCCTCGGACTCCTGACAGTGCTGCTCGCTGGCGGGGCATTGGCGCGGACACGTGAGCAGGGTTCGTCCCGTGTCCTGCTGCGAGTTGGCGCGACGCTGCGCCTCTCACCCCATCCGGTGGCGCCTGTCGTGGGCACCGGCACCCCCTGGTCTGTGGCACGAGTCATCCAGGTCCGGGCGGGGTGGTTGCTGGTTTCGACCGATGGGGGCCAGCGCGGCTGGCTGCCCCAGGCGGCAGCGGCGTCCCTTGGGCCGCTAGATTCACCGAATGCCGACTGACGCCGCGCGCCGCATCGCGATTCTTCCCGACGCCGTCGCGAACCAGATCGCCGCTGGCGAGGTGGTGGAGCGACCGGCATCCGTGGTCAAGGAACTGGTCGAGAACGCGCTCGATGCGGGGGCGCGACACGTGCGCGTCACCGTGGAGAACGGCGGCAAGACGCTCATTGAAGTTGCGGATGATGGCGCAGGGATGAGTCGTGATGACGCCATCCTTGCGCTCGACCGCCACGCCACCAGCAAGATCCGGTCAACCCAGGACCTGGTCGGGATCGGAACCTTTGGCTTCCGCGGCGAGGCACTTCCCGCCATCGCCTCGGTGACCCGCTTTTCCCTGGTGACCGCACTCGACGGCGAACTGGGCACTGAGGTGATCGTGACCGGGGGGCGGATCGACGAAGTACGCGATGCCGCGAGGCAGCGCGGCACCACAATCGTGGCCCGCGCGGTGTTCTTCAATACCCCCGCGCGCCGGAAGTTCCTCCGTTCGGTGCCGAGCGAAAGTCGCGCCGTCCTCGATACTGTGAGCACCCTCGCCCTGGCACACCCTGCCGTCGGCTTCGAGTTGCTGATTGACGGCCGGAATCGCTTGCAGGTCCCGCCCGACCAGCCGCGCGAGGAACGGCTCGCCTCGGTATGGGGCCCCGATATGGCGCGGACGCTGTTGCCGGTCTCGTTCGCCGTCGGAACTGTGCTGGTCGAAGGCTTTGCGCAGCGACCGGCCGACGCCCAGCCCACCGGCCGCCGCACGCAATTCTTCGTCAATGGCAGGCCGTTTCGCGATTCGTTCCTGGTGCGAGCCGCCGAGGCCGGCTATCGCTCGGCCATCCATCCCGGTGATCGTCCCTCGCTCTTTCTCAATGTGCGGGTGGATCCCAGCGAGGTCGATGTCAACGTGCACCCGGCGAAGCTCGAGGTCCGCTTCCGGGAGCGCTTCGCCGTTGAGCGGGCAGTGGAAGAAGCCGTCCGGCACGCCCTCGGCGAACTGGCCGCCTCGGCCGTGGTGGGCGAGGCACCGCTCGCGGGAGCTGCGCCGGCCCCTCGCTGGGGTGGCACGGAAGAGCAGGTGGCACCACCGGATCTCTTCGCGCCGCTCGCGCCGGAATCGTTCGAGCGCTCCGAGGATGCCGTGGAGAGTCCGGCACCGTCGGCCTGGAGCGCGCCGCTGCTGCAGCTCGCCGACACCTACATCTGTTACGAGTCGCCCGATGGCCTGGTCATCGTGGATCAGCATTCGGCGCACGAGCGGGTGCTCTACGAAGCAGTGCTCCAGCAGCTGTCGGGAGAAGGAATTCCTGCGCAACGCCTGCTGCTGCCGGTGACGATCGACCTCACCGACGAGGAGCTCGATGTGGTCAGTGCTCACGCCGACGAGCTGCAGCGAATCGGTTTCGAGGTCGAGCCGTTCGGTGGGCGGACGGTGGCACTCCACGGCGTGCCGAACCCTCATCCGCGGTTCGATGCTGCGGCCTGCTTCCGTGAGATGGTGGCCGACCTGGCCCGCGGCCGTTTCGGTGGCTGGGCGAACCGGCTCGAGCGATTCGCCGCCACGTACGCCTGCCGTGCGGCGGTGAAGGCCGGGCAGGCACTCGATGAGCGGAGTATGCGAGAGCTGCTGTTGCGGCTGTTCGCGTGCCGGCTCGCTCCGCACGATGTGCACGGGCGGTCGACCATCGTGCAGTTGCCGCGTGAAGAACTGGAGCGCCGGTTTGGCCGACGCTAGGACACCGGTCCTGATTGGCCCGACGGGTGTCGGCAAGACCGCCGTGGCACTGGCCCTCGCGAGTCACTGGCCCGTCGAGGTCATTTCGGCCGACTCGCGCCAGGTCTATCGGGGGCTCGACATTGCCACGGCCAAGGCCACACGGCGCGAGCGGCAGCGTGTGCCGCATCACCTGATCGACCTCATTGCTCCCGGAGAACGCTACAGCGCCGGTCGCTTCGCCGTGGATGCCGCCGAGGCAATTGCCGAGATCCGGGCCCGTGGCCGATTGCCGCTCGTCGTGGGGGGAACGGGGCTGTACCTCAAGGCCCTGGTCGAGGGCCTCTTCAAGGAACCACCGCTCGACCGGCCGCGTCGCGACGCACTGTTTGCCGTGACGTCGGCGATGGACAACCCGACCCTCGTGCGCTGGGCCAGCCGACTCGACCCCGGCCTTCCCGCGGGCAGCGGGCGACAGCGCGCCGCGCGCGCCATCGAGATCGCCCTGCTCACGGGCTATTCTCTTCGCTGGTGGCAACGCGCCGTGGCGATGGAGGGGGTCGTGAATCCGTGGATCGTGCGGCTCACGGTTCCGCGCCCCGTGTTGCACCAGCGCATCCGGACCCGCACCGAGGAGATGCTTCGGCGTGGGCTGCTCGAGGAGGTCGCCGCCGCGCTCGCCGATGGTGCGCCGCCGGACGGCGCGGGAATGGACGGGATCGGTGTGCGCGAGGCGGTGGCGGTCCTGCAGGGGCGCTTGCCTCGGGAACTGCTGGTGGATCTGGTGGCGACCGCGACGCGTCAGTACGCCAAGCGACAGGAAACCTGGTTTCGGCACCAGTTGCCGGGTGCGATGCTGACTCTCGACGCGACGCGTCCGCCAGAGCAGGTCGCTGCAGCGATCGCCTCAGAATGGGAGCGCGTGACGCAATGAAGATCGGCATTACCTGTTATCCGACCTATGGTGGATCCGGTGCGATGGCAACCGAGCTCGGGCTCGACCTCGCGCGCCGTGGTCACGAGGTGCACTTCATCACCTTCGACTCACCATTCCGCCTGCGGGGCTACGCGGAACGGACTTATTTCCACGAAGTCGATACGGCGATGAGTCACTACCCGCTGTTCGAGCACTATCCCTACACGCTGGCCCTCGCGTCACGGCAGTATGAGGTCGCGCTGCAGGAAAAGCTCGACGTGCTGCACGTGCACTACGCCATCCCCCACGCCACGACGGCCTTCCTGGCGCGCGAGATGCTGAAGCCGGAACACCCGCTGAAAGTCGTGACCACGCTGCACGGAACCGACATCACCCTGGTGGGACAGGAGGCATCATTCTATGCCATCACCAAGTTCTCGATCGAGCAATCCGACGGGGTCACGGCCGTATCGGCCTTCCTGCGCGACGAGACCTATCGCGCATTCGGCTGCGTGTCGTGTGACCTGGCAGTGGTGCCGAATTTCGTGAACCTGGCAGAGTACCATCCGGGCGCGCGTTCACCGGGGGCGATGCTGGCACCGGACGGACACAAGGTCCTGTCGCACATCTCCAATTTCCGGGAAGTGAAGCGCGTGAAGGATGTCGTGCGCATCTTCGCCCGTGTGCGACGCGCCGTTCCCGCCACGCTGGTGATGGTCGGCGATGGGCCCGAGCGGCTCGATGCCGAGCGCGAGGCACGGGAACTGGGTGTGCACGATGACGTCCGTTTTCTCGGGCGTCTTGATACGGTGGCGCCGATCCTGGCGGCCACCGACCTCTTCCTGCTGCCGTCGCAAACGGAGTCGTTCGGGCTCGCCGCCCTGGAGGCGATGGCCTGCGGTGCTCCCGTCCTCGCCTCGCGCATTGGCGGGCTGCCGGAGGTCATTGACGACGGTGTCAACGGCATTCTCGAACCCCCCGGCTCGGTGGAAGCGATGGCGCGCCGGGCCATCGAGGTGCTGCGCGACAGCGATCGCCACCGCGCGATGAGCGAGGCCGCAGTCCGTCGCGCCGCCCTCTTCTCGGCCGACGTGATCGTGCCGCGCTATGAAGCCTTCTACCGACAGGTCCTCGACAGCTAATGCTCTTCGCCCCGATGCTTGTTGCCATCCTCCTGGGACTCGTCGAAGGTGCGACCGAGTTTCTACCGGTTTCGTCAACTGGCCACCTGATCCTTGCCGGCGGGATGCTCGACTTCACGGGGCCGCGCGCGGCCACCTTCGAAATCGTGATCCAGCTGGGCGCGATCCTCGCCGTGGTCTGGCATTACCGGGCGACGCTCTGGTCGCTGATGACCCGCTGCCTGAGCGATCCGATCGAACGCCGGCTCACGCTGAATCTTGCGCTGGGTTTTCTCCCGGCCGCCGTGATCGGCGTGCTGGCACACGACTGGATCAAGACCAACCTCTTCTCACCGACGACGGTGGCCGCCGCCCTGGTCATCGGCGGCGTCGTGATGCTGCTGCTGGAATGGGCCCGCCCGGCCGTCGTCACCGAAGACGTCCGGCAGGTGTCACCGCGCCAGGCGTTTGGTGTCGGATGCGCGCAGGTCCTGGCGATGATTCCGGGAACGTCACGATCCGCCGCGACGATTCTCGGTGGCTACGCCCTTGGCCTCTCCCGCCCTGCCGCGACGGAATTTTCCTTCCTGCTCGCGATTCCGACCATCATCGGCGCCGCAGGGTTCGACCTGATCAAGAGCCGCGACCTCCTCTCGTCCGCCGACATTCCGATGTTTGCGGTCGGCACGCTCGTGGCCTTCCTGTCGGCACTCGCGGTCATCCGGATGTTCCTGCGCTTCATCGAGCGCCATTCGTTTGCGGCGTTCGCGTGGTACCGGATCGCCTTCGGCGGCCTCCTCTTCGTGCTGTTCGCACTGCGCGTGATGTGAAGTGGCAGGCCCCGCCATTCTTCGGGTGGATGAAGTGCCCAGCACAATGGAGGTCGCGCACGCCGAGGCGGGCCGGAGCGCACCCCACGGAACTGCCGTGGTGGCGGTCCGGCAGACGGCGGGGCGGGGCACGCGCGGGCGGCTCTGGTCGGCCGAGCGCGGAGGGCTGTGGCTCTCCCTCGTGGCGCGTCCTGGCCGGACCGAGGCACCCGAGGCGCTCTCGCTCCGGATCGGTCTCGCCCTGGCGCAGCTGCTCGAGGGTCTCGTGCCGGGCCTTCCCACCGTTGGCGTCAAGTGGCCAAACGACCTGATGATCGGCGAACGGAAGCTGGCCGGCGTCCTCTCGGAGGCGCGCTGGGCGGGCACGAGCCTGCAATGGGTCGTGGTGGGGATCGGGCTCAACGTGAGCAACCCCCTGCCGCGGGAGCTCGCCGGTCAGGCCACGCGGCTGCTCGACTGGGACCCCTCGGTGACCGTTGACCCCCTGGTTGCGCCCGTCGTGGCCTGCGTCAGCGAGGCCACCCGGGACGCGGGCCCACTCACCACTGCCGAGCTGAATGCCTTCGCCGTTCGCGACGTCCTGACCGGTCGGCGGATGCGCGCGCCGGTGATCGGGACCGCCGATGGCATCACCCCGACCGGGGCGCTCAGGGTGCGGTCAGACAGCGGCCCCGTGCACGAGATTCTCGGCGGGGTGGTGACGACGGCCGGTTGACGCGAGATTCCCCCTATGCTCCTGACCCTCGACATTGGAAATACCGAAGTCACCGTCGGGCTGTTCGCTGATGGCGAACTGCGCGGGCACTGGCGGCTCACGACCGCAGCCGATCGTACGCCGGACGAATGGGCCGTGGCCCTCGAGGCCTTCCTCGTGCGGGCAGGGCACTCTCCGGCCGAGATCCGGGCCGCCTGCATTGCATCGGTTGCTCCGGGCGTCACGCAGGCACTCATCCAGGCCATCCGCGGCTCGGTCACGTCGAGCATCGGAGTCGTGGAGCCGTCAGCCAGGCTTCCCATCATCCTCGATGTGGATGAGCCGCTCTCGGTTGGCGCCGACCGGATCGCGAATGTGCTCGCCGCGCTCGCGCGTTACCCTGGCGACAGCATCGTGGTGGATTTCGGGACAGCGACCACCTTCGACTGCGTCACGGCGGATCGACGATTCATCGGGGGCTCGATTATGCCCGGGCTGCGCACTTCGGCAGAACAGTTGGTTCGCAAGGCCGCGAAGCTCACGGCGACTGAACTGGTGCCGCCGACTCGCGCCATTGGACGTCGGACCGATGAGCACATTCGCGGCGGCGTGCTCTTCGGTGCCGCCGATGCTGTCGATGGGATGGTCCGCCGCATTCGCGCGGAGTGGCCGGGCGGTGGCGTGCCCCGGGTCATTGCCACGGGTGGGCTCGCCGCATTGATCGCCCCGATGACGAGCAGTGTGGATGTGGTGGACTCCGACCTGACCCTCTACGGATTGCAGGTGGCCGCCGTCGAACTGGGGCTGGTGTCGTGAGCAGTCATTCCGGGGTTCCCGAGGCGCTCGTTGCCACACCCACGCGCCGCGCCGCGCATCGCGTGCTCGGCCCCGCACTGCCGTATCTGCTGCACTTGCGGCCGCGAGAGTGGCCCATCGTGACCGTGCACGCCGCGATCGGCTGGCTGCTTGCCGGAGGATTCCGCCCGGTCAGCGGGCCAGCGGTGCTCGGACTGGGGGCGTGGGTCGTCGCGCTCAACGGCGGCACACTCGCGCTCAATTCGGCCTTCGATCGCGACCAGGGCGATGTCGCCTACCTCCGGCTGCCGCCTGCGGTTCCTGGTGGGCTCGCGATGTTTGCCGGCGCACTGATGCTCGCCGGTGGCGTCCTGACGTGGTCGCTGCCGTTTCCGTATCGTGCGGCGTACCTCGTGTGTGTTGCGCTCTCGGTGCTCTACTCGGTGCCTCCCATCCGGCTCAAGGCCGTTGGCGGCGCCGACTGGGTCATCAATATGGTGGGTTTCGGGCTGGCGACGCCGTTTGCTGGCTGGGCGCTCAGCGGGCGGCATTTCGGCGGTCCGCGGTCGCTGGTCATCTGGGCCTTCCTGCCACTGTTCGGGGCGCTCTATCCCTTGACCCAGCTCTACCAGATGGATGAAGACCGCGCCCGCGGCGACCGGACACTCGTGCTTCGACTTGGGACGCGCCGGAGTCTCGCGCTCGCCCTCGTCGCAACCGGGCTCTCGTTTGGCCTGCTGTTTGGCGCGGCCTGGCGCAGTGGCTGGCGGGGTGGCCACGATTGGCCCCGCTGGAGCGCGCTCGGCGCCGCAATGGTCGCGTGGCTGGTGGTGCTCGGACCGTGGTACCGCGATGGGCGTCGCTGGTCCTCGGCCGAACACGAGCGCGGGATGTACCACGCGCTGGCTGCGTGGATCCTGACCGACGTCGCGGTCGTGCTCGGCTGGGTGACCTGAGCCATACCCGGCGGCACTTGGCCCGCGACCCGCTCTCCCGCTAGTTTTTCGGCTGCCTTTTGCACCGCTCCCGGAGATACCAGATGGCCACGGCTGCCCGACTCGACACGACCACCGATGCGACGGAGATCCCCGCCATTGTCCGGGGAGCGATTCAACTCGGCATCATCCAGGCCGCGTGCGTCCTCGGCGTTTCGCTCATCAATCGCGCGCTGGAGGGCACTGCCGATCACGCGCTCACCGGGCTGGTCGTCGCCATCGGTGCAGCGGCAACGATCCTCCTGCCCGGCCTGCGCACACGGCCACGCACCATCGAAGGCATCGCGGGAGCCGCCGGGCTCGGGGCGACCGTGACTTTCCTGGTCCTCGATGTGGTCCTCTTGCAGCCGCTGCATACCTACACCAACCGCTGGTATGAAGTCGGTGGCGGATCGAACTGGTGGTACCACCCGGTGTGGTGGATGGTGGGGACGTTCATCTCGTGGATGGGTGCGTGGATTCTCGCGAACCAGGCCAACAAGCGCGGCGAGGTATCGGTGCCCGCCGCGCTCGGATTGATCGCGGTGCTCACCGCGATCTTCGGCGCGCTCGCCGCATCGCTGCATATCCCGCTCGCGAGCTGGAACGTGCCGACGTTCGCCGTCGCCGTCCTGCCTGCACTCGCTCTGGGCGCGCTGGTGAGCGGGCTGGGCGCGAAGCGGGGCTGATGCCTCGCTCACCGCTGGCTCGCGCCGCGCGGATGCTGCTCCGTCTGGCCGGCTGGTTGATCACGCCGGTCGTCCTGACGCTGACCGCCGCCATCGGGGCGACCATCACGGCGCTGGTCGCCCCTCGACTTTCCACCACGGGCGCCCTCGTCCTGATGGCCTTCGGCGGTCTCGTCGGTGCCCTGCTCGGGCTGCTCGCGTGGGAGAAGCTGCTCGGCCGTTCACCGGAGCTTCGCGCCGCACTGGCGGTCACGGCCGAAGGCGTCCCCGAGCCCCTGGTGGTCGAGGATATGATCGCCGAGTCGGAAGCCTCCGAGGTCCCCCCATCGTGAGCCCGAGCCGCGGCGCGCTGCTTGGCGGCCTGGCCGCTTTGTGCACTGCGGCGAGCGCGAGTGCGCAGCAGGGCGCCTTCCTCACGGCCGGAAGAGTCACCGCCGGGAGCCCCAACGAGGCGAGCTGGCGCTTCACGGTGCAGCGCGACCTCGCCGGCCCACTCGGGGTCGACGTCTCGATTACCGAGCTGCCCGGCGGCCGTCCCAAAGAGGGCGAGCTGTACGGCGCCGGGGCCGATCTTGCCCTCTTCAGTGAATCGAGAAGTTTCCCGACGGTATTCGTCGGTGCATCCGCCGGCCTCGGCACTCGCGCACAACCCCGATTCTGGAGCAGTGGATCGATCGGCCTCCGAATGCCGGTCGTGCTGGTCGGTGCCCTCCGCCTCTCGCTCGAGGGACGGTGGCGAAACATCACGGTCCCCGATCGCGACGGGCTCGAATTCGGAATTTCCCTGGGCTATCGTAACCGGTCGAAGAACAACCTGTCCCGACCGGAAAGCGCTGGACTCTGGGCCCCACGCGCGACGGCAGAGGTGCTGCGTGCGGGCGGAATCCCTGAAAGCAAGGCGCGTCTGCTCAGCGACGTGGTCGCCACGGCACTCGAAGAAATGGGGCAACCCTATGTCTGGGGCGGCACGGGCGATGGCAGCGGCGGGTACGACTGTTCGGGGCTGATCTACTACGCCTACGCTCGATTCGGCGTGCCGCTTCCCCGGACGGCAGCGAGTCAGGCAAAGGCCGGGACGGCCATCCGACGCGACATCGACGCGCTACTCCCTGGCGATGTGCTCACCTTTGTCGGCGACCGCGGCGATGCCGTCGTGCACGTCGGGCTCTATGTTGGCGAAGGCCGGTTCATTCACAGCGCAAGCAACGGAGTTCGGCTGAGCCGCTTGCGAGAGGACGATCCCGACGGGCGCTGGTGGTTGCGGCGCTGGTCCGGCGTCCGACGAATGGTCGAGTAGCAGGCCGGTTCAGCACGGCCCTCAGTCGGGCATTCCGTGCATCGCAGCAGCGTTCCCCATCTCTTCCAGTCGATCGGTATCGCGCTTGAACCCCGGGTCGGCCGTGGCCACGGCGGGCCAACCGTCTTCCCGGTCGGGAGCGAAGAGCAGGATGAGGTGCACCATCGCGCCGTGAGCGATGCTCTGGCCACTGCTGTTGTCGTACTCTCCTGCCACGCGATACCGTCGGCCGCCCTCCAGTCTGATGCCCTTGCCGCTTACACCGGGCAGCGCGCGCTCGACCTTGAGGATGCTCCCATCCCGGGCGAGCGCGGTGCCGAGCCGGATCACCGACTTCTCTCGCGGCCCACCCAGATCGAGCAGCTCGATGCCGGTGCCGAAGTTGTGCAGGTGCCCGCCGGCACCGATGATCCTGCCAGTGAGCGGCATCACGAAATCGTAGCTGAATCGCGACCGACCCGCGGGAAGATCGAAGTCGACGTCATTGCCCACGGGGTCGCGGACATCGAGGTACGCCGGCAACACGCTGATCGGGCGGGGTACCAGGTTGGCCGGTGAATAGTCGATGCGGAGGGTGAGCACGACGCCACGCAGTGCCGTGTGCCCGGGGTTGTGGAACGCACCAATCACTCCCATTGCCATCGACGCGCTCACGGGCACACCGACCGTCGCAGGGAGTCGAATGCTCTCGGTTTCCTGACCCATCGCAAGCAGCCGTTCGGCGATCGGGTAAAAGAGCTGCCGCCGGTCAAAATTCACGACATTGATGTGATGGACTATTTCGCGGGGCAGCGACTTGCCATCGGGTCCCGCGAGCGTGAGGGAAGCCCCCCGGGCCCAGCCATTCACCGGCCAGCGGAAACGGAGCAGCGGGAATTCTCCCCCCGCGGCGTGCATCTCTGCGTGGTGCGCCCCTGCAGTCGGCGCCGCGATCTCGACCCCGGAAATGGTCAGGACCACCTGATGCCTCGTGGAATCGACGCTGACCGCCAGGCTGGGGCGCGGGGCCGGGGCTGGCGCCAGGTGCACGGCGGGGGCGAGCAGGCTGAGTGCCAGGGTGACCGTCAGGGGAGACATCGGCGGATCCTCCGAAGGCTGGTCGGGAAAGAGTGGCCCGGTCCGACGCGCTCCGACCAGGCCGACGCTCAAGAACGCTTCCGTGTGAGTTGCGGTTCCGCCCCGCCTGCGGCCCAGCAGAACCACCCAGAAGTCTGCCAAATCGGCTTGGCACTCGGGCACAGCGATTGCTAATCCCGGGACCGGAGATTAGCTTCCGCTCCGACTTGGCAGTCCGGTCAGTGGACTGCCAACGCATTGTCAAGGAATCACTTACAGCATCACGTTCACGTTGGAGGTTGGCTTTATGGCGGGCGCAAAGAGCAAGAAGTCCATTACGCCGCTCGAGGACCGGGTCGTGATCCGTCCCTCGGAAGAAGGCGAGTCGATGCGGGGCGGGTTGTACATCCCCGATACGGCCAAGGAAAAGCCGACTCAGGGAGAAATCATCGCCGTTGGGCCGGGTCGCTTCGAGAAGGGTGCCCGGGTGCCGATCGACGTCAAGGTCGGCGACACGGTGATCTACGGGAAGTACAGCGGCACGCCGTTCACGATCGACGGCTCGGAGGTCATGATCCTGAAGGCCTCGGACGTCCTCGCGAAGCTCGGCTGATCTACCACTACTGAACTGGGGAAGAACACAATGGCAGCGAAGGAATTGCTCTTCGACGTCGATGCACGCGCCAGGCTGAAGAAGGGCGTTGACGCCCTCGCCGATGCGGTGAAGGTCACTCTCGGGCCGAAGGGCCGGAATGTGGTCATCGACAAGAAGTTTGGGTCACCCACCGTGACCAAGGACGGCGTGTCGGTCGCGAAGGAAATCGAACTCGCCGATCCGATCGAGAATATGGGCGCGCAGATGGTCAAGGAAGTCGCGACCAAGACGTCCGACCTCGCGGGCGACGGCACCACCACGGCCACCGTGCTCGCGCAGGCGATCTTCCGTGAAGGCCTCAAGAACGTGACGGCTGGCTCGAACCCGATGGAGCTCAAGCGCGGCATTGACAAGGCCGTCGAGGCGCTGGTCGCCGAGCTGAAGTCCATTTCGGTCCCGACCAACGGCAAGAAGGACATCGCGCAGGTCGGCACCATTTCGGCCAACAGCGATCCCGAGATTGGCAAGCTCATCGCCGAAGCGATGGACAAGGTTGGCAAGGAAGGCGTCATCACGGTTGAAGAGGCGAAGGGCCTCGAGACCACGCTGGAGACCGTCGAAGGGATGCAGTTCGATCGCGGCTATCTCTCGCCGTACTTCGTGACCGATCCTGAGGCGATGGAGTCTTCGCTCGACGCGCCGTACATCCTCATTCACGACAAGAAGATCTCGTCGATGAAGGAACTGCTTCCGGTGCTCGAGAAGGTCGCCCAGAGCGGCAAGCCGCTGCTGATCATTGCCGAAGACGTCGAGGGCGAGGCCCTGGCGACGCTGGTGGTGAACAAGCTGCGTGGCACGCTGAAGGTCTCGGCCGTGAAGGCGCCGGGCTTCGGGGATCGCCGCAAGGAAATGCTTCGCGACATTGCCATCCTGACCAACGGCCAGGTGATCTCCGAGGAAGTCGGCTTCAAGCTCGAGAACGCGACGCTGGCCGAGCTCGGTCAGGCGAAGCGGGTCGTGATCGACAAGGACAACACCACGATCATCGACGGCAAGGGCAGCGAGTCGGCGATTCAGGGCCGGATCGCCGAGATCCGTGCTGCGATCGACAAGAGCACGTCCGACTACGATCGTGAGAAGCTCCAGGAGCGACTTGCGAAGCTGGCCGGTGGTGTGGCCGTGATTCACGTCGGTGCGGCAACCGAGACCGAGATGAAGGAGAAGAAGGCTCGCGTCGAGGACGCCCTGCACGCCACGCGCGCAGCCGTGGAAGAGGGCATTGTGCCGGGCGGCGGCGTTGCGCTGCTGCGCGCGCAGTCCTGCCTCGACAAGGTCAAGGCGAGCGGCGACGAGAAGATCGGCGTCAACATCATTCGCCGTGCCATCGAAGAGCCGATTCGCGCGATCGTCGCCAATGCAGGCGTCGAGGGCAGCATCGTGGTGGCGCGCGTTCGCGAGTCGAAGGACAAGTCGTTCGGCTACAACGCCGCGACCGATGAGTACGTGGATATGGTCAAGGCCGGCATCATCGACCCGACCAAGGTGACCCGGACGGCGTTGCAGA
>JAZJZU010000020.1:51357-67756 GCA_040389605.1 Gemmatimonadota bacterium
GCTGCTCACGACCGAGTGCGTCATCGTCGAGCGGAAGGAAGACAAGCCGGCCGCACCAATGGGTGGTGGCGGCGGTGGCGGTATGGGCGGGATGTACTAGTCCACCACGTGGACTAGTATCCTGAGGCCCGCCGCCAGGCAGCGGGCCGAAGGATCCCTGCCGGCCTTGTACCCTGAGCCCCGGCCAACAAGGCCGGGGCGAAGGGACGAAGCTCAGAGGCATCACAACGGCCACCCCTCGGGGTGGCCGTTGCTGCATCAAGCCATGGAGGGGCGAGAGAGGCGGCGGAGTGTCTGCCCATCGCTGTGCGTCACGCTATCTTCCATACGTCACCGCGATCGACCTGATACCCCGGAGTCACTGTCGTGCGTCTTCCCGTTGTTACCGCGCTGCTGATCACCTTCCTGTTGCCTCGCGCGGGAATCGCCCAAGCCAAGGGTCCGGACTTCACCGGGACCTGGCGTGTCGATGCCTCCGCCGATGTGAAGAACGGTCCGCGCGAAGTGGTGATTCGCGCAGATTCGTCGGCGAGCTGGGGCAAGGAGACGGTGCGCTGGCGCGTGAAGGGCGACCGCATCTCGATCGCGCTCGGCGGGGAGTGGGAGACCTACAAGCTGAAGCTGCGCAATCGCGACACCAGCCTGACCCTGTCGGGTGGCGACCTGCAGAAGCCCGTCACCCTGAAGCGGGTCGGCCCCGCGACGCCGCGACCGGCAAACGTCAAGGTTCCAGACGATCCCGACACGGCAGGCTGACGCCGTGACCCTGCCCGCCGTTCACCCGCACGCCGGGCAGGTTGCCCCTCCCGAAGACCGCACCAGCATCCCTCGCCTGCTCACCGCCTACTACAGTCTGACTCCGGATTCCGGCATACGGGCGCAGCGCGTGGCCTTCGGCACTTCGGGACATCGGGGTTCGTCATTTCTCGCGTCATTCAACGAACAGCATCTGCTCGCCATCACCCAGGCGGTGGTGGAGCATCGTCGCTCGGCCGGAATCACGGGGCCGCTGTTCCTCGGCATCGACACGCACGCACTCTCGGAATCGGCGGCCGCCACGGTGCTTGAGGTGCTTGCGGCAAATGGCGTCTCGGTGCGCGTCGATGCCGGCGGCGGATTTGTCCCCACACCGGTGCTCTCGCACGCCATTCTCCGGTACAACGCGGGACGGTCACGCGATCTCGCCGACGGCATTGTCGTGACGCCCTCCCACAACCCACCGGAAGACGGCGGGATCAAGTACAACCCTCCCCACGGCGGGCCGGCCGGCACGAACATCACGCAAGCGATTCAGGACCGGGCCAATCAGTTGCTCGACAACGGCCTCGATGCGGTGCGACGCGTCGGCTGGCGTCAGGCAATGGAGAGTGACCTCACGCATCGCTATGACTTCGGCGACGTCTATGTCAATGACCTGACTGACGTGATCGATCTCGACGCCATTCGTGCCGCCGATGTCCGCCTGGGAGTCGACCCGCTCGGTGGGGCAGGGGTGGCCTACTGGGGTGAGATCGCCAACCGCTATCGCCTGCCACTCGAGGTGGTGTCGCGCGAGGTGGACCCCAGCTTCGCCTTTATGCCGCTCGATTGGGATGGCAAGGTGCGGATGGATTGCTCCTCACCCTACGCGATGCAACGGCTCATTGGTTTGCGCGACCGGTTCGACGTGGCGTGGGCCTCCGATCCCGATCACGATCGCCACGGGGTGGTGACGGCATCCGGCGGCCTGATGCCGCCAAATGCCTATCTCGCCGCCGCGATCGACTATCTCTGCCATCACCGGCCAGCGTGGCCCGCTGGCGCGGCCATCGGGAAGACGATGGTGAGCAGTTCCGTGATCGATCGCGTGGTGGCCGACGCCGGTCGACCACTCTACGAAGTCCCGGTGGGGTTCAAGTGGTTTGTCGATGGACTGCTGTCGGGCAGCCTCCTCTTCGGTGGCGAGGAAAGCGCGGGTGCCTCCTTTGTCCGGCGGGACGGCTCGGTCTGGACGACCGACAAGGACGGCATCATCCTGGGGCTGCTCGCCGCCGAAATGACCGCCGTGACCGGGCGCGATCCGTCGCTGCGCTACGATGACATCACCGCGCGGCTCGGCGGCTCCTGGTATGCCCGCGTCGACGCGGCGGCCACACCCGAAGACAAAGCAGCACTCGCGAGCCTGTCCGCGGCGTCGGTCGCTGCCGATACGCTTGCCGGTTCACCCATTCTTGCGCGTCAGACCGAGGCCCCGGGAAACGGGGCCCCGTTTGGCGGATTGAAAGTGGTGACGTCAGCGGGGTGGTTCGCCGCGAGGCCTTCGGGGACCGAGGCGGTCTACAAGCTCTACGCCGAGAGCCTCACGGGACCCGATCACTTGACGCGCATCCAGGAGGAAGCGCAGCAGCTCATTGCCGTGGCACTCCCTGCCCGATGAAAGCTTCACGCCAGCACTGCTAGCGGAAGAGTGATCCCTGGGGTGGGGGCACCAGCGTGATGGGCGGCATCGGTCCGTCCTGCTCCGCGAGGTGCAGCACTCCGACGAAACCCACCTCTGCCAGTCGCGCCGCCACGTGGCCGCGGGCCAGATCGGTGCTGTTGCAGCGACGCGAGAGGTGCGCCAGCACCACCGTCGCGAGGCCTTCGTGGTGCACGTCGGCCAGGAGCTCGGCGCAATCACGATTCGAGAGGTGGCCACCCGGTCCGGCAATGCGCTGCTGCACGACCAGCGGATAGCCGCTCGTGCGCAGCATCGTGGCATCGTGGTTCGCCTCCAGAATGAGGCAATGGCGATCCCGGAGAAACCAGCGGACGGCCTGCGTGGGACGGCCGAGATCGGTGGCCATTCCGACGGCACAGCCATCGGGAAGGAGCACGCCGACGGCGATGGGCTCGGCGGCGTCGTGCGACGTCGCGCACGCGGTCACGCTGAACGGCCCGACTTCCGCCGCGCCTCGCGAGCCGAGCCCGAGCCACTCGCACGGCTCGCCACCGCGAGACACGCCGCGCCAGGTTCCCATCGAGGCCAGCAGCGGGATGCCGTGTCGTCGCGCCATCCTGGTGGCGCCTGCGGCGTGGTCACCGTGCTCGTGCGAGATGACCACGCCGACGAGCGCTGCGGGATCCAGACCGGCGGCGCTCAGGCGACGGTCGATTTCACGGAGGGAAAAGCCGGCATCGAGCAACAGGATTGCACCATCGTGAATCAGTGCAAAGGCGTTGCCCTGACTCCCGGAACCGAGAACGACGAGGGTGCTCACTCCGCCAGGCGTTTGTGCAGCATTCGCAACCACGTTTCCGTCGCGCCGTCGACTGCGACGTCCCGTCGCGGCAGCACGCGCGTCGCGACCTCGACGAACGCCTCGACCGACATCCGTGCATCGCTGTCACCACCCCACGCGAAGGGCGGGGTGTACTTGGCAGCACGCGGGCCGGTGAACAGGTTGGCGCCCGCACCGACCACCGCGCCCGTGGGGAGCAATGTGCCGATTGCGGTCTTGGCATAATCGCCGATCAGCGCGCCCAGGTTCGTGCGCCCGGTCTCGATGCGCTCGCCTGCGACATCCAGCCGGATGGGACCATAGGTGTTCTTGAGGTTCGAGCTGATCGTGCCGGCGCCAAGGTTGACCCATTCGCCCACGATGCTGTGGCCGAGGAATCCCTCGTGGCTCTTGTTGGCATAGCCGGTGAAGCTGGACGTGCTGATTTCACCGTGAATGCGGCAGTGCGGTCCGATGCTCGAGTGGCGGATGGTTCCCCCGACGAGCCAGCTGCCCTGTCGCACGCGCACCGGTCCCTCGATCCGTACGCCACTGCGCACCTGCACGTCGCGCTCGAGCACAATGCCGCCCTTCCGTACGTCGAGAATGACTCCCGGCTCGAGCACCGCACCCCGCAACCGCACTGCCTCAGGGTTCCCGAGCACGATGATGCCCGCAGGGAGCGGGTCTCCAGTTCCGTCGAGCAATTCCAGGGTGTCGCCGAACAGGAATGTCTCCAGCGCCGTGACGAGATCGTGGGCACCGCTGAGCCGCATTCCGTCGACGACGAGACCGTTGCCCTCGGAAAATGGCCCCTCCCAGCTCTGTCCCGCGTCGAGTCGCCACGCCACGGTCTCGCCCTCATACAACAGGCGGTGTGTGGTCCCGGCGGCGCGCATCGGGAGCTTCGGTGCAAACGTCGCGTCGACGACCCACGCGGGGCCCTTGACGCTCGCGGCCGCTACGACTGGCGTGCGCCCGGGGAGGCGGTACCCCTCGATATGTGGCGCGATGGTTCCACTGACGGTGGCGCCGAGGGCGCGGCTCCATCGCTCTTGCAGGCGCCAGGCGCCGACGGGAAGGGTGGCCAGCGGGGTTGATCCGGCAAACGGTGCCCACGCGGCACCGGGCACTTCAGGTTCGAGCAGGTACAGCGCAGTCATGTCACTCCAGTTCCCGCACCGAGGCGGGCAGTTTATCCAGGATTGTCTTCAAGTCAGGGGCGCGTGAGCGCTCCAGCACCAGCGTGCGCTGGTTCGCGTGTACCACCACGAGATCTCGAACCCCGCTCAACACCATCGGGGGACCATCGTTCCACACGATGCAGTCGCTGCATTCAATCAGCGTCACCGGCCCGTGCACCACGTTCCCGCGGCGATCGCGTGGCCTGACACGTGCCAGCGCCTCCCAGGTGCCGATATCATCCCAGGCGAAATCGCCAGGTACCACCGCGACCGTGCTGCTCCGTTCGAACACACCGACGTCGATCGAGATCTCGCGCACGTCACGGAAGAAACCGTCGACGTCTCCAGCGTCCAGACTCGGCAACCACGGGGCAATCTCACTGGTATGCAGCATCACCTCGCGGCGGAGGTCGCTGGCACACCAGGCAAAGAGGCCACTGTTCCACAGGGCGCCCTCGGCCATCAGGTCGAGCGCGAGGGCCGCATTGGGTTTCTCGATGAACTTCTCGACTCGCTGAGCCGCGCTGTCGAGTCGCTCTCCCGGCACGATGTAGCCAAATCCGGTTTCGGGCCGCGACGGCACCATCCCGACGGTCACCAGCACCCCGTGTCGGCAGGCGGTGGCGAGCGCGGTGGCTGCCGTCGCGACAAACGCTGCCGGGTCGCCCACGGTCCAGTCGGCGTGCATGGAGAGCAGCGCTGCCTCGGGGTCCCGTCGTGCCGCCTCGAGGGTGGCCCACACGAGCGCAGGGGCCGTCGAGGCCGCGCGTGGCTCGATGAGGTAGTTCTCCATCGGCACCCGCAGTCTCGTGGAGAGGCGTGCGGCGAGCGACGCTCCGGCGACCACCAGGATGCGCTCGGGCGGGATGAATCCCGCCAGGCGGTCGACCGCCTCTTCGGCGCTCGATCGCGGCCCTGCCAGCGGCAGCAGCTGCTTGGGGCTCTGCGGGGACGAGAGGGGCCAGAATCGGGTCCCCGAGCCGCCGGCGAGCAGGATGGCCCACTGCATCGCGGGCTAGACCAGTTCCGTTAGCGCCGGTGCGTGCCGACGCAGATCGTGAAGCAGGACGCCCAGGTCACCGTCAGGTTCCGCGAGCACCAGCAGGGTCGAGCCGGTCGGGAGCCGCTCCAGCACCACCACGCCACCCGTTGCCTCGACCACGGTCTGGCTCGGGATCCCGTGCCCCGTGGCCCCTCCCAGTGTCTGGAGCGCCCGGAGCGCCGTGGCGGCGAGGGCGGCCACAGCCTCGGGATCCATCCCGGTGGGGAGGGCCGACTCGACCACGAGCCCTTCATCGCTGATCACCGCCGCACCGACGACTTCGGGGCGTTCGGCCAGGGCTGCAAGGACGCTGCGGAGGGGGTGCATCGAGAGCTGCTCCCGGAGGTGAGAGTGACGCGCGAAGCTAGGTGCCTCGCAACACGGAAGTCAAGCAACGACGCCGGGTTGCCGCACCTCCGCGAGCGGTCTAACCTTCTGCTATGAAGCGCTCTCATTCCTGTCTCATCGCTGTGGTCATCGCCGCCAGCGCTTGCTCGAGCAACCAGCTCGATCCGGCGCAGATCGACAACATCGTCGATACCCTCAGCCTCGCGGCCCTGACGGGGACCAGCATCACCAGCGCCTCCGCCTACTCGATCCCTGACGCGCGCGTCATCCGGACCGACCAGACCTCGGCCTTCGACTTTGCCTACGACCTGCAGGACGGTGGACGCCACGTCCTGTTGCCTCTCGAGGCGCTCGGCCTCGCGGGCAGCACCAGCAGCAATCCGGGCCTGATCCGCAGCACCGAGACCTTTGCCGGACTCACGTCGCCACCGACCAACGGCTACCTCACGAAGGACACCGTCGTGGTTGCGGTCGGCGACGTCTTCGTGGCCCGGTCGCGCATCGCGTGCTACCTCGGCGTGCCTGAATACGCCAAGCTGCAGATTCTCTCGTTTGATGACGTCCAGCGGACGATGCAGATGCAGGTGCTCGCGAACGTCAATTGCGGATACCGGAATCTCGGTATCGGCATCCCGACCAACTGATCCGATGATCGACGTCCGCACCCTGCGACAGGATCCCGCCGCGGCCCGGGCCGCGCTCGCGCGTCGCGGCGATTCCGATGCGCTGCAGCAGTTCGATCGTGTGCTGGAGCTCGATCTCCGCCGCCGCGAACTGGTCGGCACGGTCGAGTCACTGCAGGCCGAGCGCAATGTCGCGACCGAGGCCGTTGCACGGCGGAAGCGCGCCGGCGAGCCCGCCGACGACCTCCTCGCCGACCTGAAGGCCTCCGGCGAACGGGTGCGTGCGCTCGAGGCCGACCTGCGCGACATCGAGGCGCTGCTGGAGAGTCACCTCCTCAGCGTGCCGAACCTGCCGAGCGAGCAGGTGCCGACCGGGGATGCCAGCGCGAACGAAGTACTGCGCAGTTGGGGCAGCCCGCGGGTGTTCGACTTCACGCCGCGTCCGCACTGGGAGCTGGGTCAGTCGCTCGGACTGTTCGACCTCCCGCGGGGCGCCAAGCTGACCGGGTCAGGCTTCCCGCTCTTTACCGGGATGGGTGCGCGACTCGTCCGCGGACTCGCGAACTTCATGCTCGATCTCCACACAACGGAGCACGGCTACCTCGAAGTCCAGCCGCCCTATGTCGTGAACCGCGCTTCGCTGGTGGGGACGGGGCAATTGCCCAAGTTCGAGGACGATCTCTATCGCACCCACGCGGACGAGATGTTCCTGATTCCCACGGCCGAAGTCCCGCTCACGAACATCCATCGCGATGAAATTCTCGATGGTGCCCAGCTGCCCCTGACCTACGTGGCCTATACGCCGTGCTTCCGGCGCGAGGCGGGGGCGCACGGCAAGGACACCCGCGGCCTGATCCGGGTACACCAGTTCGACAAGGTCGAACTGGTGCGCATTGTCCGGGCAGATGCCAGCGATGCCGAACACGCACTGCTCACGCAACACGCGGAGACCGTGCTGCAGCGGCTCGAGATTCCCTATCGCGTGCTCGCACTGGCGTCGGGCGACACGGGCTTCGCGAGCGCACGCACGCTCGACCTCGAGGCGTGGGCCGGCGGCATCGGTGGCTGGCTGGAGGTGTCGAGTGCCAGCACGTTCACCGACTTCCAGGCGCGTCGTGCCAATATCCGGTATCGACCCGCTGCGGGGGCGAAGCCCGAGTTCGTTCACACCCTGAATGCATCGGGCGTCGCGTTTCCGCGGACCATCATCGCGTTGCTGGAGAATGGACAGGAGGCCGACGGCACCGTCCGACTGCCGGCCGCGCTGGCCCCCTATGTCGGGACCGACCGCCTCGTCCCGCGTTCGTAAGGCGCAGCTCCGCCGCCTCGCACCCGGGGCGGCAGTGCTGCTCGTGGCGCTGCTCGCCGGCCTCACCACTGGTTCCAGCCTCATAGTGGCTCGGCACTACCGTGCGGAGGCACTCTCTGCGTCGCGCCTCTATGCCGCGGTGTTCCAGGGGTTGGGCGACCCGGCACCGGAAGGGGCCGAAGCCGCACTCCTCGAACTCGGACGTGAAGTTCGCGAACTGGGGTTGCCGCTGGTCATTACCGATTCAGCGGGCCGGGTGACCGCCTCCGCGAACGTTCCGTTCGACACGACGGGCGCGGAACTGCGGCTCGAGGCGCTCGCGCGAGAACTCGACGCCGTGAACCCCGCGATTCCGCTCAAGCAGGGGCTCGGCGTCCTGCATTATGGGCCGTTGCCGAATACCCGCCTGCTGGTGGCCCTCGGCGTCCTGCAGGTGCTCACGCTCGTGGTGATGGTGGCCGTGGGCGTGACCGCATACCGCAACGCCACGACCGCGCAACGGGATCGGCTCTGGGTGGCGATGGCGCGAGAGGCGGCCCATCAGATGGGCACGCCGCTCACCTCTTTGCAGGGATGGATTGAGCAGCTGCGCGGAGCAGGCGTGCCGCCGGAGAAGGTGGCGGAATATCTCGATGCCGACGCCGAACGCTTGCAGCGCGTGGCGCAACGGTTCGAGCGCATCGGCAATCCGGCCCGGCGCGACCCGGTCGGGCTCGGCGCGCTCGCGGAACGCGTCGCGGGGTATTATCGACCGCGACTACCGAAGCACGCCAATACCATTGCCATCAATGTGGTCGCACCGAGCGCGGGCCCGGTGATGCTCGGCGATGCCGTGCTGCTCGAATGGGCCCTGGAAGCGATGGTGAAGAACGCCATTGATGCGCTGCAGGGTCGGGGCGGGGTCATCACGATCCGGGCCGAAGCCGACGGAAAAGATGCGTCGCTCTGTGTGGCCGATGATGGTCCCGGTGTGCCGCGGGAATTGCGGCGCAGCATCTTCGAGCCGGGCATAACCACCAAGCGCGGCGGCTGGGGAATTGGTCTGGCCCTCGCCCGTCGAGTGATCGAGGAAGCCCACGAGGGGCGGCTCGCGCTGGAATCGACTGAACGGGGAACCACTTTCCAGATGCGCTTTCCACTTGCCTCCACGGTGTCGTGAATACGTCACGGGATCTCCTGCAGGGATTGAATCCGGCGCAGCGGGATGCGGCCGAACACCTCCACGGGCCGATCCTCGTGCTCGCGGGCGCCGGGTCGGGCAAGACCCGCGTGCTCACGGCGCGGATTGCTCACCTGATCGATGCGCACGGCGTGCCACCCGAACGGATCTTCGCGGTGACCTTCACCAACAAGGCCGCAGGGGAGATGAAGGAGCGGATCGGCCACCTGCTGATGCGCGACCCCTCGGGGCTCTGGATTGGCACCTTCCATTCGCTGTCGGCCCGCCTGTTGCGCCGCGAGGCCGAACACATCGGATTCAGTCGTGCGTTCACCATCTATGATCAGGATGATCAGCTCTCGCTCATCCGGCGCATTCTTGACGAGCGCAATCACCCGGTCAAGCTCTATCCGCCCAAGCTGATCCAGAACCTGATTTCCTCGGCCAAGAACCGGATGCAGTCGCCGGAGGATCTCGAACGCTCCGCGCCGCACGACCCGGGCGTGAGGGTCGCGGCCGACGTTTACGGCGCGATGCAGCGCGCGCTGCGTGTCGCAAATGCAATGGACTTCGACGACCTGATGCTGCATCCGCTGGCGCTGTTCCGGGAGCATCCCGATGTCCTGGCGCGCTGGCGGCGGCGCTTCGACTTCGTGCTGGTCGACGAATTCCAGGACACCAATCGTGCGCAGTATGAACTGATCAGGCTGCTGGCGGGCGGACATCGCAATGTGTTCGGGGTCGGTGACGACGACCAGTCGGTCTATGGCTGGCGCGGCGCGGACATCCGCAATATGAAGGATCTCCAGACCGACTTCGGAGAGGCTCGGCTGGTCAAGCTCGAAGAGAACTATCGGTCCACCCGGCCGATCCTCGATGCGGCCAACGCAGTGATCGCGCGCAATCCTGGTCGCCTGGGAAAGACCTTGCGGACAGTCCGGCCCGGTGGTGCCGCCCTGGTCGTCCTCGCAGCCGCCGATGAGCGCGACGAGGCCGAATGGATTGCGCGCGAGCTCCAGACCCGGAGTCGCGACGGAATGCTCTGGGCCGAGGCCGCGATCCTCTACCGGACCAATGCCCAGTCGCGCGCGCTCGAAGACGCGATGCGCCGCGCCGGGGTACCCTACCGGCTGGTCGGCTCGATCTCGTTCTACGATCGACGCGAAGTGAAGGACCTGCTGGCCTATATCCGGCTGGTGGCGAATCCCGCAGACGACGAGGCCTTTCTCCGCGCCATTGGAGTACCCCGGCGCGGTGTTGGCGACGCCTCGCTTGCCATCCTCAGGGAACAGGCCCGCCAGTGGAACAGGCCGCTGCTCGAAACGGCTGAGCGCGCCGATGCCATCAGCGGGCTGCGTCCCAACCTGCGGACGGCCTTCCACGCTTTCGGCGCGATGATCGGGGAACTGCGCACCCGCTTCGGCGAGGCGCCTCCCGTGGTCGTGATGGAGGAGATCGTCCGGGCCATCGATTACGAGGCCGTGCTGCTCGCGGAGGGATTCGAAGGGACAGAGCGCTGGGACAATGTCTGCGAAATGATCGCGGCGGCGGCGGAATGGTCTGAAGTGGTGAACGAGGCCGACGAACCCGGAACTCCACTACAGCGCTTTCTCGCCGAGGCGACCCTGCTCTCCGCTGTGGATACCAGCTCGGGTCGCGAGGATGGCGTGACGCTGATGACCCTGCACACGGCGAAGGGTCTCGAGTGGCCGGTCGTGGTGATGTCGGGGATGGAAGACGGGCTCTTTCCGATGTCACGCGCGATGGAGTCGCCCGATGGCCTGGAAGAGGAGCGGCGCCTCTGCTACGTCGGAATTACCCGGGCGAGAGATTCCCTCATCCTCACCTGGGCCAGGTCACGGCGGCGCGGCGGGGAGTTGCGTCCCGGGATGCCCTCCCGCTTCTTGCGCGAAATCCCGCTCGAGCTCGTCGAGGAGCGACGGACCTCGTTTGCGGTCGGGAGCGCCCTCGGCGGCAACTGGAGCGGGAGTGGACACTATGGAGGGAGCCGGGATGGTGGATGGAGCGGGGGCAGGGCGCGGAAGAGCACGGCGCCCCCACCGATTGCCACGCCCCATCCGGCCTGGGACGATTTCGCGCAGGCCCCAGCGGAGTCCCCCGCGGCGAGCGAGAACCAGGACCAGCCCCGCTTCGTCAAGGGGGAACGCGTGCGGCATCGCCGCTTCGGATCGGGTGCCATTCTTGGCCTGAGTGGCAACGGCAAGGACACCAAGGTGTCAGTAGCATTCGACGATCCAGAGATCGGAACCAAACAGTTGCTTGTGGCCTTCGCCGGCCTCGAGCGCGACTGGGAGAGCGCATGAGCATCGGAGCAGAAGACGTTCGTCACGTGGCGCGCCTCGCGGAGCTGGCCGTCGCAGAGGAGGAAGTCGCCGGGCTCGCGACGCAGCTGGACGCGATTGTGGCCCTCGTCGACCGCCTCAACGCGGTCGCTGTTCCCGAAGGGACCGGTGCCGCTGTGGTCGGCCCGGATCAATTGACGCTGCGCGAGGACCGCGTCGATCCCATCCCGATGACCCGAAGTGCCGGCGAGCTTGCGCCCGTCTTCCGCGAGGGCTTCTACGTTGTGCCAAAACTCGGGGGGCTGGCCGAAGAATGACTGCCGCTGATCTTGCCCGCGAAACGGGAAGTCGTCTCGCGAAGGCCGACACCCTCGGGCTGAACGCCACCTTGCACTGGTCGCAGGAACTCCTCGATCGCGACGCGGTCCGACTCGACGCCGCGCCACCGGGGCCGCTCACGGGACTCGCCGTCGCACTGAAGGACAACATCGTCACCACCGATCAGCCGACCACCTGTGCCTCGCGCGTTCTCGAGGGGTATGTCTCCCCCTACGAGGCCACGGTGGTGTCCCGCCTGCGTGCAGCAGGGGCACTGATCGCGGGGAAGGCCAACCTCGATGAGTTCGCGATGGGATCCTCCACCGAAAACTCTGCGTTTGGCCGGGTGCTCAATCCCGTGGACCACGAACGTGTGACCGGAGGTTCGAGCGGCGGGTCGGCCGCACTCGTGGCAGCCGGCGTCACGGCTGCCGCTCTCGGCTCCGAGACCGGCGGCTCGGTGCGGCAGCCAGCGGCATTCTGCGGGGTCGTGGGTGTGAAGCCGAGCTATGGCCGGGTGAGCCGATCCGGTCTCGTCGCGTTTGGTTCGTCACTCGATTGCGTCTCGGTGTTCGGCCGGTCGGTGACGGATGCCGCGCGCACGCTCTGCACCATCTCGGGTTCCGATCCGCTCGACGCGACCACGCGTCAGCTGCCACCACTCGCAATGCCGGAACGGCGCGTCGACCTCCGCGGGCTGGTCATCGGGCTGCCCCGGGAATATTTCCCGGAATCCCTGCATCCCGGCGTGCGCGCAGCCTGCGATGCCACGATCGCCCTGCTGCGGGAACTGGGTGCGGACGTGCGGGAGGTCTCGTTGCCTCACACCCCGTATGCCGTCCCGACCTACTACGTGATCAACCCTGCCGAAGCGGCCGCGAATCTGGCCCGCTTCGATGGCGTGCGCTACGGCCCGCGGCACGTCGGTCCCGAGGGAGACGTCCGGGCACTCTATCGCGCCACGCGTGGGCAGGGCTTCGGGCCTGAGGTGCGTCGACGGATCCTGGTAGGGACGTTCGTGCTCAGCGCCGGGTACGCCGACCAGTACTACAGCCGCGCCCAGGCGGTGCGTCGCCTGATTGTCGATGACTTCACTGCGGTGTTCGACGCCGGTGTCGACCTGCTGTTCACACCTACGACGCCGGCCCCTGCGTTCAAGGCCGGCGAGAAGAGTGACGATCCGGTCGAGATGTATCTCGAGGATATCTTCGTCGCTCCGGCGAGCCTCGCGGGCCTGCCGGCAATGTCACTTCCCCTCGGTCGTGACGGGGGCCTGCCACTCGGCGGCCAGCTGATCGGGCGAGACTTCGAAGAAGGAGTGATGCTCTCTGCGGCAATGGCGCTCGAGGATGCGATCGACCCGCTGCAGGAGGTCCGCTGATGGAGTGGGAAACGGTGATCGGCCTGGAAGTGCACGTCCAGCTCAAGACCGTGAGCAAAATGTTCTGCGGCTGCGCCACCACGTATGGTGACGCCCCCAACACGAACGTCTGCCCCGTCTGCCTGGGCCTTCCCGGTGCGCTGCCCGTGCCGAATGCCGAGGCCATCCGGCTTGGCGTGCGTGGGGCGCTCGCCATCGGATGCGAGATTCACCAGACCAGCATTTTTGCCCGCAAGAACTATTTCTACCCCGATCTCCCGAAGGGATATCAGATCTCGCAATTCGACCGGCCCCTCGCCACGGCCGGCGCGATCGTCGTCGATTCACCTGATCGCGGGCCCGTGACCATCAGCATCACGCGGCTCCACCTCGAGGAGGACGCGGGCAAGTCGCTGCACGACCGGATTCCGGGGATGACGGCGGTTGACCTCAACCGCGCCGGCACGCCGCTCGCCGAAATCGTGAGCGGGCCCGATATGCACTCGCCCGCGGAGGCGCGCGCATACCTCCTGACGCTGCGGCAAATGCTCATCTATGCCGGTGTGAGCGAGTGCTCGATGGAGCAGGGCTCCTTGCGCGTCGACGCGAACCTCTCGGTCCGGCGGCCTGGCGCCCCACTGGGGACCAAGACCGAAGTCAAGAATATGAACTCGTTTGCCAATGTCGAGCGGGCGCTCGAATCGGAGCGACTGCGCCAGATCGCATTGCTCGAAGCGGGCGGGCGAGTGACCCAGGTCACGCTGACGTTCAATGCCGCCACCGGTGACGTGAAGCCGTTGCGGAGCAAGGAAGACTCCCACGACTATCGCTACTTCCCTGATCCCGACCTTCCACCGCTGCGACTCGAGGACAGCTGGCTCGCCGAGCAGCGCGACACCCTCCCCGAATTGCCCGCCGCGCGGACCTCGCGCTACGAAGCGGACTTCGGGCTGTCGGGCTACGACGTGCGCGTGCTGACGCAGGAGCCTGCGGTATCCGACTACTTCGAGGCGGTCGTGCGTGCGGGGGTAAGTCCCAAGACGGCCGCGAACTGGGTACTCGGCGAAGTGCTGAGCGGATTCAACCAGCACGGAATGTTCCGGGTCGTACCGTCGCGGCTGGCGGCGCTCAGCGCGCTGGTCGACGACGGCACGCTCTCGCTTGCCGCTGCGAAGAAGGTGTTCCTGCACCTGGCCGAGAGCGACGATTCACCCGCCGAGGCGGCCACTCGACTCGGCCTGGTGCAGGTGCGCGATACCGATGCGCTCGCAGGCTGGGTCGATGCCGTCATCGCGGCACACCCCGACGAGGTCGCGCGGTTCCGCAGCGGAGAAGCCAAGCTGATCGGGTTCTTCGTGGGGCAGGTGATGAAGCGCAGCCAGGGGAAGGCCGACCCCAAGGCCATCCAGCCCCTGCTGATGGGGAGACTGAACGGATGAGTCGCATCTCGTCGGTTGACGAAATCAGGAGCGCGTTTCCTGCGCTGCAGCGGACGCACAACGGGCTGCCGGTGGCCTATTTCGACGGCCCTGGTGGCACCCAGGTCCCCCGCGCCGTAGTCGATGCGATGACCGGGTATCTCGTCGAGCACAACGCCAACACACACTGGCTGTACCCCTCGAGCGTCGAGACCGATGCCTTGCTGCTCGCGGCGAGGGAGGCCTATGCGGCCTTCTTCAACGGCTCGGCCTCCGAGGTGGTGTTCGGCAACAATATGACCACGCTCACGTTCCACCTGGCCCGGGCGCTGGGTCGCGGCTGGGAGGCGGGTGATGAAGTGATCGTGACCGAACTCGATCACCACGCCAACGTCGCCCCGTGGCAGGCGCTGGCACGCGAGCGCGGCATTGTCCTCAAGTGGCTGCCCCTCGACCTCGACACTTTCCAGCTGCGGCTTGACCTGCTCCCGGGAATGCTGACGCCGCGCACCCGGCTGCTCGCGATTGGAGCGGCCAGCAATGCACTCGGCACGCTGAGCGATGTCAAGACGGCGGCAGCGGTCGCTCGAGCGGCGGGAGTGCTGGTCTTCGTCGACGGTGTGCACTACTCGCCGCACGTGCTGCCCGATGTCGCGGCGCTGGGGTGTGATTTCTTCGCCTGCTCCTCCTACAAGTTCTTCGGCCCGCACGTGGGGATTCTCTGGGGTCGTCGCGATCTGCTCGAGTCGCTCGACGTTCCCCGGCTTGAGCCGGCACCGGACCACGCGCCGGAACGACTCGAGACCGGGACGCAGAATCACGAGGGAATTGTCGGCGCCGCCGCTGCCGTGCGGTGGCTCGGCTCACTCGCCGGTTCCGATGGAACGTTGCGCGAAACCCTGTCGGCCGCGTACCTCGAGCTGCATCGAAGGGAATCCTTCCTCGTCGCTCGTCTCTGGGATGCACTGGGAGCGATTCCGGGAGTGGTCCGGTACGGTCCGCCCCCCGGCGTGCCGCGCACTGCGACCGTGGCGTTCACGATGGAGGGGATCCCATCGAGCGTGATTGCCGAGCGACTGGTCGACGCCGCGTGCTTTGTTTCGAACGGCGACTTCTACGCGACCACCGTGGCGCGACGTCTGGGAGTGGAGGCCGAAGGGTTCGTTCGGCTCGGCGCAGCCTGTTATACCACTGAGGGCGAGATCGATCGTGTCGCGGAGGCGATCGCGGGGCTGCGCGTCAGGTAGCGGGGTCGCCGGGAAGATCCTTCGGCTCGCCGGCCTCTGCGAGGAGCGGCGGAAGGGTGCGGGCTCGTAACGGGGTCTCCGCGTGTGATTCGCTGCGCAGGCCGAAGTGCGCGTCGGCGACGGCCGCGATCCACTCGGGATTGTTCCGCCCGATGCCGCGCAATGCCTCGCGGCGCACGCCCTTGCTGCGCATGATTTCGGTCTCGCCGTTCGGGTCGAGCCGCAGCACGGGTGAGCCCGAGTCTCCCAGCACCGACACGATGTTGTCCGTCGCCAGATCGAGGTAACTCTCGATCAGGGAGGGCGCCAGTTCCCAGCGACTCTGATCGGTGGCCAGCTGCATCCCGAGCTGCCAGGGCCTCGAGTCCGCGAGCCGCACCATCCCGCGAAAGAACCTGCGGTTCGTGCGCACCGAAAAGATCGTCGGCGACAGGATGCGCTCGAGGTGCGCATCGGCCGGACGGTGGTCGAGGCGCAGCAGGTCGCGAGCGGCGCGAGGCACCAGCTCACCCAGCATCGATTCGACGCGGCTCTCCCAGTAGGTATGCCCCATCGTGCGGGTGCTGCTGGTCACCACGAGCTGCCGTGGCACGAAATGATTGTGGGCCACGACATCGGCCGCGAGGTGGGAGAGATATCCGAGGCCGAATGCCTTGAGCGCATCGGTGGGCGCGAGACTGTGAACTTCCTGGCCGACGTGCCAGGCGTGGCAGTGTCGATCGGCGGGCGCGTACTTCTTCGCCATCGTCGTGTCGGCCGCGATGTTGCCATAGAGGTAATCGTAGGGGAAGGCGCGCAGGAGATCGCCGATGGCACTCGGGAGCAGGTGCAGGGAAGAGAGGATCCGCT
>JAZJZU010000020.1:67766-71265 GCA_040389605.1 Gemmatimonadota bacterium
TGTACATAAAGGATATAGAAGGTGGAAGAAGTTTGACATCTGGTCTCATAGTCCTGGAGGGATTTCTACACACTTTGCTGAGATTCTGTGTGATACAGAGAAGCTGTGTCAAAGTCTCCCTGCTAGGTTACAAGGGTATAAGGAGTGTCTGTTTGAAGGGCTTTACGATTGTGAAGCTTCTGAGAGACTAGGCATCTCACCTAGTTTCTTAAGCCAGAGTCTTGCAAAATGGAGGAAGCAGGTGCAGGGAAGAGAGGATCCGCTCGCCCAGCACCACGTGTGTTCCCGGAGTCCACGCGTGCAGCGCGTGCGGGAAGCAGAGCGCGACTGCTGCCACGATCAGCAGCGCCGCGACTTGAATCACGTGGCCCCGCGGCGCCTGGGCAACACCAGCCGGCGCAGCTGACCAATCATTCCCGATCCCTTGCGCACCGTGCGCAGCGCCGCGCCAAAATCGAGTGCCGTCTCCTCAACCTCTTCCTGCACCACCTCGATCACCGCCTCGAAGTCGGCCAGGCGCCGGCGGGTACGGTCGGCAGTCTTCTCGACGTCGCGCCGGATCCGTCGGCTCACGTGGACAATCTCGCGGACTTCTTCCTGTGCCAGCTCGAAGACCTCCGCGCCACCCTCACCCAGCCGGTTGAGGGCGTGCAGCGTGGGGGTCAGCTCCCGGCGCAGCTCCGCGAGTTCCTTCGCGAGGGATTGCCCGCGCTCGACCGCCTCGCGCATCGCGAGGTAGACGGCGGTGGCAATGCCGAGGAAGCAGAGGGCAATGATTACCAGCGAAATGGCCACGGTCGGCCCAACCCATCCATTCATCTCGGCATTCTCCTGTCGCGTGGCTGCGGAAATCTAACGTCAGAGTGCTGGGCCGCTTGCGGCGACCCCGTGAGGCGACGACCTTTGCTCCATGCCCCCACGCTTTGTGGTCAACGGCGGTCGCCAGCTCTCCGGCACGATCCGCCCTGCGGGAAACAAGAACGCGGCCCTCCCCGTCATCGCGGCCACGCTGCTGGCTGACGGACCGGTCTCCCTGCAGAACATCCCGCGGATCCGGGATGTCGAAACCCTGCTGGAGATCATCGCCGATCTTGGCGGCTCGGTCGACTGGGTCGGGCCCAACGCCGTGACCATCGACACGCGGGCCGTCAAGCCCAAGCCGCTCGATCCCGTGCTCTGCACCAGAATCCGGGCCTCCATCCTGCTCGCGGGCCCCTTGCTGGCGCGGTTCGGGCACGTTGTCCTGCCGCCACCGGGTGGAGACGTCATTGGTCGTCGTCGCGTGGACACACACTTCCTCGCCCTGGAGCGCCTGGGTGCCTCGGTCGTGGTGGGGGATCGCTTCGAGATCACGGCCAGGCAGCTGACCGGGGCCCAGATCTTTCTCGACGAACCGAGTGTCACCGGCACCGAGAACGCCCTGATGGCGGCCGTGATGGCCAAGGGACGCACGGTCATCTCCAACGCGGCCTGCGAGCCGCACGTGCAGGACACCGCGCGCGTGCTCGTCGCGATGGGCGCCCGCATCGAGGGAATCGGCAGCAACTGCTATGTCATCGAAGGGGGTCACCCCCTCGGCGGAGCGAGCTACACGATCGGTCCCGATCACATCGAGATCGGATCATTCATCGGCCTCGCGGCGGTGACGAACGGGCAGGTGACCATCGACGGCGTGCGCGGCGATGACCTCCGCAGCACCCTCCTCGGCTTCGAGCGCCTGGGCATTCATCCCCGGCTCGACGGCGACCAGCTGATCATCGATCCGGGCCAGGAGCGCCGCGTCCGGCCCGATCTCGGCGGCCACGTCCCGAAGCTCGAAGACGGGCCCTGGCCGGCCTTCCCGGCCGATGTGATGTCGATCGCGATCGTTGCGGCGACCCAGTGCGAAGGAATGGTGCTGATTCACGAGAAGATGTTCGAATCGAGGCTCTTCTTCGTCGACAAGCTGATCGGTATGGGCGCCCGGATCGTCCTGTGTGATCCGCATCGCGCCGTCATCAGCGGGCCGTCGCCGCTGCGTGGCAGCAAGGTCGAGTCTCCCGATATTCGCGCCGGGATGGCGATGATGCTCGCGGCACTGGCGGCCGAGGGGCAGAGCACCATCCACAACATCGGCCAGATCGAACGCGGCTACGAGCAGATCGACATCCGCCTGCGCGCCCTCGGTGCCGATATCGAGCGTGTCGACGACTGACGAGGCGCGACTCCCCGGCGAGCTCCCCCTCTGGGAAGTGCCAGGCTGGAAGGCGCGTTTCGGGGTCGTGGCCGGGATCACTGGCCGAGGTCGGCCCGGCGAGCCCCCGTTCGATCTTGGGCTCTGGGGCCGACAGCCAGTGGGAGAGGCCCACGCGCGCTGGCGGCGTTTCCTCGCCTCCTTTTCCGACTTTCCGTCCGCCGTCCTCGCCCATCAGGTGCACGGCCATCAGGTGCTCTGGCATCCCGACGCTGCCCCGGGATGGACCCTGCTCGAGGGCGCCGATGGTCACGCGACCGCCACCGCAGGCCGGATGCTGCTGGTGACCGTCGCGGACTGCGTGCCGGTCTATCTCGTCGCGCCGGCCCAGCGGGCGGTGGCGCTCCTGCACGCCGGGTGGCGCGGGACCGCGGCCGGGATTCTCGCCCGGGGCGTGGCACTCCTCCGCGAGCGCACCGGGGCCGCTCCAGGCGAAATCTTCGGTCACGCGGGGGTCGCGATCTCCGGCCCCCGGTACGAGGTCGGACGCGAGGTAATGGAAGGGATCGGGGTCCCGGCGGCCGGGCCCGGGCCGTGGCATCTCGATCTCAGGGAGGTCCTGGCCGCGCAGGCCGCAGGGCTGGGCCTGGCCGAATTCACGCGGTCCGGGCACTGCACCTCGGCCGAGGCCGCCGATTTCTTCTCGCACCGGGGGAGTGGCGGGGGGGATGGGAGGATGGTGGCCTATCTTGGACTGAAAGCCGATGGGCCATCGGCGATGGGCGACAGCGGCCTGTCATCCTGAGCGCAGCGAAGGATCCTCGGGCTTCCCGGCCGCGCAGCTCCCCGACTTCTCGCGTGGGCGATTCCGAAGATCCTTCGCTGCGCTCAGGATGACACCCTTATCGCGCCCATCACGCATCGCCCACCACCCATCGCCCCTCGCCCCTCGCCCCTCGCCCCTCGCCCATCGCCCACCGCCCACCGCCCACCGCGAGTTGACGCCCCCCCTCACGGGGAGGTATGTTCAGGTGCTGGGGGAGCTTGCGTGCTGTCGGCGAGTGTCGGGTTTCCCCCGACTTTTTTCTTTTCCCCCACTGGGTCCGGACGTGACCGCCACCGATCTCACGCCAGAGACGCTTCGCGTCGCCGTGGATGACCTCGGGTTCGAGTTGGTGGACGTCCGCCTCGCTGGTCCGGCCGCTGGCCGGATCGTGCGACTGCGCATTGACGTGCCCGGTGGTGGACGACGCGGGCACGGCGTGACCAGCGGCGATTGCGAGCGGGTGTCCCGCGCGCTGCAGCCGTTGATCGACGCGCAGCAGG
>JAZJZU010000020.1:71275-79757 GCA_040389605.1 Gemmatimonadota bacterium
TGGAAGTGTCCTCGCCTGGGATCGAGCGTCCGATCCGGTTCGTTGAACATTGGCGTCGGTATGCAGGACGCACGATTCGGGTGAAGGCTGCCGGGGTATCCGGCACCGCGATCGCTCGCATCGTCGAGGTACCCGACGATTTGCACGTGATACTGGAGCTGGGTGGGTCAGCCGTGACGCTGCCCCTCGATGCGATCAAGGAGGCCACGCTGGTGGTCGACTGGTCGACTGCAGGCAACCGGGAAGCAGGAGAACTGTAGATGGCGACGTCCGCCGAAATGCTGTCGGCCTTCAAGGAACTGTCGAACACCAAGCAACTCGAGCGCTCGGAACTGCTCGATTTGCTGCGCGACGGCATCCACGCAGCGCTGATGAAGAAGTACGGCCCGAATGTCCGGTTCGAGCTCAATGTCGACGAACTGCAGGGGCAGCTCTCCGTCACCCGCCTGCGCCAGGTCGTGGACCTCGTGGAAGACTCGAGTGCGCAGGTGAGCGTTGAAGAGGCGCGCTTCGAGGATCCCGAGTTCCAGGTCGGCGATATGCTCGAAGAGGAAGTCCCCTTCGAGACCTTCGGCCGACTCGCCGTGCAGGCCGCGAAGCAGCGGATCATCCAGCGCGTGCGCGAGGGTGAGCGCAACCGGATTCGCGACGAGTTCACGAGCAAGGTGGGTGAACTGCTGTCGGGCGAAATCCAGCAGGTCGAGCGCGGCAAGTTCGTGATCATGCTCAACCGCTTCCGCGAGGCCGAGGCCATCGTCCCGTATCGCGAACAGAATCATCGCGAGCATTTCCATCAGGGCGACACCATCCGTGCCGTCCTGAAGCGGATCGAGGAGACCCCCAAGGGTCCTCGCCTGATTCTCTCGCGGGGTGATCCACTGTTCGTGGTCGCGCTGTTCAAGCTCGAGGTCCCGGAGATCCAGCAGGGAATCGTCGAGGTGCGTGGCATTGCGCGTGAAGTCGGCAGCCGGACCAAGGTGGCCGTCATCTCGCGTGACGACGCCATCGATCCGGTCGGCGCCTGCGTGGGTCTCAAGGGCTCCCGCGTGCAGGCCGTCGTGAACGAACTCGGCGGCGAGCGCATCGACATCGTGCCCTGGTCGCCCGATCCCGAGCGCTTCGCGCGACTCGCGCTCGCGCCGGCGCGTGTGGCGAAGGTGTTTTCCGATGCCGCGACCAAGACCATCCAGGCCGTGGTCGACGAAGACCAGCTCTCGCTCGCGATCGGACGCAACGGCCAGAACGTGCGCCTCGCGTCGGAGCTCACGGGCTGGAAGATCGATCTCTACTCCAGTCGCGAATGGCTCGAGCGCGGTGGTGAGGGTCCGTTGTTCGCGGCACCTGCCAGCGAGGAAGATCCCGAGGCCCGCGTGCCGCTCGCGCAGCTCGAGGGACTGTCGCCCGAGCTGGTGGCCGTACTCGACCAGGCTGGCTTCTCGGCCCTCAACGATGTCATCGACCTCGAGGCGGATGACATCGAGCGGATCCCGGGAATGAGCGCAGGGACCAGCGAGGAGCTGCTGAAGTTCCTGGCTGAGCTGACGGAGGAGGAGCCCGAGGGTGGAGACACCCCCGCGGCCTGATCCGGCGGAGCGCGTTCTCGCCCTGCTCGGCCTGGGTGCCGCAGGGGGGAATGTGGTGGTTGGCGTCGATGGCACGCGCGCGTTCCTGCAGCGCGGAAAATGCTTTGTCGTGGTGATGGCGCGCGATGCCTCGCCGCGAGCAGTATCGAAGGTGAAGCGATTGGCCGAGGCCACCGGGATTCCCGTGGTGATGGGGCCAGCCGGTGAAATGATGGGCGCTCGACTGGGGCGCCCGCCGGTGATGGTGGTGGGAGTGAAGGACCGAGGCTTGGCAGCGGGCGTTCTCGCTGCGAGCGCGCCTCGGGACGGGACCTGACGGAGGAGTTGTTAGTGGTCAAGAGTCGTGTGCACGACCTCGCTGCGGAGTTTGGCGTTCCCGTGGAACAGCTTATGGGAATGCTGCGCGATATGAACATCTTCGTGCGCAGTCACATGTCGTCGCTGGAGCCCGATCAGGTCTCTGCGGTGCGCGTGCGCTGGGAACGGGAGAAGCGCAAGGCCGCAGAGGCCCCGGCGCCCAAGAAGGGCCGCCGCAAGGTGGTCGCTGCCGCACCGCCGGCACCGGCCGCGGAGGCGAAGCCTGTCCGCCGGCGTCGGACCGCCGCCGAAGTTGCCGAGCAGGAAGCGAAGGCTGCCGTCGATGCCGAGGAAGAGGCGAAGGCCTCCTTCGAGATCACCTCGACCCGTGAACTCGAGAAGCCGGCGCCGGAGCCGAACGCGGGACTTTCTCTCGAAGAGCGCGCGAAGCGCCTCTTCAAGGACCTCCCGCCCGAGGCCGAAGCGGCCGTTGCCGACACGGCCCCGAGCGCCCCGGCAGAGGAGTCGCCCGCTGCGCCAGAGGCCTCCGAGCCCACGACGGTCAGCACGCCGGCAGTCGAGCGTCCGTTCATCCCCTCGCGGCCCTCGACGCCGCCACGCCCGAGCGGCCCCACGATCCGGCCCGCATCGACTGGCGATCCGACCACGGCGCCCTCGGGCCCGGGTGCTCCCAAGAAGCCCTTCATTCCCCCCCGTGTGCAGCGGCCTGCGCCCGCCGCCGGCGGGCAGGGCGGACGTCCGTCTGGCCCCGCGCGTGGCGGTCAGGGCGGTCGCCCGCGGCCGGTCTTCTCGTCCAGCACGCCGGCTCCTGGCCGGAGTGGCAGCGGTCCGGTAACGCCTGGCGCCCCCGTGGCGCGGACCTTCGGACCCGACGCCCAGCCAGGTGGTGGTCGCAAGAAGGGCAAGAAGGGGAAGAAGAGCTTCGTCGATCAGGATCAGGTGCAGGCCAACATTCTCAAGACGCTCCACGGGATGAAGGGCACCGCTGGTCCGCGGAAGAAGAGCCGTTCCGATGAACCCTCCTACCGCGACATCATTGCGTCGCGCGCGGCCGAGGAAAAGGAACGCGAAAAGACCCGGATTCGTGTGAACGAGTTCATCTCGGTGAGCGAACTCGCCGATGCGATGAAGATTCCGGCCAACCAGATCGTCGCGTTCGCCTTCAAGGAACTCGGCCTGATGGTCACCGTGAACCAGCGACTCGATTTCGACCAGATCGAACTGATCGCGTCGGAGTTCGGATTCGAGGCCGTGAAGGAAGAGGAGTATCACGCTGAGGTGGTGGTCGAGGAGGTCGAAGAAGAGGGCGTCAAGGAATGGCGGCCGCCCGTCGTGACCATTATGGGCCACGTCGACCACGGCAAGACCTCGCTGCTCGACTATATCCGGAAGGCCAACGTGGTCGCGGGTGAAGCCGGTGGCATCACGCAGCACATCGGTGCGTATCACATCGAATTGCCAGGAAAGCGCTCCATCACTTTCCTCGACACACCGGGTCACCAGGCCTTCACCGCAATGCGTGCCCGTGGTGCGCAGGTGACCGACCTGGTCGTACTGGTGATCGCAGCCGACGACCAGGTGATGCCACAGACCGTGGAAGCGATTTCACACGCCAAGAACGCTGGAGTGCCACTGATCGTGGCGATCAACAAGATCGACCTGCCAGCGGCCAACGTGGCGAAGGTGAAGCAGGACCTCCTGCAGCACAGCGTCGTGCTCGAAGAGTTCGGCGGCCAGGTGATGCACACC
This sequence comes from Gemmatimonadota bacterium, assembly GCA_040389605.1. Taxonomy (GTDB): domain Bacteria; phylum Gemmatimonadota; class Gemmatimonadetes; order Gemmatimonadales; family GWC2-71-9; genus Palsa-1233. The sequence goes on from JAZJZU010000020.1 coordinate 74,926, forward strand.
CCGATCTCCGCCAAGAGCGGGCTCGGCGTGCCGGACCTGCTCGAACAGATCCTGCTGCAGGCCGAGGTGCTCGAGCTCAAGGCCAACCCGGACGCGCGCCCGGTCGGCACGGTGATCGAGGCCACCCTGGATCCTGGCAAGGGTCCGATCGCGACCGTCCTGGTCCAGAAGGGCACCGTCCGCGTGGGCGACAACTTCATCTGCGGCAAGTTCTCCGGGCGCGTGCGCGCCCTGTTCGACGAGCGCGGCAAGACCGTGAAGTCGGCGGGACCGTCCATTCCGGTCCAGATCCTCGGCTTCGAGGGCGTACCGGCGGCCGGCGATTCGTTCCAGGTGCTGACCGATGCCACCGAGGCGCGTGAGATTGCTCAGAAGCGGCAGCGGCTCGAGCGCGAGGCGCAGAACCGTCGGACGGCGCGTGGTGGTACGCTCGAGGATATCTCGCGCGCACTCAAGGAAGGGGCCGTCACCCAGCTGCGCATCATCATCAAGGCGGACCAGGGCGGTCCGGCCGAAGCACTCGCCGACGCGCTGGCGCAGCTCGGCACGGGCGAGGTGCGGGTCGATATCGTCCATCGTGGCGTCGGACAGATCAGTGAGAGCGACGTCCTGCTCGCCAAGGCCTCGGGCGCGATCATTCTCGGCTTCCACGTGCGTCCCGATGCGAACGCGCGCAATGCCGCGGAGCGCGAGGGCGTCGATATCCGCACGTACCGGATCATTTACGAAGCCGTCGAGGACGTGAAGAACGCACTCGAGGGACTGCTCAAGCCGGAGGAGAAGGAAACCATCCTCGGCGAGGCAGAGATCATCGAGCTCTTCAAGGTGTCGCGTGTCGGGACCATTGCGGGTTGCGTGGTACGCAGTGGCACAATTCAGCGTACTTCACGGGCTCGCGTTCTCCGGGATGGCGTGTCCGTGTACGACGGTGAGCTGTCGTCCCTCAAGCGCTTCAAGGACGACGCGAAGGAAGTGAAGGAAGGCCAGGAGTGCGGTATCGGCATCGAGAACTTCAACGACCTCAAGGTCGGTGACCGGATCGAGGCGTACCGCCTGGAAGAAATCAAGCGAACGCTGGCCGCCTCGGCAGCGCAGGACTGATCGATGGGTGGCAAGGGGGCGTCGCGCAGGCCGGAACAGCTGGCCGAAACCATCCGCGCCGTGCTGGCGGAGGCGCTCCTGCGTGGCGAGGTGCGCGATCCGCGCGTCTCGCTGGTCACGGTGAGTGGTGTCGATGTCACACGGGATCTGTCGCACGCGACGATCCGCGTGGTGCCGCACGGCGATGATGCGGCCAAGGAGGCCGCCGTGGAGGGTCTCGTGAGCGCGTCGGGATTCCTGCGACGGATGGTGGCGCAGCAGCTGACGACGCGGATCGTGCCGGAACTGCACTTTGTCCGCGACCGTGGGCACGAGCACGCTGCCCGGATCGACGAACTGCTGGCAGGGCTGAAGCACGAGGAGGATCCCTCCTGATCGGGGGGCTGCTCATTGACAAGCCGGTCGGGTGGACGTCGCACGATGTCGTCGCGGTGGTCCGCCGAACCCTCGGCACGCGCAGCGTAGGGCACGCTGGCACGCTCGATCCCTTCGCCACCGGATTGCTGGTGGTGCTGGTCGGTCGGGCAACGCGGCTGGCGCGGTTCATCGAGGGGGCCGAAAAGCAGTACGACACCACCGTGCGGTTCGGGCAGGCGACCGACACCGACGACAGCACTGGCACGGTGATTCGCGAACTCGCACCGGTCGCGTGGCCCGACGCGGCGCAGATGGCCTCAGCGCTGGAGGCGATGGTGGGAAAGCAGTGGCAGGTGCCGCCGGCATACTCTGCCAAGCACGTCGAGGGCACCAGGAGTTATGCGCTCGCACGCGCAGGGCGCGCGGTGGAGCTTGCGCCGGTCGAAGTGGATGTCCACGCGCTGGAGCTCGTATCGTGGCAACCGCCGGAGTTGCAGCTCGAGGCCCGGGTCGGTCGCGGAACCTACCTGCGGGCGTTGGCACGAGACCTGGGTGATCGCCTGGAAATCCCGGCGCACTGCGCCGCCTTGCGACGAACCGCGATTGGCCCGTTTCGCGTGACCGAGGCCGTCGAGCCAGCCGCGCTCTCCGCTGATCGGTTGCTTGCGCCTGCGGCGATGGTGGCTCACCTCCCTGCGGCGGTGCTGAGCGCCGAGGGTGGCCGGGAAGTCGGTTTCGGGCGATCAGTTGCGCAGGGCGAGGCTGTCGACGGAACCGGTGCCTTGCTCGCCGAAGACGGCCGGCTGCTTGCCGTGGCCGAGGGGCGAGAGGGGCGCTGGCACCCGGTGGTGGTTCTGGAGCCCGCCGCGTGACGCCGCTCGGGAACGCCGAGGGTGGCAGCGTCGTGACCGTGGGGACGTTCGACGGTGTGCACCGTGGTCACCTCGCCGTGCTCGACGAGATCACGCGGCGTGCCGCGGCCGCGAACCGGACCAGCGTGCTGGTCACGTTCGAGCCGCACCCGCTCGAAGTGGTGAACCCCGACGCGGCGCCGCTGCGGCTGACCACGCGGGAGGAGCGGCTCGAGTGTCTCGCGACGTCGCGCCTCGATCGTGTGGTCGAGCTGCAGTTCAACCGCGCGATGGCCGCGATGGGGCCGGAACAGTTCGTCGACGAGGTGCTGCTCGCCCGGTGCGGGATGCGCGAACTGGTGATCGGGCACGACCACGGCTTCGGGCGAGGGCGGAGCGGCGATGTCGACACGCTGCGCCAGCTCGGAAAGAGTCGGGGATTCCCGGTCGATGTAGTGGAGCCGGTGCGCGTGGCGGGCGGGATGTCGATCTCGAGTACCGCGATCCGGCGAGCGGTGGCGGGGGGCGACCTCCACCACGCGGCGCAATGGCTCGGGCGACCGTACTCGCTGAGCGGTGCAGTGGAACACGGTGAGGGGCGGGGACGCGGGATCGGATTCCCGACACTCAACCTCGCGGCACCAGCCAGAAAGCTGCTGCCGCCCGACGGGGTCTATGCCGTGGTGGTCGAGACACCGCGCGGCCGTTTTGGCGGGATGATGAATCAGGGGCACCGTCCGACCTTCAATGACGGGCGCCGCCTGCTGGAAGTCCACCTCTTCGGGTTCGAGGGGGATCTGTATGACCAGGGGGTCCGGGTCACTTGGCTCGCTCCCCTGCGCGACATCCGCCGTTTCGACGGCGTGGCGGCACTCCAGCAACAACTGCTGGCAGACCGCCTCCTCGCGATGGCCACGCTGGCCGCCGCGAATCTGGACCTTCACGCGCCGATGTCGGCGCCCGAGTGACGATGCTTTCCACGATTCGCAACCGACTGATCCTGATCGCCGTCCTCGTGATCGCGTCGATCGCGTACCTCATCCCGCGCACGGTGTCGGTGCGGGAGCGCGGCGCGGATGGCGTGATGCACGAGGTCTCCATCAAGCGCGTGCCCCTGAAGCTCGGACTCGACCTCCAGGGCGGCATGCACATCGGGCTCGACCTCGACCAGTCCCAGAAGGTGTCCGCCGATCCGGCGGGCGACCTCGACATCGCGCTCGGCGTGCTGCGCAAGCGCATCGACCAGTTCGGCGTCAGCGAGCCCGTCATCCAGAAAGTGGGCGACCGGATCGTGGTGGAACTGGCAGGGTTGAAGGAGCCGGAGCGCGCCAAGGCAATCGTCACCAGCAATGCCTTCCTCGAGTTCCGCCTCACCGACAAGACCGGGGCGTTCGAGAACGCGTTGCCAGCAATGGACCGCGCCCTCGCCCAGCTCGGCGTCAAGAGCGAGACGCCGGACGGCGCCCCCGCGGGCACGGGCGTGGAGGCACTGCTCGGCGGCAAGGACAGCACCGCCAAGGGTGATTCCACCAAGGCGGGAGCAGACTCCACGGCCAAGGTTGGGCCGGTGCTGCAGAGCCTGATTGCATCGTCGGCGTCGGTGGGCGGTCAGATGCCGGGCGAGTATATCGTCAAGGAGTCGGCGTATCCCCGGGTGGATTCGCTGCTCCATCTGGCCGAGGTGAAGCGACTCTGGCCGCGCGGAATCGACCTCAAGTGGGCACAGGCCCCCAAGGCCGTCGGAGCCGAGCAGGTCCGGATGCTCTACGCGCTCGAAGACAAGCCCATCGTCACGGGTGAATCACTCGACGATGCCACGGCGCAGATCGATCCGCTTACCAATCGGCCGATCGTGAACTTCGAACTCGACCGGGCCGGTGGTCGGCGCTTCGGACAGCAGACGGGTGCGCACGTCGGTGACTTTATGGCGATCGTGCTCGACAACTTCGTCCAGGGCCCACCGCCGGTCATCAATTCGCGAATCGATCGCCGCGGACAGATCGAACTCGGCGGCCGGTCCATCGCCGATGCGCAGGATCTGGCCCTGACCCTCAAGGCCGGTTCACTGCCCGTGCCGCTGAAGATCGTCGAGGAGAGCGAAGTGCGGGCCTCCCTCGGCGAGGATTCCATTCGTCAGGGGATCACGGCAGGCATCGTCGGCACGCTCTGCGTCATCCTGATCATGATCGGGTATTACCGGATGTCAGGGGTGCTCGCCGTCGCGGCCCTCGCCCTCTATATGCTCTTCACGCTGGCCTCGCTGAGCGCCATCGAAGCCACGCTGACGCTTCCCGGTATTGCGGGTATCGCGCTGTCGGTGGGTATCGCGGTTGACGCGAACGTGCTGATCTTCGAGCGCATTCGAGAAGAATTGCTCGCGGGACGAACGACACGGGTGGCCGTCGAGGAGGGCTACCGTCACGCGATGGCCGCAATCGTCGACTCCAACGTCTCGACCGTGCTGACGGCACTCTTCCTCTTCCAGTTCGGCACTGGACCGGTGAAGGGATTCGCCGTGACGCT
>JAZJZU010000020.1:79767-100784 GCA_040389605.1 Gemmatimonadota bacterium
TGAGACAGTCACCCGCGCGGCTATTCCTTCTCTGACGCGGCCTCGATGGTGACGGCCGTGTTCGTGACCAAGACCTTCTTCATGATCTGGCTGGACCGTAAGTCCGACGCCACAACGCTGAGCATCTAAGCCCATGACTCGAATCTTTGGACACGCGAACTACGACTTCATCGGAATTCGTCGCACGGCCTTCCTGGTGACGATCGCGCTCCTGGCCGTGGGCCTGGTGGCTCTCGTGATCCGGCCCATCAACTACTCCATCGAATTCACCGGCGGAACGCTGGTGAAGTTCCAGGTCGCGCAGGGGACCACGGTGAATGTCGGCGCCTTGCGCGCCGGACTCGATGCGGCCGGGCTGAGTGGCGCCGAGATCACTCCCTACGGTCAGAACGAGTATGTCGTTCGCGCGCGGACGGCGGTGAAGGGCAGCGATGCCGACAACACCCAGACCACCACGAAGGCCGTGGCGGGTGCACTCGACAACGTGATCGGTGCGGGGAAGTGGACCCGGAGCCAGGCTGCTGCGGTCGGCCCCAAGGTGGGCGGCGAACTGCGCAGCCAGGCGTTCCTCGCGATCTTCCTCTCGTTCTTCGCCGTGCTGGCCTACCTCGCCTACCGCTTCGAGTGGCGCTTCGGCGTCGCGGCCGTGGTCGCCACCGCGCACGATATCGTCCTGACGATCTGCTTCATCGCGATTACGCGAATGGAAGTCTCGCTCGTGGTCGTGGCCGCGGTCCTCTCGATGGTGGGTTACTCGCTGAACGACACCATCATCATTTTCGACCGGGTGCGCGAGAACCTGCACAAGCACCGCAAGGACTCGCTCACGTCGATCCTTAACCGGTCGATCAACGAGACCCTGCCGCGCTCGGTGCTGACGCACGCCACCACCCTCGCGACGCTGGGCGCCCTGACCATCTTCGGCGGCGAAGTCATCCGGCCGTTCGCCCTCGTGATGTTCTTCGGTGTCTTCACGGGCACCTTCTCGTCCATCTTCATTGCGCCACCAGTGCTCCGCTACATCGAGACGCGCTGGCCCGGCGTGGATGGGCGTGGCGTGAAGGTCAAGCCCAAGGCGCAGCCCGGCACGGTCTGATCGGGTGCTGATCGACACGCACTGTCACCTCACCGATCCGGCCTTCGGGCCGGATCGTTCCGAGGTGCTCAGTCGAATGCGCGCGGCCGGGGTCGGTCGCGCGCTTGTCGTTGAGAGCACGCTCGACCAGCTCGACTCCACCCTCGAGTGGTGCGGCCAGGAGACCGGCCTTGCCGTGGCCACCGGCTGTCATCCGCACAACGCGTCGGACTGGAACCCGGCGCTCGAAGCGCGCCTGCGCGCAGTGTGGCGGCTGCCGATCGTGCGTGCGGCCGGGGAGATGGGGCTCGACTATCACTACGATCACGCCCCCAGGCCCGTCCAGCGCGAGGTGTTCGCTCACCAGCTCGCGCTCGCCGCCGAGATGCACCTGCCCGTGGTGATTCACGCACGCTCAGCCGACGACGATGTCGTGGCCATCCTCCGCGAGCAGCCCGCCGCGCAGATCGTGCTGCACTCCTTCTCGAGCGGACCCGCCCTTCGCGATGCCGCACTCGAGGCGGGCTGGTACCTCTCCTTTAGCGGGATGATCACGTTCAAGTCGTGGAACGACCTCGACGCGCTGCGACTGGTCGCTTCCGACCGGATGATGGTCGAGACCGACGCTCCGTATCTCGCGCCGGTCCCCCATCGCGGCAAGCGGAACGAGCCCGCCTTCGTTGTCGAGGTCGTCCGGCGGCTGGCAGAACTTCGTGGCGAATCTCCCGAGCTCGTGGCGGCGCAGACATCCGCCAACGCCGAGCGACTATTTTGGTCCGACGCGCCAGCCCGATCCACCACTCACCCTGACCCGGAAGTCCGATGAGCTTCGAGACCATTGCTACGCCCAAGGCCCCCCAGGCCATCGGCCCCTACTCCCAGGCCGTCATCGCAAACGGAATGCTCTACTCGGCCGGCCAGATCGCCCTCGACCCCAATACGATGGAGATCGTCGCTGGCGGGATCGTGGAGCAGAGCGAGCAGGTAATGCAGAACCTCACGGCCGTGCTCGCGGCCGCCGGGATGACACTGTCGAACGTGGTGAAGACCACCGTCTTCCTGCAGGATATGGCCGAGTTCGCCGCGATGAATGAGGTCTATGCCCGTCACTTTGGCGATCACCGCCCGGCGCGCTCCACGGTGGCGGTCGCGGGCCTTCCACGGAATGTCCGGGTGGAGATCGAGGTCGTCGCCGCGCGGTAACCGCCCGTTTGGGATTCCGGGGGGCCGAGGGCATTTTTCGGAATGCTACCCCGGCTCCTCCTCTCCCTGATGCTGCTCGGCGCAGCCGGTTCCCTGGTGGCGCAGGACACGGCGGCCACTCCCCGGCCAGCGCGGGTCGCGAAACCAGCGGTCTCCGACTCGGCCCAGGGCCGTCCCAAGCCGCTCAATTACTTCTTCCGCTCGTTCCTGATTCCCGGGTGGGGCCAGGCCTCGCTCGACCGCAAGCTGGTCGGTGGAATCTTCGTGGCGTTCGAGGGCATCGCCGTCGGAATGGCGCTCAAGGCCAACTACGAGCTGCGCTACCTCGAGCGCACCGGCTCAGAGCGCGTGGCTGGCAAGCGCGCCGAGCGGCAGGACTGGCTCTTCCTCGTCGGGGTCAACCACCTGTTCTCGGCACTCGAAGCCTTTGTCGCGGCCAACCTCTTTGATTTTCCGGGTGACCTCCGGGTGCGCCCGTTGCCTGATGGCCGCACCGGTGTGGGCCTGACGCTGCCGATTCCGTGATGCAGGACGCCCCGATTGGCATCTTCGACTCCGGCATCGGCGGGCTGACCGTGGCCCGCGCGATTCACGAACTGCTGCCCGATGAATCGACCATCTATCTCGGCGACACGGCGCGCGTGCCCTATGGTCCGAAGTCGCCCGAAACAGTCCGGCGCTACTCGCGCGAAATTCTCGCCTGGTTGCTCTCCCAGGGTGTGAAGGCCGTGGTCGTCGCCTGCAATACGGCAACCGCCCACGCGCTCGACGACCTGCGACAGCATTCCACGGTGCCGGTCATCGGGGTGATCGATCCGGGCGCCCGCGCTGCTGCGCACGCCACAACCGGCGGAACGGTGGGAGTGATCGGCACGGCTGGGACGATCGCCTCCGGGGCGTACCGACGGGCGTTGTTGCGCGAACGTCCCGGGCTCACGGTGATCGAGCAGGCCTGCCCACTGCTGGTGCCGTTTGTCGAGGAAGGGTGGCTCGCCAGGCCGGCGACGAGATTGGTTGTCGAGGAGTACCTTGCCCCCCTGCAGCACGGTGGGATCGACACCCTTGTCCTCGGGTGCACGCATTACCCGTTGTTGAAGCCGCTGCTGGCGGAGGAACTCGGCCCCGGAGTGCGCCTGATCGACAGCGCCGACGAAACCGCGCGAGATCTCGAGCGGACGCTTTCCGCTGCCGGGCTCAAGGCCCCGAAGGGAGGGCGCCAGCCGGCGCAGCGATGGGCGGCCACCGATGACGTGGAACGCTTCGGGCGCGTGGGCGCAGTCTTTATGGGAGAAGCACCGGGGAAGGTCGAACTGGTTACGCTTGAGGGCGAGCAACCGCTCAGCTGAATCGTTCGAGCGTCGGCCCCTGGTCGGACAGCGTGGCGTAGCGATGGCCATCGAGCCAGGCGCCAGGATTGAGGTACCATCGCCCCGGCTCGACCTCGACCGCTGCCTCGCGATGCGTATGGCCCATAATCAGGGCGCCGAGCGACGGCTCGTCGGCGAGACGCTTGCGGGCCCAGCTCTCCTGCCGGGCGGCGGCGTCGGCCACCACATCGGGACGGAGCGTGGCGGTATCGGGATCGTGCCGCAGCCTGTCGGCGATCCGGAAGCCCAGCTCGAGCGGAAGTGCCCGGAAGGTGCTGATGATCGCAGGGGAGGCGAGGAGGCGGCTGAGGAACGACGCTGTGGGCTGTTCCACGTGCAGGCCGTCCCCGTGAACGGCGAGCACGCGTTGCGCCCCGACTGTGAGCTCAAGTTGCCAGGGGTCGAAGGCCACGCCGGCTTCCTCGTGCCAGAAGCCATCACCCCAGCGGTCGTGGTTGCCGCCGAGCATCAGGACGGGGAAGCGACGGGCCAGCTGGATGATCGCAGCCGTGACCTGAACGGCCCGGCGCGGAATGACCCGACGGTAGGTGAACCAGAAGTCGTAGATGTCACCCGCGAGCAGGAGCGAGTCGCCGAGCGTGGGCACGGCATCGAGGAAGGCGACGAACGCCTCCTCATCACCCCGGGGTGCCGAACCGAGGTGGGAATCTGCAACCACGACCAGCCGTTGAGCCGTCACGGCGCGAAAGGTGGACGATGAGGCAGGGTGAAGCAACTGATGGATCCGGAGTCTCCACGATCCGCCGCCGGGTCGACTACTCCGAGACCGACCAGATGGGCGTGGTGTATCACGCGCGCTACCTGGTCTGGCTCGATGTGGCGCGGACGGAGCACCTGCGGCTCACTGGCGTGTCGTACCAGGAGCTGGAGGCAATTGGTTTCCGACTGATGGTGAGCGACCTCTCCATTCGCTATCGCCGTGCCGCGCGCTACGACGACCCCGTCCGCGTTCGCACCTGGGTGCGGGAATCGGCCTCGCGCCGGATCACATTCGGGTACGCCGTGGAACACGACGAACGCAATGAACTGCTGGCAACTGCGACGACTTCCTTGCTGGTGGTCGACGCCGACTTTGCTTTTGCGCGGCTCCCCGACGCCGTGGCCGAGCGACTGACACCCATCTCCGACCCGGTGCGGCTCTGATGCAAAAATTGTCGATCGCGATCTGCACGCTCCTCGCCGTCGGTTCTGCCGCCCCCGTGCTGGCCCAGGACCCTGCGGTCGTCGAGGCGCTGGCCCCCCTGATGATGGCTGGCGATCGACGGGCCTACGATGGCGCCCTCTTCGCGCAATCGCTCGGCCATCCCGATGAAGGAGTCCGACGCTTCGCGGCAATGACCATCGGCCGCATCGGTGATCGGCGAGGGACGCCCCTGCTGGTCACGGCACTGAAGGACCAGAATCGCGCGGTCGTGACCGATGCCATCTTCGCCCTCGGCCTGCTGCAGGACACCAGCGCCGTGGGGCCCATCCTCGCGAGGCTGCGCGACCCCGATACCCTGGCGACGGATGCGGCGGCCGAAGCGGCCAGCGCATTGAGCAAGATTGGTGGCGAGGCTGCCGCACGGTTCCTGAGCGACGTGCTGGCGACGGGGGCGGGGCTCTCGCGTGAACGCCGTGCGGCGATGGTTCCCAACGCCCTGCTCGAATCCTGGAGGATGGGCAAGCTCGCGTCGATTCCCGCGATTCTCCCGTATGCCAGTGACACATCGGTCGACCTGCGCTGGCGGTCCATATATGCACTTGCGAGGCTCCGGGCCCCCGAGGCCGCGAACGTGATTCTCCGCGGCATCCGGGACGATGATGCAATGGTTCGCGAGACGGCGGCAAAGGCACTGACCAGGGCCTTTGCAGATTCGGGGCAGCTCCCCGCGCGGACGGTGCTCGCCGAACTCGGTCGCGCCTTCGATGACACGCGACCCGGTGTGCGGATCAACGCGCTCGCTGCGGCAGCAACGTGGCGCGATTCCGCGCTTTCATCGCGGGCCATCCGGCTGCTCTCCGACCCCGACGCCAATGTCCGGGTACAGGCCGTCGTGACGCTCGGCGAAACCCGTGGCGAGGCCGCCCTGGTCGCAATTGACGGGGTGTTCGATCGGCGCGACGCCTCCTGGGCAATGCGTCGAGCGGCGCTCACGGCACTCGCGCGTGCCGACACCGCACGCTTCGCACGCCGCGCGCTGGGCTGGACTCGCTCGAACGATGTGCGGGAGCGCATCGCGGCGCTCGAAGGGTGGGGAACCGCCCGGCCCTCCGACGATGGCGTGTTTCGAGCTGGCATCGTCGATGCGGACCCGCGAGTTCAAGCCGCGGCACTCGAGGCCTGGCGCACCGCACGAGGTCGCGCCGACAGCGCGATAGTTGATGTCGCGCGAGGCTGGCTGCGCGAGCGCGACTCCGACTTGCGCGGCGCAGCGCTCGGCGTGATCCGGCGCGGGGCCACACTCGGTGATCTCGATGCGGTGATGGCGGCCTGGCGCGCCGGCGGCAGCGACACCGAACTCGATGCGCGCCTGGCGGCCCTCGCTGTCCTGTCGGATCTCGCCAGGCGGACCCCCGACCTGGTAGATCGACTTTCCGACCCGGCGCGGCGCTGGTTCCTGGAACGCCCAGCTGAGTCGCTCCTGCGTGCGGCCGCGTCGAGAGACTGGCCCGCCCTGGCCGAGCGCTGGGGCCCCGCGTGGCCAGTGGAAACCGGCCGTTCGCTGGAAGACTACCGCGGGGTCGTCCGCACCTTCCTGCTGGCGAAGCAGAACCCGAAGGTGATCCTCGAAGTCGAGGGGAAGGGAAGCGTTGAGCTGGAACTCCTCGCCCGCGAGGCACCCCTCACCGTTGCGAATTTCCTCCGCCTGGTGGATCGGCGCTACTTCGATGGCAACCGCTGGCACCGGGTGGTCCCGAACTTCGTGGTGCAGGACGGCGACAGGACTGGCACGGGAAACGGCGGGCCAGGCTGGGCCATTCGCGATGAGATCAACCGGGAGCGCTACTCCGTTCCAATGCTGGGGATGGCACTGTCCGGGCCGGACACCGGCGGGAGTCAGTGGTTCATCAACCTGAGTGCCCAACCCCACCTCGACGGGCGCTATACCATTTTCGGGCGCGTCTCGGGGAGCTACGCCACGCTCCCGCGGATCGTGCAGGGCGACGTCATTCGCTCCATCCATCGGTAAGGCAGGGTAAATTGGCTCCGATGCGAACTTTCCTGCTCTCCCTCGCCCCGCTCGCTCTCGTCACGGGCTGTGCCGGTGGCCTCCCCGGCCCGGTGATTCCGGTGGCGCTCCATCCGGTCGATGCCGCGCAGGTCAGGGAATGGAACGCACTGACCCAACCCACGGGCCGCCGGCTGATGCGGTTCAAGTGGCAATTCCTCGATGAACGCGGCGCGACCGCCGGTGGAAGCGGGTCGGCACAGATCGCTGCTCCTGATTCCCTCCGGTTTGACTACCGCGGGCCGCTGGGATCGGGACGAGGCGCGGCAGCCGTGGTCGGCGACTCCGCGCTCTGGGCCGACCCCGAAGATCAGGTCAAGAAGCTGGTGCCGAATTATCCCTTGCTCTGGGCACTGCTCGGCGTGACCCGTGCACCACATCCTGCGGATGTGCTCACCGGGATCGATGATCCACAGCTGACGGCCTGGCGCTATATCAACGGAGCCGACACGGTCGACTATGCCCGCAGCAAGGGAAAGCCGGTTCAGCTGGTCGCGGATGTCCGCGAAGGCGGAAAGCGCATCGGTCGAGTGGTCACCACCTTCGATGCCGACGGCGTCCCGACCAGGTCGCAACTCGATGTCCCCTCGGGGCCCGTTCGGCTGACACTGAAGTTCACTCGCGTGTCGACCCCGCAGCCGTTTGATCCGGAGATCTGGCGTGAGCCGCGCGACAACTAGCGCCCTGGTCCTGCTGGCCCTTGCGGGCTGCTCCTTTGGTTTCAAGGGGGGCGGGCTCCCACCGGAGTTGCGCACCGCGGTCGTGCTCCCGTTCGACAACGAGACGACCGATCCTACCATCAGTCAGCAGGTGATGCTTTCCGTCAAGGAAGCGATCGAACGGCGGCTCGGCCTGCGGGCGTCCGGCGAGAGCCAGGCCGATGTCATCGTGCGAGGGAAGATCACCCGCTACGAGCCCGACCTGCCCGTGGCATTCCAGGGCACCCCCGGCGCGCCGGGAGCCGCGAACAACGTCTCGGTGACCCGACGCCTGGTGTCACTCTCGGTCAATATCGAAATGGTGGAGCGCGAATCAGGCAAGGTGATCTACACCGCGCCGATTTCAGTGGACGGCGATTACGAGCCGGGCCGCGAGGCCGAGGGACGACGCCGGGCCCTCGACAAACTGGTAACCAAAATTGTCGATGGAGCACAATTACAATGGTGAACCCTCGCCTGGTTTCTTCGCGTCGTGGTGCCGGTGCCCTCGGCTGCCTGGCAACGCTCGTCATCACCGCAGCCCTGGTGCTGCTGGCCGTCCGTTTCGGCAAGCCGTGGTTCCGCTATCAGCAGTTCCGAGATGTAATGAAGAGCTCGGCCCGCTATGCGGTGTCGATTCCCGATTCCGTGATTCGCGTCCGCCTGCTTGCCACGGCCGATTCCCTCGGCCTCCCCAAGGCCGCCCGCCGGGTCTCGATCGTTCGCAGTGCATCGCCCGCGCAGATCGTGATCTCATCCGATTACACCGAGTCGGTCGAAATCCCGCTCTACGGCAAGGTCGTCGTGCGCTTCAAGCCACGGGCCGAGGAAGCGCTCTGAGCACGCCCGGCAGTTCCGCTGGCAAGGTCCGGTCTGTTCCCGACGCGCAGGAATGGCGGAAGGCGGCTGCCGCTCCCGTGGTCTTCACCAATGGCGTGTTCGATCTCGTGCATCGTGGGCACGTGGAATTGCTGGAGCAGGCGCGCGGCCTCGGGGCATCGCTGATCGTGGCCCTCAATACCGACGCCTCGGTGCGTCGGCTCGGCAAGGGCGCCGGCCGCCCGATCGTGGCCGAGGCCGATCGCGCGCGCGTGATCGCTGGCCTGGGCTGTGTCGATTGCGTGGTGCTCTTCGACCAGGATACACCGCTTGAGTTGATCGAACTGCTCACACCTGATGTCCTCGTGAAGGGTGGTGATTACCGTCCCGACACGGTCGTGGGGGCCGAGTCGGTCCTTGCGCGTGGTGGCCGGGTGGAAATCATCCCGCTGGTGCCACATCACTCCACAACTCATATCGTCGAGAGTCTCCGTGTCCCGTCCTGATGGCCGTGCATTCGATGCCCTGCGCCCCACTGTGCTCGAGCGGGGAGCGAACCCGTATGCCGAGGGCTCCTGCCTCGTCCGGATGGGGGGCACCCTGGTGCACTGCACGGCGAGCGTCGAGACCGGTGTTCCGCGCTTCAAGAAGGGGAGCGGCGAGGGATGGGTCACGGCCGAATACTCGATGCTGCCCCGCGCGACGTCGGAGCGATCCGATCGGGAGCGCCACGGTCCTGGCGGTCGCACCTATGAAATCCAGCGGCTGATCGGACGGTCGCTGCGCGCGTCGATGAAGACCTTCGCGTTTGGCGAATACACCATCAAGGTCGACTGCGACGTGCTGGTCGCCGATGGCGGCACCCGCTGCGCCAGCATCACGGGCGCCTGCGTGGCACTGCACGATGCCTGTGCCTGGCTTGCCGAACGCACCAGTCAGCCGTCGGCGTTCGGGACGTTGGTGGCCGCCGTGTCCGTGGGAAAGGTCGCGGGGGTCCAGCTGCTCGACCTTGCCTATCTCGAAGATCGCGACGCCGAGGTCGACGCCAATGTCGTGATGCTGGAGCCGAGCAATTTTGTCGAGGTACAGGGAACCGGCGAGCAGGGCACCTTCGACCGGACGGAGCTGGACAATCTGCTCGATCTCGCGCAGGGCGGCCTCAATCAGCTCTTCGCGCTGCAGCGGACCGCCATCGGCCAGTGAGCGTCCTGCTGGTGGCGACGCGCAATCGCGGCAAGCAGCCCGAGTTGCGGCAGCTGCTTGCGCCGCTCGGAATGGAGTTGCGCTTTCCTGACGAGATCGGGCTTGCCGAGTTGCCTGAAGAGCAGCAGGTCGAACAGTTCGACACCTTCATCGAGAACGCACGGGCCAAGGCGGAGTATTTCCTGGCCCGCTCAGGGTTGGCCACAGTTGCCGATGATTCCGGTGTCGAAGTCGACGCCCTCGGCGGTGCGCCCGGAGTGCATTCCCGCTTTTTCGCTGGACTGCGGGGACCGGATCACGACGTCACCCAGGCGAACAACGCCGAGATGCTGCACCGGCTGCGCGATGTGCCGCTGGCCGAGCGGACGGCGCGTTACCGCGGCGTGCTGGTGCTCTGCCGGCCGGGTCTCCCTGAGATCGTGGCTGAGGGTGTCACCGAGGGACATATCGCTTTCGCACCGAGCGGCGACAGCGGATTTGGATATGACCCGTTGTTCGTAAGCACCGAGCTCGGGAAGAGCTTTGGAGACGCCACGGCCGAGGAAAAGGCGAGTGTCTCACACCGCGCCAGAGCCGCCCAGGCCCTCATCTCCCTCATCAAGGGCGACCACCGATGACGTGATGCTCCCTCGGGCCCGGAGACCCGGGCCCAGCAAAGGAGTTGCTACTGTGTAATAGTTCGATATATTTAGAAATATGAAAATAACTCAAGCCGTCTCCTCACTCGCCGCCCTCGCTCAGGCCACCCGGCTCGGGGTGTATCGCCTGCTCGTGGAGCACGGTCAGGATGGCCTCCCCGCTGGCGTGATCGCCACCCGGCTCAGCGTGCCGGCGGCGACGCTTTCCTTTCATCTCAAGGAGTTGGCGCAGGCGAAACTGGTGGTCGCCAGGCAGGAGGGCCGCTTCGTGTACTACGCGGCGGATTTCGGTGCGATGACCGAGCTGATGGAGTTCCTGACGGAGCACTGCTGTGCCGATGACGCCGGTGAGTGCGCACCTGCTCAACTCGTACGGCGCAGGCAGCAGGGGAGCGGTCAAAACCCACACCTCGATGCCGCGCAGGAGCACACCCAATGACCGGCATACATCTGTTTGATCCCGCCTTGTGCTGCAGCTCAGGAGTCTGCGGAGTCGATGTTGATCAGGCCCTGGTCACCTTTTCGGCTGATGCGGCCTGGCTGACCTCGCGAGGCGTCGCCGTTACGCGCCACAACCTCGGGACGGAACCAACCGCATTTGCCGATTCCGCAGTCGTTCGGGAGCTCCTCGCACGTGAGGGTGTCGACGCGCTCCCGGCGGTTGTCGTTGACGGCCAGCTCAGGTTGAGCGGTCGCTACCCAACGCGGGCGGAACTTGTTGCGTGGGCCGCTGTGCCGCCAACCCCTTCCGTCCGGGAACGGCGGACACTGTCCGTGGTCGCCACCGTGCCACCAGCCAGTTGCTGCTCGGCATCGGATTCCGCCGAGGATGATGCCTCATGTTGCTAGCATCACAGGATGGCAGCACGCCACCGCGTTTCCTGCAGTCGCCACCGCGATTCCTGTTCTTCACCGGGAAGGGAGGCGTGGGCAAGACCTCGTTGGCCTGCGCCAGCGCGGTGCGCCTCGCTGACGCCGGAGCACGCGTCCTGCTTGTCAGCACTGACCCCGCCTCCAATGTTGGCCAGGTGCTCGGCGTTTCCATTGGCAATCAGGTCACGACGATTCAGTCCGTGCCACGACTCGCCGCACTGGAAATCGACCCGGCAGCGGCGGCGCAGGAATACCGCGACCGGATGGTGGGCCCCGTACGCGGAGTGCTCCCCGATGCGGTCGTGAAGGGAATGGAAGAACAGCTTTCGGGTGCCTGCACTACCGAAATTGCTGCCTTCGACGAGTTTACGGCACTCCTGCTGGACGGCCCGCTCACCGCCGAATACGATCATATCGTCTTCGACACGGCACCCACCGGACATACCATCCGCTTGCTGCAGTTGCCAGGCGCATGGACGGGATTCCTCGAACAAGGCAAAGGTGACGCTTCCTGTCTGGGGCCGCTCGCAGGCCTGGAAAAGCAGCGTGCGCAGTACAAGGAGGCGGTCGACGCACTCGCCGATCCGGCGCGCACCAGAATGGTGCTCGTGGCACGAGGACAGCCCGCCGCCCTCGACGAGGTGGAACGCACGCGCGCAGAACTCCTCGGTATCGGTCTTCGCCACCAGCACCTGGTGGTGAACGGGGTATTGCCGGCGGAAGAGGGCGTCACCGACCCGATCGCCGCAGCGATCATCGCACGAGAATCGGATGCGGTGCAGCATCTGCCTGAAGCGCTGCGCAGTCTGCCACGGGATATCGTGACGCTACGGCCGTATAATCTTGTCGGCATCGCTGCGCTCCGTGCGCTCCTGGGCGGTGGCGAGCCCGATGCGGTGCCTGATGAGGTTGCGACCACGCCGGCTGAGGCGGATTCTCTCGCCAGTCTCGTCGATGAAATCGAGACCGACGGTCACGGACTTGTGATGGTGATGGGCAAGGGCGGCGTCGGCAAGACCACGGTTGCAGCGGCGGTGGCCGTCGCGCTTGCGCAACGCGGTCACGCGGTCCACCTGACCACTTCCGATCCTGCCGGGCAGCTGGCGAACACGCTCGACGGAAACGTCGAAGGGCTCAAGGTCAGTCGGATCGATCCTGCCGTGGAAACCGCGCGCTACCGCGAACAGGTGCTCGCGACCAAGGGCAAGTCACTCGATGCCGAGGGACGTGCACTGCTCGAAGAGGACTTGCGCTCGCCCTGTACCGAGGAGATTGCGGTCTTCCGGGCCTTCGCTGGTGCCATCCACGAAGCGAGCCGGTCATTCGTAGTGCTCGACACGGCGCCGACCGGCCACACCTTGTTGCTCCTCGATGCGACCGGCGCCTATCACCGTGACCTCGTGCGAAAAATGGCGAACGGCACGGCCAGGTACCGGACGCCGATGATGCAGTTGCAAGACCCCGCCTACACCAAGGTGATCGTTGTGACGCTTGCCGAAACCACGCCGGTGCTTGAGGCGGCCGCATTGCAGGCCGAACTTCGGCGGGCCGGTATCGAGCCGTGGGCCTGGGTCGTCAATAACAGTTTGTCCGCCGCGAACCCCACGTCCCCCATCCTGCGGGCTCGCGCCGCTGCAGAACAGGCGGAAATAGAGCGGGTACAGCACGACCACGCCGGTCGACTCGCCATCATTCCTTTCCAGGCCGAGACTCCTGTCGGAGTCGAGCGGCTGGCAGCGCTCGCATCGCTGCCGGTGGGGAGTGGCACTGGGATGGGACGGAGGTAGCCTTGGGCGCCAAGGGTAGTTGGGCTATCGCGCATCGGATCTGCTCGGCGGTTGCCAGCGGCTGGAAGACTCCTGAGGCGGTGGCGATTACATTTGTCGCCACGGGGCGTGGCGCAGTCCGGTAGCGCGTCCGCTTTGGGAGCGGAAGGCCCCCGGTTCGAATCCGGGCGCCCCGATGAGGTCAGGCAAGGCCCCGCAGCGACCCAGGTCGTTGCGGGGCCTTGGCGTTCCGGCTCCTTCCGCTCCTCCACGTGCCCTTGCTATCCGGCCCCGGAGGGGGAGTATTCGAGCATCGTGGAGTACCTCGACTTCATCATCCGGATCGAATCCCGGCGCGGCGAGGTCTTCGCCGTGGGGATCCAGTCGCCCGCGGGCGAAGGGTCCTCCGAGCTTCGTCTCCCCTTTCCCCCCGATCAGTTTGCCGCGCAGATCAGTGCCCTGGGTCGAGCAATGCGGGGCACCCGCGAGGTCGTGGTTGAACCCGGAGCGCCCGCCGCCCCGCCGCCCTCCGACCTCGGCAACGTCCTCTTCCAGTCGCTCTTCACTGGTGCCTGTCGGGACCTGTTCAACACCTCCATCGGCCAGGTGCAGGGCAGGGGTGTCGGACTCCGGATCAAGCTCCATATCGACCCCACCGAGCCCGACATTGCCGATCTCGCGAGCCTGCCCTGGGAGTTGATGTACCGGTCGGAGACCCGGGACTACCTGAGCCTCTCCCGCGGCACGCCGCTCGTGCGCTACCTCGACGTCCAGCGACCGTTCACGTTGCTCCCCTACACGCCGCCGTTGCGCATCCTCATTGTCGTCTCGAGTCCGGCAGGTGTTCCGCCACTCGACCTGGCAGATGAACGCAGGGCGATCGAAGCGAGCTGGGGACACGCCCAGGGCGTGGAGGTCGACTTCCTCAGTCAGGCCACGAGTCTCAGGCTCTGTGATCGACTCGCCGCCACGCCATATCACGTGCTGCACTTCATGGGACACGGCGATTTCGACGCCGCAAACGGCACCGGCGTGCTCTTGCTCGAGGATGAGGCGGGAATGGCTGCGCCAATGGATGGCGCTACGCTCGGGATGCTCCTCCGCGACGCGCCCTCGATGCGACTCGTCTTCCTGAATGCCTGCAACACTGCGCAAGCGTCACGACGTGCCGGACTCGACCCCTTCGCGGGCGTGGCCAATGCGCTGGTGATGGCGGGAGTGCCTGCGGTTGTCGCGATGCAGTTCCCGATCTCCGACTCGGCCGCGATCGAATTTGCCAGCACGTTCTACCCGCGACTGGTCGAGGGCTTTCCGATCGATGCCGCGGTGGCCGAAGCGCGGAAGGCGATCCGGATGGCGGATGGAACGAGTTGGGAATGGGCCACCCCGGTGCTCTTTATGCGGTCCCGGGATGGCGCCCTCTTCGCGCCTCCTGCGGCCTCCCAACCCACGACCTCGGCCACCACAGGCGCGGCGCTGCCGGCCTCCCAGCTGGCCGATCGCGTCCAGGCGATGCAGACACTCAGTTCCACCTTCGCGCCGGAACGCTACACGATTCTGGGGCTGATTGTCGTCTCGGTGCTCGTGTTTCTCCTCGGCGGCTGGAAGCTGTTCCAGGTGAATGCTGCGGCGGCCACATCGCAGGCCACGCTCCTCAGCGTGACGGGCGGTGCCGGGAGCGCTGCACTCTTCCTGGTGAGCCGGCTATTGAAGATCAATGAGCGCACCGTGGCGCTCTTGCGCGAACTGAGCCTGCCGAGCGGCGGTGCGCATTGAGTCCCGCCGCGACTGCGAGGCGTATGCTCTCGGTAGTCGGGACAGCGGGAATGGTGGTCGCGATCGGCTATGGCGCCCTGCAGGTGCGCACCCTCGACGAGGACTACCGCGTGAAGAGTGACTCCCTCGAGATGCTCGGCGTCCAGGCCGATTCCCTCCGGGCGGAAGTCGAACGCATTGCGAGTGGGCCGCTCGATTCGCTGGTCACGCCGCGGATCGTCGCGGTCGCGGCGGGCCGGGTGAGCTGTCCCAAGGCGTGGGATGGCTATGGTCGGGACGCGCACGGGCTCTGCCCCGGGTATGGCTTCCTCCTCTGGCTCGATGTCCCCTATGCCCGGCGATCAGATATCCGCGAAGTTGACTACCACTTCAGCGGCATTACCACCAGTGCGGTGAGAACCGGCACCGAGCCATCGAACGGTTTCCTGGTCGGATGGTTGGGCTGGTATCCGTGGGCCACGATTCCGGTCGACGTGGTCCTCAAGGCCGGGCCGACAATTTCCCTCGACTTCCCGATGGAGCAGGCGCTCCGCGATGCGGGCTGGAGCGAGGGGCCGTGAGCGAGGACGCAATTGTCGAGCGGGCAAGGCGCACATCACGTCGCGCGCTGTGGGGGACCGTGCTGGTGGTTGCCGTCATCGCGGGATTGCTGTGGCGCAACGCGACCCGCCTGAGTGCCGTCGAGGGCCGACTCGCCGCGCAGGCCGATACCCTGCGTGCACTTGAGCACCAGAAGTCGGCATTGGAGCAGCGGGTGCACAGCCTGAACGATGCCCCGGACGGCGGTGTGCGCGCAGCGCGTCACCGGGTCGAGAATATCGCGTCGGTGCAATATGACTTCTTTCTCTGGATCGACGACGCCCAGCGCACCGCGGCGCCAATCCGGGAAGTGCGTTATTCCTCGCCCGCGTGGGCCGATTCGGCCCGGACCTCGACGGACGCGCGCACCGGCTTTGCCGTGTTCCGACGAGCCCCTCCACCGCCGTGTCCGGACTCGACCCGGGTCACCGTCATCCTCGCGAACGATTCCACCCTCACGTATCCTGTCGACCTCTGTCAGGCCACCACCATCGGGAATCGCTAGCCGCCGGCGCCCGGTCCGGCGTCGGCCAGTAGTGCGCACCCCCCGCGCGCGGTAACTTTTCTGCTCGCTTCCCTCTCTGATCCGGAGTCTCGATGGGCACTATCACGGTTGGCATCGTCCTGCTGCTCCTGGCCTTCGTCGTCCGGGTCTCCGGGGGGTCGCTTCGTTCCGCAGGCGTGAAGGCGTCCAGTGCGCTTTTCTCGCTGTCGTCGATGCTGCTGGCCCTGGTGGGCGTCCTGGTGCTGCTCAGCTCCAGCTTCGTGGTGATCGGGGCAGGGCAGGTCGGGGTGCGCCACGCCTTCGGGAAGGTGGATCCCGTGGCGCTCCAGAGCGGCGTGCGGTTTGTGCCGCCCTGGTCGGAGGTCGAGCGGTACAGCACCCGTGAGGAGCAGTGGCCCACCGAACACACCAGTGTCGAGACGATGGATGCGCTCTCGAACGAGCAGATGAGCATGAAGATCGATGCCGCCGTCCGGTGGCAGATCGATCCAATGGAGGCACCGAAGATCTTCCTCGAAATTGGTACCGAGGACCAGATCCGGAATGTCGTGGTCAACGCGATCCGCAAGGGCGTCCGAGACGGAATGGTGCAGTTCTCAATCAATGACATCGCCAAGCGCAACGCCATTGCGAACGCGATGGAGTTTCAGGTCGACAGTGCGCTCCTCACCCGGCCGCGCACCGGTGGTGATCCGTTCCGGATCGCGAAGATCACGGCCTTCTATCTCCGCAATCTCGAGCCGCCGGCACAGGTCGTGGCCGCCATCAACGACAAGATCGCCGCGGATCAGCAGATCGAGACGGAAAAGCACAAGGTCGAAGTGGCCCGGCTGCAATCCGACCAGCAGCGCTTCCTGAATCAGACGCTCACCCCGGAGGCGCTGATGAAGCAGTATCTCGAGGTGCTGCACGATATGCGCACCTCCAACAATCTCGTGGTGCTGGTGCCCACGGAGGGTGGGTCACCGTTGCTCGACCTCGCGGCCCTGAGGAAGAACCTCAACAAGTAGTCCGCACGCCCTGCCCGGCATCGTCCCGATGTCCGCCGCCACGCGCTGGCACATTCCCGCCCTCGATGGCGTGCGGGGCGTGGCGGTCTCGCTTGTTCTGCTCGATCACTTCTGGCCAAAGACCATCACAAGTGGCCCCTTCGCCGCAATGGCATCACGTGGCTGGCTCGGCGTCGACCTCTTTTTTGTTCTGAGCGGTGCGCTGATCTCCGGAATTCTCCTGCGGACCCGCGAGTCGCCGCATTTCTTCAGGAATTTCTACGCACGTCGCACGCTGCGCATCTTCCCGTTGTACTATCTCTTCCTCACGGTGTGCTTCATCGTCTTCCCGGTCAGCCAGGGCGGAGCCTACTGGTCGACGCCTTTTATGCAGGCCGCCGGGTCACCTGCCTGGTACGTGTTCTACCTGACCAACTTCAAGCTTGCCCTGACCGGGTTCGATTCGCCGCACGCGATCCGCATTCTCTGGTCGCTTGCTGTGGAGGAACACTTCTACCTGCTCTTCCCGCTTGCCGTGTGGTACTGCTCGCGAAAGCAGCTGGTCCGGCTCCTCTGGGGCGCCATCGGGCTCGCGATTGCAGTACGGTCGTATCTGCTGTACCGGCTGCCCGAACAGCACGAATTCCAGTACCTGCTCACCCCCGCACGGATGGATGCCCTCGCCCTGGGCTGCCTGCTCACGCTGGTCCTGCGAAGCGGAGCTTCGTTGCCGCTGCCACGCTGGTGGGCTGGCGCAGGAGTGGCGTTGCTCGCGGTCGTCGGGGTGACCACGCGGTTCTCATTGCTGGATCCTGGCTACAGGAGCGTCGGCTATACACTTGTCGCGATCGCATTCGCATTGCTGCTGGGGTGGGTCTTTCTCGATCCGGACGGCAGCGGCACGCGCTGGCTGCGCTGGCCGCCGCTCCGCTACCTGGGCACAATCAGCTACGGTGTCTATGTGTTGCACGTCTTTGTCGGCGCCGCTGCGAACGATGCACTCGACCACGTCGGCCTCCCGACCGGCCTCGATGCCGTGCGACCATTCGCGAAGGTCGCCGCGACGCTGCTGGTCGCGGCAGTGTCGTGGCACTGGTTCGAGTCGCCCATTCTTCGACTCAAGCGGCGATTCGACTCCCCGGTCGTGTCGCCCACAGGCACGTCCCACTCCGCCAACCCCCCCGCATAAATCTTTCGTGGCTCGGCCGCCCCCTCGCAGCAGCCAACGACTGACCGAGTCAGGTCACGGAACGTAGAAATACGGTGGCCTTATCCCGACAATTCCCGATACCGCTCGTACCTCCCCGGCAGAAGCTTTCGCAGGTGGCCTGGACCTTCCGGCCCCACCATCGAAAAGACTATCGCGGAGAGGCTATGCAGTTCCGGACCTTGTGCTTGCTGTCGGCAACCTTGTGCCTATTAACGTCTCCGATCCAGGCTCAGCGCGACACCACACGGCACCCCATCGACTCCACGTCGAGGGCGATGCAACTGGTGCCCCTCACCGTCAGTGCGACCCGGGTTGAGACCTCCGTGTTCCGTGTGGCGCCACCCGTGCTGGTGGTCGATTCCTCGGCGATTCGTCGCAAGGCGCCCGATGGCATCGGCGACCTCTTCCGCAACCTGCCGGGAGTCGACGTCTCCGGTGTGGGGCCGAACCAGGAGCGCCTGCTCATCCGCGGGCAGCGAGGCCAGCGCATTCTCCTCGCGGAGGACGGCCTCCGGATGAACAACGCCAGGCGGCAACAGGATTTCGGGGAACTTCCGTCGCTGACAGATATCAACGATCTCGCCCGCGTCGAAGTTGTCCGCGGCCCCGCATCCGTGCTTTACGGCACTGACGCGATCGGTGGCGTGGTGAACCAGATCACCCTCGAGCCCCCTGCGCGCGGTCGCACTGGTCTCTCGGGTTCGGCGATGTACCGATACGCCGGGAGCGATGGCCAGCAATTGGGGCACTTCCGGCTCAGCGGGCGTCAGGGACGATTCGGATTCGTGGCCTCGGCCGGAATCCGTGATGCGCAGGACTATCTCGCGCCCGCCGGAAGTTTCGGCAACCTGACCTTCGCCTCGGCGCAGCCGGTCCACGATGTCGGGGTGCGCGACCAGAACTACAGCGCCAACCTCAGGTACGATCTGGGTGAGCATTCCGATCTCGGACTCAGGTTCGCCCGATACCGGGCGCGCGATGCCGGCTTCGGGTACGTCGACCCGCAAGCCCTGGGCGACGAGTCCGGCGTACTTGTCCGCCTGCTGTATCCCAGGCAGGATGTGAACCGGCTCACGGCAACCGTCCGTGCCTCGGCGCTCCCGTGGGGGATCGCCGACCGGCTCTCCTTCGCGGCCTTTACCGGATCCAACAAGCGCGACTTCGATCAGCAGATCGACATCCCGTTCGGTCCTCCGTACCCGCCGGATGCCGGGATGAAAGTGCGCTCGCACAATTTCACTGACATCGGGAGTTACGGCGTCCGACTTGAACTCACGAAAGCCATTGCGGGCAGACATACCCTCGTGTACGGAGCAGACTGGTACCTCGATCACTCCATCAACACCGACTCCAGTACCACGACAATGACGATCGTGGGACCGCCAACCGTATCGACCTCCAACCTCCCCACCTTGCCGAACGCGACCTACGCGACCGGCGGCGCGTACGCACAGGCCGAGATGCAGGTGGCACCGCGACTGATGGTGTCGGCTGGAGTACGGGCCCAGACGATTCGCTCCTCAACGCGTGCCACGCCTGGCCTTCCAGCGGATCGTGGCGGCGTCACCAATACCGACGCGACGTTCGTGGGAAACCTGAGCGCCCGGTTTGCAGTTACCTCGGGGTTGAACCTCGTGGCGACGGTCGGGCGGGCATTCCGCGCACCCAACCTGATTGAGCGCTACTTCGACGGCGCCACGGCAGAAGGGAACGGATACCAGGTCGCGAGTCCGGAGCTCTCCCCCGAAACCAGTCTCAATACCGACCTCGGGTTCAAGTTCCGCAATGATCGGATCTACGCCGAAGCCACCTGGTTCAACAACACGATCCACGACGGAATCCGGATTGTCCCGCTCGATTCCACGATCGATAATTTCCCTGCATTCCAGAACCGCAATGTGGCCCGCCTGCGCGACCGCGGAATTGAGGCGCTGGCCCAGGTCACGGTGGGGAGCGGCTTTGCGGTCCTCGGCCACTTTACCACCCTGACGTCGAGGAACGTCGATCGCAGCAACCCGGTCGGCGACAGCTACGCCAGCAAGGTTGGCGGTGAGCTGTCGTGGCGCGATCGACGTGGGTGCGTCTTCCTGGCCTATGAAGTGCGGCACCAGGGCACGCGCAAGGACATCGATCTCGGTACTTCTCCGGTGGGTGCCGTGCTTCCCGCGTTCACGGTGCACGCCGCTCGAGCTTCATTCCAGTTGCCACGAGTCGGGCGGACGCGACCCGAGCTGGACGTGTCGCTGAACAACATCACGAACCGCCTCTATGCCGAATCGTCGAACACCTCCTTCTTCCGACCCGAACCGCGCCGGAGCGTAACCACCTCGCTCCGCCTGGACTTCTGACCGTGTCGGGCCAGTCGCCGATCCACTTCATCCCGATCGTCACGACGATGGTGGCGAGCGGTTTCGCCTTTGTGGTCTTCTCCCGCTATCGGCTGCGCGGAGGTCCCCACCTGCTCTGGTGGGGCATCGGAATGATCACCTATGCCGCCGGGACGTTCACCGAGTCGTGGACCACCCTCTTCGGCTGGAACGAGCAGGTCTTTCGACTCTGGTACATCACCGGGGCACTGCTTGGTGGCGCACCGCTCGCGCAGGGAACCGCCTACCTGCTCTGGCCGCGGCGAACTGCCAACCGGGTCGCGACGGTGCTGGTGACCGTCATCGTCGTCGCGTCGGTCGCAGTGCTGCTGGCGCCCATCAACCTCGCGCTGGTCGAACCTCATCGCCTCTCGGGAAAGATCTTCGCAGCCCAATGGGTGCGGGCGTTCAGTCCGTTCATCAACACCTACGCGGCAACCGTGCTGGTCGGCGGAGCGATCTGGTCCGCACTGCGCTACTGGAGGGCCCAGGGACGTGAGGCCCTCCGTCGCGTGGTCGGGAACATCCTGATTGCCGTGGGCGGCATCCTGCCGGGTATTGGCGGGAGCTTCACGCGATTCGGGTACGTCGAGGTGCTATACGTCACGGAGCTGATCGGGCTGCTGCTCATATTTGCCGGGTACCGCTGCATCACCGGCGATGCGAAGCCCACCATTCACCGCGCGGCCGCCGTCGAGGCCTAGCGTCCGGCGCCGC
>JAZJZU010000021.1:0-10755 GCA_040389605.1 Gemmatimonadota bacterium
GCGTTCTCCATCACGAGCAACAGCTGGGAATACACTGCCGATGGGCAGTCGCTGGCCTACAATGCCGGCGCAGCACTGCAGGATATGGAGTTCATCCAGTTTCACCCGACGGGTATGGTCTGGCCGCCGAGCGTGAAGGGCATCCTGGTGACCGAGGGCGTGCGGGGCGAAGGCGGGGTGCTCCGGAACAATCAGGGTCGTCGCTTCATGTTCGACGACATTCCGGAGAACTACCGCAGCCAGACGGCCGACAGCGAGGATGAAGGCTGGCGCTATACCCAGGGTGACAAGAGCGCGCGGCGTCCTCCCGAATTGCTGACGCGCGATCACGTGGCGCGCTGCATCATGCGCGAAGTACGCGCCGGTCGCGGCTCCCCGCACGGCGGCGTCTTCCTCGACATCTCCTGGATCAAGGAGCGGCTCCCCAACGCGGCGGAGCACATCAAGAAAAAGTTGCCGAGTATGTACCATCAGTTCAAGCAGCTGGCGGATATCGATATCACCAGGGAACCGATGGAAGTTGGTCCAACCACGCATTACATCATGGGTGGCATCCGGGTGGACGGTGATTCACAGATGACATCGGTTCCGGGGCTGTTCGCGGCCGGCGAGTGTGCCGCCGGACTGCACGGGGCCAACCGTCTCGGCGGGAATTCTCTCTCTGACCTGCTGGTCTTCGGCCGTCGCGCGGGCGAATACGCTGCGAAGTTTGCGCAGGGCCAACCCGACGGGCACACCGACACCGCTGCTCTCGACCGCGCGGCAGGTGAGGCGCTCGCACCGTTCCAGCGCGGAGCCGATGCCGAGGGAGCGTATCAGGTGCAGCACGACCTGCAGGCGATGATGCAGGAGCTCGTGGGGATCGTGCGCCGCGAAGACGAAATGCGCGAGGCACTCGAGCGCATCCGCGACCTGCGTGGCAGGGCCGCGGCCGTCGGGGTGGTCGGCAACCGCGAGTACAACCCCGGATGGCATACTGCCCTCGATCTCGGCAACCTGCTCACCATCTCCGAGGCGATCGCGCGATCGGCCCTTGAGCGCAAGGAAAGCCGGGGTGGGCACTTCCGCGACGACTTTCCCGACAAGGATCCCGAGGCGGCGCGCTACAACATCGTCATTCGCAAGGCGGCCGATGGTGCAATGACGCTCACGCGCGAACCGGTCACTCCGCTCACGCCCGAACAGGCTCGCATCATCGAGGAGGAGAAATCGTGACGCAGGCCACCTTCCGTATCTGGCGCGGTGCCGATGGCAGCGGCAGCTTCAGCGACTATCCCACGGAGATCAGCGAGGGGATGGTCGTGCTCGATGCCGTGCACGCCATCCAGGCCGATCAGGCCAACGATCTTGCCGTGCGCTGGAACTGCAAGGCGGGCAAGTGCGGCTCCTGCTCGGCCGAAATCAATGGCAAGCCACGACTGATGTGTATGACGCGACTCAACGAGCTCGACCTCGAGAAGCCGGTGACGGTGGAGCCGATGCGCGCGTTTCCGCACCTGCGAGACCTGGTCACCGATGTCTCGTGGAACTTCCGGGTCAAGAAGAAGATCCAGAAGTTCTCGCCGCGTCCGCCGGACGCCGCGGATGGCACCTGGCGGATGCAGCAGGCCGATGTCGACCGGGTGCAGGAATTCCGGAAGTGCATCGAGTGCTTCCTCTGTCAGGATGTCTGCCACGTGCTCCGTGATCATCAGAAGCACGAGGAGTTTGTCGGACCGCGCTACTTCGCCTATGTCGCGGCCCTGGAAATGCATCCGCTCGATACCGCCGACCGGATGGAGGAGTTGCGACAGGCAGACGGAATCGGCTACTGCAACATCACCAAATGCTGCACCAAGGTCTGCCCCGAGAGCATTGCCATCACCGACAATGCCATCATCCCGCTCAAGGAACGCGTCGTCGATCGGTATTTCGATCCGCTGCGCGCGCTGGTGCGCCTCGTCCGGCGCGACCGACCGGGCGAATAGCCGGAATTCACGGAGGTGTGTCGTGCCCCTGAAGCCGATTTCTACCGCGGCCGTTCCACTCGCCCTCGAGAAGGCCGAGCGCTATCGCCTGCTCAACCAGCCCTGGGCCGCCGAGAGCATCTGCCTGGACATCCTCGGCGTCGAGCCGGGGCACCAGAAGGCGCTGCAGGTGCTGCTGCTCGCGCGCACGGATCAGTTCGGCAATGAAGCGGCAACGCAGGTCGGGCGCGCGCGCGAAGCGCTGGCGCAGCTCACCAGCGACTATGACCGGGCCTATTATGGCGGCCTGATCCTCGAACGTCGCGCCCGGGCGCACCTGGAACAGCGCACACCAGGGGCCGGGCACAACGCGCACGAATGGATCACCGAAGCGATGGAACTCTACGAACGTGCCGAGGGCCTCCGGCCTGCCGGTGATGACGACGCCATCCTGCGCTGGAACAGTTGCGTCAGGCTGCTGGAACACTCGCCGCACGTGAGCCCTCGCGACGAGGAGATTTCCGAGCCGACGTTCGGTGAATGACCCCGCGAGGGTGTGGTGTTTCCGCCGCACTGTGGACCCGCTACTACACCTCCGCCATCCCGTGACGGAGTTGATGCAACACGCTGGCCCAGCGTGACGATTCGGCGTTAGCTTTCCCGCGTCCCCACCATATGTCTCTGGTTGTGCTCCGTGCCCTGCACGGAGGTATCCCCTCTTCTCTTCACGAGTCAGGAAGTCGACAATGTCCATTCGGATCAGGAGTCTCGCGCTTCTCGCGATCACCTTCACGGTCGGATCGTGCGTTGATCGCGGCCCGGTGCTTCCCGGCTCTCCGCCGACGGAAGCGGTCACATCAGCGGGACCACGGATCGTGTTGCCGGACGTGCGCATCAGCGAGTTCCATTACGACAACGCGAGCACCGACATCGGCGAGGCAATCGAGATCTCCGGTCCAGCAGGCACCGATCTGACGGGCTACTCCGTCGTGCTCTACAATGGGAATGGTGGCGCCGCCTATGGCACGACGGCGTTGACGGGCACCATCCCGGCGACGTGCACTGCGCGCGGCGTGGTGGTGGTGAACTACCCGTCCAACGGCATCCAGAACGGCGCTCCCGATGGCATCGCTCTCGTTGGCCCAGGCGGGTTGATCGAGTTCCTGTCCTACGAAGGCGTGTTTGCCGCTGTTGGCGGAGCTGCAGACGGCGTCACGTCGGTCGATATCGGGGCGGCAGAGGCCGGCACCGAGGCCGCCGGAATGTCGCTGCAGCGCGATGGAAGCGACGTCTGGTCCGGTCCGATTGCGAATACCTTCGGAGCCTGCAATGACAACGGCGGCGGCCCTCCTCCGCCGCCACCACCCCCGCCTCCGCCACCGCCGCCACCACCGCCACCGGGGCTGCCCGAGATCCGGTTCTCGGAGCTGCATTACGACAACACCGGGACGGACGCGAACGAAGCCATCGAAATCGAGGGCCCCGCGGGTGCCTCGCTCACTGGCTGGAGCATCGTGCTGTACGACGGCAACGGGGGTGTGACCTACGGCAGTGCCGCACCCCTGTCGGGAACCATTCCCGCCACGTGCAGCGCGCGCGGGGTGGTGGTGGTGAATTACCCGGTGAACGGCATCCAGAATGGTCCGCCCGACGGAATGGCCTTGATCAATGATCTGGGTCAGGTGGTCGAATTCCTCTCCTATGAGGGAAGCTTCGCCGCAACCAACGGACCAGCTGCCGGTCTTTCGTCCACCGACATCGTGGTGAGCGAGGCGAGCTCGGCGCCGCTGGGGACCTCATTGCAGCGCAACGGAACAGGTGCCTGGCAGGCCTCAGCCACGGCGACCTTCGGCGCCTGCAACAGCGGTGGCGTCGTGCCACCGCCGGCCAATTCGATCGCGTTCAGTGGACGGGTCCCGTCGGATCCCGCGCTCCCGGTTGGCTTCCAGGATCAGCTGTTCGCCACGGTCCGCGACGGCTCCGGCAGTGTGATCGCAACCACGGTGACGTGGAGCAGCGAGACTCCAGCGATCGCCAGCATCGACCAGAACGGTGTGATGACTGCGCTGGCTGCCGGGACGGCGACCGTCCGGGCCACGGCAGCCGATGGAATCACGACCGCGACCTACTCCCTCCCGACCCGGGTGGCCGTCGCGAGTGCCACGGCCCTCTATGCCGGCAACGCCGAATTCGGCGAGCCAGCGGACAACGACGCCAGCGATGACTTCATCGTGCGTCGCCCGCAGTACACCCTGTCGTTCAACAAGAACCGGGGAACACCCAACTGGGTGTCCTACGACCTTGATGTGACGCATTTCGGGCCCGAGGATCGCTGCGACTGTTTCACCTACGATCCCGCACTTCCTGCGGCCTACACTCGATACACCACCGCCGACTACACCGGCTCCGGAGCCTACCACGGCTATGGCATCGATCGCGGCCACCTCGCGCGCTCATTTGATCGCACGTCGGCGTCGCTCGACAACGCCACCACCTTCTATTTCAGCAACATCATCCCCCAGGCGGCCGACCTGAACCAGGGCCCCTGGGCCAATATGGAGAACTACCTCGGTGATCTCGCGCGCTTCCAGGACAAGGAGGTGTACATCATCGCCGGTGCATCAGGCAGCAAGGGCACGCTCAAGGATCTCGGCGTGATCACGATTCCGTCGAAGGTCTGGAAGGTTGCCGTGATCCTGCCGCACGATAAGGGGCTCGCCGACATCCAGGGA
The DNA here is from genome assembly GCA_040389605.1 of Gemmatimonadota bacterium. GTDB lineage: Bacteria > Gemmatimonadota > Gemmatimonadetes > Gemmatimonadales > GWC2-71-9 > Palsa-1233. The sequence goes on from JAZJZU010000021.1 coordinate 4,679, forward strand.
CTCGATGACCTGCAGGTCATTGCCGTGATTATGCCCAACGATCCCGGCGTCCGGAATGTCAACTGGGAGACCTACAAGACCACGGTCGACGCAGTGGAGACGTTGAGCGGCTACGACCTGCTCGCGTTGCTGCGGGACGACATCGAGATTGCGGTCGAGAGCAACACCAGGCCTCCCGTCGCCGTGCTCGACGGTCCGTATGCGTCGCTGGAGGGCTCATCGGTCGCGATGAGCAGTGCCGGGTCGAGTGACCCCGATAGCGACGAGCTCACCTACGCCTGGCGGTTTGGGGATGGCGCGACCGCGACCGGCGCCTCGGTGTCGCATTCGTATGCTCAGGACGGCAGCTACGAGGTCCGGCTGATCGTGACCGACATCCGCGGGCTGGCCGATACGGCCTTTGCCACTGCAGCCGTGACCAACGTCACGCCCGTCGTCAACTCGTTCGCCGGCGCAACCCTCCTGCCTGGCGAGACCTACACCAGCACGGGCAGCTTCACCGATCCCGGTTCCGACCCGTGGACTGCCACCGTGAACTATGGTGACGGCTCCGGGGTGAATCCGCTCGGGCTCTCGGGAAAGAACTTCTCGCTGTCCCACACCTACTCTGCCGCCGGCACGTTCACGGTGACCGTGCGCGTCAGCGATGACGACGCCACCGGAACCGGCACGCGCACGATTACGGTGCTGACCGCGGAGGTGGCGACCGGCAACGTTGTCGCGCTGGTGGAGCAGTTGGCCGATGCGGGCATTATTCCCAAGGGCAATGCCAACTCGCTGACATCCAAGCTCGATGCGGCGACCAAGAGCCTTGGACGGGGGAATACCAATGCTGCACGGGGCCAGCTCGGCGCCTTCCTCAACGAGCTGAATGCGATGGTGCAATCGGGACGGCTCACGGCCGATCAGGCGGACGCCATCCGGCAGCTCGTGAACCGGATCCTGGCGTCGATCGCGAACTGACCGCAGCGGGTTGGCGATTGAGAAACCCCGGTGGCCGCGATGGCCACCGGGGTTTCTTGCAGTTCAGCCGTTGCGCACCACGATGCGCTCGATCCGCCGATCGGGAATGAACCAGAGCATCGCGACCGCGACATAGAGGCCGAGCGAAATGGCGGGATCCAGCTGGGTGAGCGCGATCGCCAGGGCATAGATCGCAACCGACACCAGCCCCTTGGCGTCGCGCCCCACCGCTCGTGCCAGCGGGGAGGCCTCGCCGTGATGGACGATCAGCGCCCGGGAAAGAATGAAGTACGCATTGCCGGCCATGAACAGCACCACACCATAAAGGGCCACGGGAGTGGCCCCGAAGTGATTCTCGCCCATCCACGCCGTGGCGAACGGGACCAGCGAGAGCCAGAACAGCAGGTGCAGGTTGGCCCAGAGGACGCCGCCGCTCACCGTGCGGGCTGCGTACAGCATATGGTGGTGATTGTTCCAGTAGATGCCGATGTAGATGAAACTCAGCAGGTAGCTCAGGAAGACCGGAATCAGCGGCCGCAGCGTGTCGAGCGACTCGCCGTGGGGCGCCTTCAACTCCAGCACCATGATGGTGATGATGATGGCGAGGACGCCGTCGCTGAAGGCCTCGAGCCGTCCTGTCCCCACGGTTACCTCGGTCTGCTGGTGTAGATCTTGTTCACGATCTTCCACTCCGTCCCGACCTTGAGCAGGGAGAGGTAGTTCACGTATACCGACTTCGGGTAAGTCTCCCGGACCTTGACCGACGCCGCATTCCCGGTGATGTCGATCGCCAGGACCTCAAACTCGCCGGGCTCTTCCTTCCCGGCCACGCTCGCGAAGCCGCGATACCATTCGGACTGCGTGAGCTGGCCAATCTGGCCGCTCCGATTGATGAACATCAACCTGGCGTCGGGCGTGAACGTGCGCTCAAAGCTCCTGATGTCATTGAACTTGAGACCGTGCAGATATTCGTTGATCGTGGTACGCACGCTGGCCTCTTCGGCCACTGGTGCGGGGGGCGGGGTCTGAGCCGCGAGTGGCGTGGCCAGGAATGCGAGCAGCAGCCAACGGGCTCCAAGGCGAACAGGCATCTCAATCTCCGGGACCTGAGGGCGGGACAGAATGGCCCGCCCCCTACGGCTTCGGAGAACCAGCCGTTTCGGTCAGCAGCTTGTCGAACCGTGGCGTCCCCTTGAGTGACGCAAAGCTCGGATCGATGCGGAGGCGAGCCGGGGTCAGCTGATAATTCGAGTGAAGCACACGCTCCACTTGCTCGGCGGCCTTCTCCTTCATCCCGACAATGGTGTAAATGCGGGCCATTTGCAGTGTGGAATAGAGCGAGTTGGGGTCAGTCGACTGCAGCGGCTTCACGAGCTCAACCCCGCGTTCACCTTCGCGAACCGCATCCGTGGCCCGGCCGACGAGTGCCAGCATCACGCCGTAGAGAGAGTGAAGCTGCGGGTCGGTCGGGTTCGCGGCAGACTGGGCTGCCGAGGTGGCCAGGGAGGAATCCGCGTATGCCTTCGCGCGCGCCGTATTCCCGAGCTGATTGGCCAGGATCGCAAGCGACTGCCCCCACCAGGCCCGATCGTTGTCGAACGCCGCAGGCGAGAGGCGGAACAACAACTCCTGTTCGGCCGGCTCCAGCACCCAGGCGAGTTCGTTGTAGCCCGCGAAGTACGCCACCACTTCGGTGGCGGGTGTCGGACCGATGGCCGCACGCACCGCACGTTGAGCGCCTGCGAGGTCGCCTTTGCCGATGTAGGCCATCGCCAGGTACTCGACTGACCCCAGGTCGTTCGGCGCGAGTGCGACCGCTTGTTCTCCAACCGAGATGGCTTCGTCCATCCGGTGGAGCGACACGAGGGTGGTGAGCAGCGATGCCAGCGTCGGCTGCGACCTGGGGTCGAGCTCCCGGGCACGCGCCAGTTTGTCGAGTGCGGGCTCAAAGCGCCCGGCTCGTACATCATTGGCAGCGGACTGCATCAGCACAGCGGGATCTTTCGGTGCGGCGGCGAGTGCCAGACCAATTTCCCGATCTGCCGCCCGGAGATCCTGTTCGACGAGCGCGTAATAGCGGGACGCCAGCATATGCGGCAGGCTCGCCCTGGGATCAAGGGTCAGTGCGCGCTCAATCGCTTCCTTGGCCCGGCGTGCCTCGGCGGGCTGCCGCGTGCCGTTGCTGTACACACTGGTCCACGCCGCGCCCAGACGTGCCCAGGCATCGACGAACGTGGAATCGAGCGCCACCGCCTGTTCGAAATATCCCGCCGCCTCCCGCTGTGCCGCGGCGGCGTTGCTGTTGATCGCGCGACCCTTGAGGTAGAGGTTGTACGCCGTCGCGTTGGCAGTCGGACGAGCCGCAAGCTCCGCCTGGTCATTGCTCCCGAGCGCCGTACCAAGCGCACCTGCAACCTGCGAGGCGATGGAGGTCTGCATCTGGAAGACATCGGTCACCGGAGACTCGAACGACTGCTGCCACGTGGTGGCACCGGTGTGGCCATCCACCAGCTCCGGCACCACCTGCACTTTGCGATCGGTGCCGGTGCCAGCCCAGCGTACCTTCCCCACCAGGAGATAGTCCACGCCCAGCTCACTCGCGATTTCCATCGGCGTCTTGGTGGTGGTGCGATACTGATTGGCACTGGTTGACGCAATCACCGTAAGCTGGCCAACCTTCGCGAGCTTGCCGCGCACTTCATCCACGATGCCATCGGCGAAATAGGCGTCGTCCGTCCCACCCTGATTGACAAAGGGAAGGATCGCCAGCCGCTTGAGGCCGCCGCTTCCGCCGCCGCCAGCGGGTGTTACGGCGAGCATCGTCGCGGTCATGGCCCAGATCGCGAGCGCCGCCACACCGCCAAGCGCAGCGTTGCGCCAGGTGAGCAACGCATCGAATCGACGCGATGGCTGATGCGCTCGACGCCGCGCCTCCGCGCGGAAGGTGAGCGCCAGTGCGAGCGCTCCGCCACCAATCAGGACCCCGGCGAGACCCAGCACCCACGCTGGCAGTCCGCGACGCACGGCCGTGACCACAAACCCCGTCAGCACCAGCAAGGCCATAACACCAAAGACCAGCCACGCCTTGCCCGTGGGCGCCGGGCCGACCGAAGCGACCTCGCGACTCCCATCGCGCACCTGGTCTTCCGCCGCACGGAGCGCCTCCACCATTTCGCCGGCAGTCTGATACCGGTCCGCGGGCGACTTGGCCAGCGCCTTGCTGACCACCGCCGCCACTCGTGGTGCCAGCCCTTCGCGTGTGGCGGTCAGGGGACGCGCGGTTTCGGTGAGCGACCGCGCAATGACCGCCTGCGCAGTGGGGCCGGTGAATGGTGGCTCGCCGGCAATCATTTCGTACAGGACGCAGCCCAGCGCGTAGATGTCGACACGACCATCGACGTCGCTCGCACCCATCGCCTGCTCTGGACTCATATACTGCGGCGTCCCGATCGCGAGTCCCGTCTGGGTCAGTGCCTTGCCATCGCCCGAGATCGCCCGTGCAATGCCAAAATCGGCCACCAGCGCGTGCCCTGCGCTCATCAGGATATTGGCCGGCTTGACGTCGCGGTGCACAATGCCCCGCTCGTGCGCAAAGGCGAGTGCCTCGGCAACTTCACGCGCAATCCCCAGTGCGGTGGCAACCGGCAGCTGCCGCTCACGCTTCATCCGCGCCGGCAGCGACTCGCCCTCGACCAGCGGCATCACATAAAAGAGAAACCCTTCGGACGAACCGGAGTCGAACACCGGAAGGATGTGCGGATGACTGAGCTGTGCGGAGATTTCGACTTCGCGCAGGAAGCGCTCGGTTCCGAGTGTCTCGGCGAGCTCGGGACGCATCACCTTCACGGCCACGCGGCGGCGGTGTTTCGGATCCTCGGCCAGGTAGACCGTGGCCATTCCCCCTTCGCCCAGGACCCGCTCCACGCGGTAGAGTGGCGCGAGCGCTCGCGTGAGCCGGGAGACCTCCACCGCACCCGTGGGCTCCAGGCGCTCGGGCACTCCGGGCTCAGTGGGTGTCGGCGCGCCGCAATTGAGGCAGAAATGCGCCTGAATCGGGAGCGGAGTGCTGCAGGTCGGGCAGGCGCGAGTGGCTGTGCTCAACGAGGGGCCCCGTCAGGACTTGGATGCTTTGGCTGGAGAAGGTAAAGGAACGATAAACCAGCGTACACCGCAAGGAGGGCGGCGAGACGGGGCCGACGATCGCCGGCCCCGGAAAGCTTCAGGGCTGCGCCGCTGGTGCCTCGAACACCTTCGGATCGATGGGATGACGAGTCCGCCAGTCGTAATACTCCTCCATCTGCCGCGGCTTTCCAGCAATCGACATCACGACCCTCGTGGCGAGCCAGCCGCCTCCGGTTTCGACGTACTTGTCGAGATGGACATCAAGCGGGGGCTGACCAGGGGCCAGGGCAATGAGCACCCGCACCACCACCAGGCGCCGTTGCTCGACCCAGAACTGGGCCGAGGTGGTGTCCTGCGCGTCGGTCGCACCAACCACCCAGACCGGTTCGTCATTCCACCTGTCAGCCCGCGCCCGGGAGAGATCGATTCCCGTGCTGGCGAGGTCACGCACCGTTCGCTCCACCGGCTGGAGATACACTCCCTCGATGAGCGGCAGGAAGAAATTTCCGTCGGCACTCGCCCGTGCCAGCTTCCCGCCCCGAATGGTGTATCCCGAGTCCGCGGTGTTGATGGTGCTGTTCCCGAGCGAATCGGGCCCCTGGTCGATCCGCAGCAGCGTCCCCCGGGTCGGGCTCTGCAACAGCCGCTCGTGCCAGGTCTCCTCGCGGACACCATTGCGGCCGTAGATCGTGGTCTTCTGGGAAAACTCGAGCGTCGGATACCAGCTGCGGGCATAGCGCGCCCGCATCTGTTCGAGCACGGCCGTACCGTTCGCGGGAAGGGCACGGTTCTGTGCGGCGAGTGGCACAACTGCGAGAGTGAGCGCAGCGGCGAGCAATCGTGAAACCGGCATCGGCAAGGCTCCGGTGAGTCGTAAGGAAGTTCCTCTGGTCGACTACGTCGGCCGGGGCACCAGGTTTCCCGGCCCCTCGGCGCTACCCCCCCTGCTGCGCTCCCGGGTAGGCCATCCGGACGAAGACGCCGCCGCCCGT
>JAZJZU010000021.1:10855-12353 GCA_040389605.1 Gemmatimonadota bacterium
GGGTGCGAAGGGTGTCCAGAAGGGTCTCACCCCAAGATACCGCGCAAATCCCCGGGCGGCCCCGACGACTGGCGCCACACCGCTGGATATCGTATCGTGAGTCTTCCCCGCACACCCCGTGTCCCCCCGAACCTCTCGCCTGTGGAGCGCCGATGTCCTCGCGCCGTCATTTCCTTCATTCGCTCGCCGGAGCGTCAGTCGCGCTGCCGATGTTCCGCGGAACGGCAATGCGCCACGTGGCGCGCGCGACCGATCGACTGACCAGCGCCAGTCCGGCCGCGAGTGCCGATGATGAGACCTACTGGGGTGAGATCCAGCGAGCGTTCGACGCCGACCGCTCGATGATCAACCTGAACAATGGCGGCGTCTGTCCCAGCCCGAGCCACGTGCTCGAACAGATGATTCGTGACCTGCGATTCTCCAACGAGCTTCCGGCCAACCATATGTGGGCCGTGCTCGAGCCGCGGATCGAGAGCGTCCGGCGCGACCTGGCGCACGACTTCGGCTGTGATCCCGAGGAACTGGCGATCACGCGCAATGCGTCGGAGGGCCTCGAGACGCTCATCCTCGGGATGAACCTCCAGCCCGGCGATGAGATCCTCGCCACCAACCAGAACTATGGCCGGATGCTCACCACCTGGGATCAGCGCGTGCGCCGCGACGGCATCGTGCTCAAGCAGGTGAGCTTCAAGGTGCCACCACCATCGCAAGACTATCTCGTCGATGTCTTCCGGAAGGCGATTACTCCCAAGACCCGGGTGATCGAAATCACCCACATCACCAATCTGACCGGACAGATCTTCCCGGTGCGCGAGATCGTCCAGCTGGCGCGCGAGCACAACATCGAGGTCTTCGTCGATGGCGCGCACGCCTATGCCCATTTCCCGTTCACCCGCGATCAGCTCGACGTTGATTACTACGGCACGTCACTCCACAAGTGGTTGCTGGCACCCATCGGAACCGGCTTCCTCTATGTCCGTGGGGCCAAGATCAAGAACATCTGGCCGATGATGGCGGCCCCGGCCACGATGAACGAGAATATCCGCAAGTACGAAGAAATCGGCACGCATCCCGCCGCGAATCACAATGCCATCGGAGCCGCCCTCGCCTTCCATCGTGGCATCGGCTCGGATCGGAAGATCGCCCGCCTGCGGTATCTCCGGGACCGCTGGGCGCGTCGACTGCTGGCATCAAGTGATCGCGTGAGCGTGCCGACCCAGCTCGACGGCCCGCACGCCGGCGCCATCGCACTGCTCTCCATCGAGGGACTCGACCCAGGCAAGCTCAGCACCTGGCTGCTCGACAAGCACCATATCGTGACCACGCCGATCAAGCACGCCGAGTTCAGTGGCGTCCGCGTCACCCCGAACGTCTACACCACCATCGACGAGATCGACACCTTCAGCGATATCGTGGAGCGAGCGATCAAGCGGGGAATAGCATAAACGAGAGGCGAGAGGCGAGCGGCGAGAGGCGATCCAGATGGTGTCATCCTGAG
>JAZJZU010000022.1:0-11123 GCA_040389605.1 Gemmatimonadota bacterium
GCCGCACCTGCCGCGGGTCGGGAATCTGCGCGGCGCACGGCACCGCGCGCGCTACTGTGAGCGGCGCGCCTGCCGCGGGTCGGGAATCCGCGCGAGCTAATGGGTGCGGCGCAGCCGTCGCGCGTCGAGAATCAGCGCAATCCCGTGCGTCGTGATGGTGACCGCCGAGATGGCGCACCAGGGGCAGAACGTTTTGAGAATGATGAACTCGGCGTACTTGAGCCGCAGCGTGAAGAGGATCGCCGGGACTACCAGCAGCGCCAGCAGCTTGGTGATCCGGATGTCGTGGATCCATCGCGGCTGGATCCCGACCAGCGCAGTGACAAAGATCAGCGTGTAGCCGATGGTGCCGATCAGGGCCACATCGACGCCGAGGAACCACCCCCAGGAGGACATCTGGGCGATCTCGCAGCCGTGGTTGTTGCTGCAGACCAGCGGCCCCGTGAGGCCGAGCTTCCAGAGGTGGAGATACAGCGCGACCAGCCCCGAAATCAGGGCGGTCGCGACGATCCAGTGGCGGGGCGTGAGGGGCGCATCGGCTTGTGTGGTCATCCCGGGATTCTACCGCCGGTTGGCCCCGGGCGGAACGGCTGGCCGGTGTACCTTTCCCGCCGATGACTGACCTTACTCCCGAAGCGCTCGCCGCGGCGATCGCGCGCCGCCGCACGTTCGCGATCATTTCGCACCCGGACGCCGGAAAGACCACCCTCACGGAGAAGCTCCTCCTCTATGGCGGGGCGATCCACCTCGCCGGGTCGGTCAAGGCACGCCGTGCCGCCCGGCACGCGACCTCCGACTGGATGGCACTCGAGCGGCAGCGCGGTATCTCGGTCACCTCCTCGGTGATGCAGTTCGAGTATCTCGGCTACCAGGTGAACCTGCTCGACACCCCCGGGCACGCGGACTTCTCGGAAGACACCTATCGCACCCTGGTGGCCGCCGACAGCGCCGTGATGCTGCTCGACAATCGGCGCGGGGTCGAGGAACGGACCCGGCAGCTCTTCGAAGTCTGCAAGATGCGCCGGATGCCGATCTTCTCGTTCGTGAACAAGTGTGACCGCCCCGGCGGGAACCCGCTGCAACTGGTGAGCGATGTCGAGGCCGACCTCGGGATCGGGATTCATCCCGTCACCTGGCCCATCAACACGGCGCAGGGATTCGTGGGTGTCGCCGACCGCCGGCGCGGCGAGGTCCTGCTGTTCGACAAGGGCATCGACCACGGCGCCTCGCTGGTCGGGACGCGGCGGATTCCGCTCGACAGTGCATCGCTGGGCGATCTGCTCGGCAGCGAGAATCTCACGGCCCTTCGGGATGAACTCGACCTGCTGGAGATGGCCGGGCATCCCTGGGACGAGGCCGCGATTCTCGACGGCAGTCTCTCGCCGATGTTCTTCGGCTCCGCCCTCACGAACTTCGGCGTCGAGCCATTCCTGCACGACTTCCTCTCGATCGCGCCGGGTCCCCTGCCGCGCGAGGCCGAGGATCGCATCGTGAACCCCACGGACCCGGAGTTCACCGGCTTCGTCTTCAAGATCCAGGCGAATATGGATCCCAAGCACCGCGACCGGATCGCCTTCGTGCGGATCTGTTCGGGGCGCTTCGCCGCCGGGATGAACGTCACGCTCGCGCGCACGGGCAAGGTGCTCCGGATGGCCCAGCCGCAGCAGTTTCTTGCGCGCGAGCGCACCGAAATCGAGGAGGCGTGGCCGGGCGACGTGGTTGGTATTCACGATCGCGGTTCGCTGCGCGTCTCTGATTCGCTTTCGGAAAAGGGTGATGTGGCGTTCGTCGGTATCCCGCGATTCGCGCCGCAGTTCTTCGCGCGCATCCTGGTGTCCGACCCACTGCGGCGGAAGCATCTCGATACGGGGCTCCGGCAGCTCGCCGAAGAGGGCGCGGTCCAGGTGTTCTTCCAGGATTCGGTGGTGGGGCCCATCCCGATTGTTGGAGCCGTGGGAATGCTGCAGTTCGACGTACTGCTCTTCCGGCTCGAGGGCGAGTACGGTGTACCCTGCAAGCTCGAGCCGCTGCCGTTCCGGCACGCGCGCTGGGTGCGGGGCGATGAGGAGGCGATCGATCAGCTGGTGGAGGGACGGTCGCGGATGCGGCTCTTCGACGCGAAGGGTTCGTCGATCCTGCTCTTCGAGGATGAATGGGCGTTGCGTTCGACGCTCGAGCGCGTCACCGGCAAGCTGGAGTTCCTCGACGCGGCACCCTAGGCACGCCGGGCTCCAGCGCTAGGAAGAGCAGGAGACCTCGACCGGCACGACGCCCGCCGGTGCCGGACCGGCGTAGCGTTCCCAGCCAGGGTGTTCCTCGAACGGATGTGCCATCAGCTGACGTACTGCCTCGATCGGCGCGAACTCTCCACGTTCTGCGGCTTCGATCACTTCCTGCGCGACCCAGTTCCTGAGCACGAACTTCGGATTGACGCCGAGCATCTGCGCCTGACGGTCGGTGGTGGTCACCTCCCGCGCGAGACGATCGGCATACCGGTCAAGCCAGACGGTCAGCGCCGCAGGAGCGGCCGCTTCGGCCTCGACTGCCGTGCGTGTGCGCGCGTCGTCCGGGTTGAAGTGCGACAGCGCACGGAAGAATCGCGTGTAGTCGATGGCCTCGCGGTGCATCAGCGCGAACAGTTCCCCCTGAAGCGCGAGGTCGTCCGCTTCGGTCGTGCGGAGCCCGAGCTTGCTGCGGATCAACTGGTCGATGGTGGTCTCGAACGTGCCCCGGTACGACTCGAGGGCCGCAAGCGCCGGCTGCTCCGCAATCAGCGGGAAGAGCGCCTCGCCGAGACGCGAACAATTCCACAGACCCACGCGGGGCTGCTGATCGAAGGCGTAGCGCCCGGTCTGGTCGGTGTGATTGCAGATGAATCCCGGGTCGTACTCGTCGAGCCAGCCATACGGCCCGTAGTCGAGCGTGAGGCCGAGGATCGACATATTGTCGGTGTTCATCACACCGTGCGCGAATCCCACTGCGGTCCACTGCGCCATCAACCGCGCCGTCCGGTCGATCACTTCGCGAAACCAGGCCGCGTAGCGCTCTTCGTCGGGCAGCTCGGCGAATTCCGGGAAATGGAGCGTGATGACGTAATCGGCGAGCTGCTTCACCTGGTCGGGCATCCGGCGTGCGGCGAAGAGTTCGAACGACCCGAAGCGCACGTGACTCGGTGCGAGCCTCGCGAGCACTGCGGCCGTTTCGGCGCGTTCGCGATACACCGGAAGCGAACTCCCCGTGATCGAGAGCGCCCGGGTGGTGGGAATGCGCAGGCCGGCCATCGCCTCACTCGCGAGATATTCGCGAATGGTGGAACGGAGCACGGCCCGACCGTCTCCCATTCGTGAGAAGCGGGTCATCCCTGCGCCCTTGAGTTGCAGCTCCCACCGGGAGCCTTGCGGCGTCACGATTTCGCCGAGGAGAATCGCTCGCCCGTCGCCCAGCTCCGGGACCCACACGCCGAACTGGTGGCCGGCGTAGATCGCGGCCAGGGGGTCCATCGCGGCGAGGCGACCGTTGCCGCTCATCACGGCGACGAATTCCTCGGTTGCGGCCGCGGCGGGATCGAGGCCGAGCAGGGCCGCCGCGTCGGGGTTGAATGCCACCAGTTGCGGGGCGGGCATCGGGGTGGGGAGGACACGCTGGAAGAACGCCTCGTCGAGGCGGGCGAACGAGTTGTCCCAGCGCAGGGAGGCCAGAGGAAGGTTCACGATCCGAAGATAATTTCCTCCCGATTCGTTCCACGGGTGAAACAGTCGCTGAAACTGTTGCCTGATCCATTACGTTTATTCTTGCAACGCCACCCGGTTTCCTGGTGGCACTCGCGCAGAGGTGGGAGATGACCCCGAAATACTGGTTTCGCATCGTGCTCGGTATGCTCGCGATCTTCGCGGCAGGAATGCTGGTCCGCAGCGCGGCTCACAAGGGCAAGACGATGGTGGACGACATCGCTCACGGCAGCGGCCCGATCACGGTGCCCCTGCTCGGGATGCCGTTCCGGCTCGGCGGCGCCGAGATCGGTTCACTGCAGCGGCTGCGCATCGAACGGAGCGCGCCGAAGATGATTGCCGGGTTCCATCTCTATGCCACGGTGGAGGACTCGGTGGCGGCCGACCGGTTCAGTGATTGCCGGCTCACGGTCACCGATGCGAACAACATCGACGAGCACACGTCCTTCAGCTGTGCCACGGCCGACGACAGCGCCCGGCAGTCCCTGGTGCCGTTCGGGACCGTGCGGCTGGCACCCTCGGGCCGCGAGCTGGTGCTCCTGATTCCCGACTCGGTCCGTCGCGACATCCAGAAGGATGGTCAGATGCGGGGTGACTCCGGCGGCAATGGCGACAGCGTGGACATCGCGGGCGACAGCGGCGACGTGGAGATCAAGATCAACGGGAAGAGCGTCTTCTCGATGAAGGGCGATTCCACCGGGCTCCGGATGACGGCCCACGACGACTCCGGCAAGGAGGTCGTCAATATGCGCGTGACCGTTCCCCCCAAGCCGGCTGCGGTGAAGCGGCCCTGACCGGGGTACGAGGTTAGGTTAGGGCGTCGCGGGCGCCGTCCGACGGGTACTTCCGCTGGACGGCGCCTGCTATTTCGGGGTGGGAGCTTCGGGCGTGACGTTGATTGCAGCATCGGGACTGGCCGTCATTTTCGGCAGCGAGACCCTTATCGAGAATGTCACCTTTACGGTGATGGCGGGCGATCGCTGGGGTGTGGTCGGTCGCAACGGCAGCGGGAAGAGCACGCTGATGCAGCTGATCACCGGGGCGCGGCAGCCCGACCGGGGGTCCATCGCGCGTGCCCAGGGACTCAAGATCGCCGTGATGGATCAGTATCGCGATTTCGGCGATGCCCTCACGGTGTGGGATGCGGCAGCGCGCGGGTTCGATCATCTCTTCGAACTCGAGCGCAGCCTGGCCCGGCAGACCGAGGCGATGGGCGCGGCCGGCGACCACGTCACCGAGGCGATGCTCGACGACTACGCTCACGATCTTGAGCGATTCGAACACGCGGGCGGCTATGCCGCCTCGTCGCGCGTCGACGCCGTGCTCGAGGGACTCGGCTTCGATCCGGTCGACGCGCGCACGCGCCAAGTCGACACGCTTTCCGGGGGCGAGCGGGGCCGCCTCGCGCTGGCGGGTCAGCTTGCCGCGCCAGCCGACCTGCTGATCCTCGACGAACCGACCAACCACCTCGACATTGCGACCGCGCGCTGGCTCGAGGGATACCTCAAGAGCATCGACGAGGCCGTGCTGCTGATCTCACACGACCGCGCGTTTCTCGGTTCGGTGGCGGATCATATGCTGCACCTCGAGGCGGGCACCGCGGTCGCCTACGATGTGGGTTACACCGGCTTTGTTGCGCAGAGGGCCGAACGCCGCGCTTCGGCCGAGCGCGCCTTCCGCAAGCAGGACTCCAAGCTCGCCGCCGAAGAGGATTTCATTCGGCGCAACATTGCCGGTGGGAATTCGGCGCAGGCGAAGGGGCGTCGTCGCCGGCTCGACCGGGTGGCGCGACTCTCACCACCGCCGGGCGAAGAAGGGACGATGTCCGTCGCATTCACCGCAGGAGATCGCGGTGGCGACCAGGTGCTCGTGGCCGACAAGCTGGCGATCAGCATCGAGGGGCGTGAGCTGCTGAAGCCGTGGAGCGGCATTGTGCGTCGCGGCGATGTCATCGGCCTCATCGGTCCCAACGGTGCCGGAAAGTCGACGATGCTCCGCACGCTGCTGGGTGAGCGCAAGGCAGAGGGCGGCAGCGTGCGCCTGATGCCCGCGTCCCAGGTGGCCTATTACCGGCAGGACCTCAGTGATGTCGATCCCGCGAGCACGCTCTACGACCTGATTGCCGTGCGTCGCGCACTCTGGACGCGCGGCCAGATCCAGGGGCACCTGGGTCGTTTCGGCTTCTCGGGCGACAGCGTGTTGCGACGGGCGGGGTCGTTGTCGGGTGGTGAGCGGGCGCGGGTGGCGCTGGCGCTGATGATGCTGGCGGAGGCCAACGTGCTGGTGTTCGACGAACCGACCAACCACCTCGATGTCGAATCGATTGAGGCCCTCGAAGACGCCATTGCCGACTACGAAGGCACCGTGCTGCTGGTCTCGCACGACCGGGCATTGCTGGAGACGCTCACCACCAGGATCTGGTCGTTCGACGACGCCGTGCTCACCGACTACCCCGGCAACTTTGCCGAATGGGAGGCGGAAGCCGCCGCGCGCAAAGCCGCGGCGTCGGCCGCAGCGAAGACCGCCGCAGCGCGAGCCAGCTCCACCCCCAGGCGGGGCGGCGAGGCCCGGACGCAGCACACTGCGCCCAGTACCGACGGTGCGATGTCGGCCTCCCGCCGCCGATCGGCTGAGCGGGCCGTCGAGGAGGCCGAGGCGCTGGTTGCCCGCCACGAAGCGGAGCTCGCCGCCCTGGAAAACTCCCTCGCAGACCCGGGGCTCTACTCCCAGGCCGACGGTGCCACGGCGGCCCGGACCCTCACTGCCGCACGCGACGCCGAGAAGCGGAAGCTGGAGGCGGCGATGGCCGACTGGGAGCGGGCACTCGGGGAGCTTGGGGGGTAATCGATCATCGATGGTCGATGGGAACCACTTTTCGATTTCAGGCGTAGCTTTCCAGTTACCCCGTGTCCCTTCGAGGAGCCTCCCGATGACCGCTACGCCGAGCCCGGTGCCAGAAGTGGCGTCCGAACCGGCCGTTGCTGCCCCCGCCGCCAGACCGGTACTCCGGCATCGCGGCCTGGTGCGCCTCACGCACTGGCTCAACGCGGTGTTCCTGGCAGGGATGATCGGCAGCGGATTGCAGATCTACACCGCCTACGCGCACTTCGGTCCGCACAACGCGGTCTTCAACCTCCCCAACCCCTTCGATGCGAGTCGATTGCACATTCCAGGGGCGCTCCGCCTCGGCGGCTGGCTCGGCGGCGGCCTGCGCTGGCATTTCGTGCTCGCGTGGCCATTCGTGCTCACTGGCGCGGCCTATCTCCTCTTCCTGGTTGTGTCGGGTGAATGGCGCGCGCTGCTTTTTCGGCCGCGAGACGTGAAGGGGTCGGTCGAGATGCTGCGCTACTATCTCCGGCTCCGCCCCGATCATCCACCACAGGGAAAGCACAACCCGCTGCAGAAGAGCGCCTACACGTTCATCCTGCTGCTCGCCACGATTTCCATTCTCACGGGTTTTGCGATCGCGAAACCGGTGCAGCTCGGTTTCCTCACCACGCTCTTCGGCGGCTATCAGCTCGCGCGCTACTGGCACTTCGTCGCGGTCTGGACGTTTATCGCCTTCATCGTGGTGCACGTGGTAATGGTATTCGTGGCCGATCCGGCCTCAATGCGCGCCATCCTCACCGGCCGCTACAAGGGGAGATTCCCGAATCATGGCTGATGCCTTTGATCGGCGCGATTTCTTCCGCCGCGCCGTCCCGATTCTCCCTGCGGCGCTCGCGGCCTGCGGCTGGGATGGGGGACCGCGCCTGCAGCCGCTCTTCGACAAGGTGATCGGCTTCAACAACCAGCTCGGAGAGAAACTGCTTCAGGTGCGTGGCGCGGGCGTCCCGCCGCATCAGGTCGTGACCGGCCGGATGCCGTCATATTTCATTTCGGACACGATGCCGATGCTGGCCGATCCGGCTGTATGGCGACTGGAGATTGGTGGCCTCGTGCGCACGCCGATGTCGCTGACCAGCGAGATGATCGGCGCACTGCCACACATCGACTACAGCGTGGAGCATCATTGTGTGGAGGGGTGGAGCAGCGTGGCGGCCTGGCGCGGCGTGCCCTTCTCGGTCTTCGCGCAACTGGTGCAACCGCTCCCAGCCGCACGGTACGTGCAATTCGATTCGTTCGACAAGGGCTATATGAACGGCTGGGACATTGAGTCGGCAATGCACCCGCAGACCATTCTGGCCGATGGCTTCGGCGGGCGGCCGATCGGCCCCGATCACGGTGCGCCCCTGCGGCTCTATTCGCCCATCAAGCTCGGCTACAAGCTCACCAAGTATCTCACCCGCGTCACCTTTACCGACAAGAAGCCAGGCGGCTACTGGGAAGACATTGGCTATCCCTGGTTCGGCGGGCTCTAGCCTCCGATCAGAGCAACAGCGTCGCGACCTTGGGGCCGTGCCCTTCGGGGCTCGGCGTCGGCTCATCGGATTCAATGGTGATGACCGCACCCATGATTTTGCCGGGCGAGGACGGTGGCATGCCGGTGGTCAAGGAGGCGGAGCCGGCGGCCGTCCTCGTGAGCGGTACACCGCGCACCATTCCATCCTCGGCCACGAACCAGAACTGGTAGCGCTGCCCTTCAGGCAATGCGGGCAACCCGTGCGCCACCACCTGCCAGCGATGCGTGGTGGCATCGTCGAACAGCACGACACCGCCGTGCTCTCCCGGCATCGCGAGCGACGCGTACACCATCTTTCCCGCCTTCCGCACGATCGACAGCGTGTCGGAAAGCGCCATCGTCGTGGCACGCGCGCTCGCCAGTTCGGCCTGCAGCGCTGCAACGGTGTCGCCGGCCGTGGCCGCGACCTGCCCACGCTGCCACGCGAGACCCACCGCGAGCAAGGTGGAAGCCGCGAGCGCCGTGATGATCCACGGCGCACGATTTGATCGCACCGAAACCCGGCCCGTGGCAGCGGCAAGCACGCGCGCATTGAACCCCGGCCGCGGCGACACGGGGGGCGCACCCATCGGGAGATAGCGCAGCTCCTCCCGGATTCGCTGCACTTCGGCACGACAGTCGTCGCAGCTTTCAAGATGCTCCTGAACGAGTCGCGAGTCCTCGGGCGAGAGTTGGTCGGTGACAAACTCGACGAGGTGCTCTGCAAACCAGTGATGTTCGGTCATACCAGCCACTCCTTCATCGGTGCGAGCAGCGCGCGCAGGTGGGCAAAGGCGAGCCGGGTGCGGGTCTTCACGGTGCCGAGCGGCAGCTGAAGGCGTTCGGCAACTTCGGACTGTGACAGGCCGAGGAAGTAGGCGAGGTGCACCACGCGCTGCTGTTCGACGGGCAGTGTTGCCAGCGCCTCGTGGATGCTGCGGTGGACGTGCCAGCCGGGCGAGGCGGCCTCGTTCGGTTCCTGGGGCAGGGTGATCGGCAAGTCGGCCGCGGGGCCACTCAGGGTCGCCTCGTACTGATGGCGACGGCGGCGGCGCCGGAGTCGGTCGATGCAGCGGGTGCGCGTCACGCGCAACAGCCACGGGACCAGGCGCCCGTCACCGGCCTCACCGCTCAGGTCCTGTTGCCAGAGGCGCACGAAGACATCCTGCACCACATCTTCCGCTTCCTGTGAATCGTTGAGCATCCACTGCGCCACGCCCAGCAGCCACGGCGATGTGCTCTCGATCAACTCGGCCAGCGCGCGTTCATCGCGGGCGACGAGCCGCTGGCGGAGGTCGCGTTCGCGTTCAAGGGTCAGGTGCCTCCCGGGGCCTCGCGATTGCTCGGCATTCGCTTCGCTTACCATCTCCGCCTCATACCGTTGTCCTCGTGCAGGTCCATTGGTGCAACGCACGGCCGGGGCAACCGGATTCGCTGCTGAGGCAGATCCAGGTGCCGTAGACGACGGCCTTGGTCGCCCTGCTCCAATAAACGGATTGTGAAGAAAGCTTCATCGCAAATCCCGGCATTCCAGCCTGGTCCGGAAAGGGGGAGTTCGGCCCCGGCTCCGGCGATCCCGCCGTCTCGCTGGCCTGCGCGGGAGTCACCTGATCATCACGCTGGCAGAGCGTGGAGGTGTGGCCCCGGGCGCGGTTCGGTCCGGACGCGTGCAGGCCTTCACAATTGCTTGAACGGTAATCGGCCCGCCCGATAGAATGCCGGGAATCGACAGGGAATGGTCCTGTTCGTGACGGGCGCCAGGAGTGCGCTCGCCTGGCATTACACCGCACGCCGAGGATTCCGGATGACCGCAACGGCCGCTGCTGCCACGACCCCCCCAGGGGTCGTGCTCGACGAGTTTACGTACGACGACGACATCGTTCGCAAATTCCTCGTGGCCTGTTTCACCTGGGGCCTGATTGGAATGCTGGTCGGGTTGCTGATCGCCTTGCAACTCGCCGATCATCGCTTCAATCTCGGGCTGTCGTTCACCTCCTTCGGCCGGCTCCGACCGCTGCATACCAATGCGGTGATCTTTGCCTTTGCGGGGAACGCCTTCTTCTGCGGCTGCTACTACTCCTCGCAGCGCCTGCTCAAGACCAGGATGTTCTCCGACACCCTCAGCCGGATCCATTTCTGGGGCTGGCAGGCGATCATCGTGAGCGCGGCGGTCACGCTCCCTCTCGGCCTGACGCAGGCCAAGGAATATGCCGAGCTCGAGTGGCCGATCGACATCGCGATCGCGATCGTCTGGGTGATCTTCGCGGTGAATTTCTTCGGGACGCTCCTGCGTCGCCGCGAACGGCACCTCTACGTCGCCATCTGGTTCTATATCGCGAGTATCGTGACCGTTGCGGTCCTCCACATCTTCAACAACCTGTCGATCCCTGCGGGGCTCTTCAAGAGCTACTCGATCTACGCGGGTGTGCAGGACGCCTTCATGCAGTGGTGGTACGGCCACAATGCCGTCGCGTTCTTCCTGACCACGCCGTTTCTCGGCCTGATGTACTACTTCATGCCGAAGGCCGCCGAGGGACCGGTCTTCTCCTACCGGCTCTCGATCCTGCATTTCTGGTCGCTCGTCTTCCTCTATATCTGGGCCGGTCCGCACCACCTCCATTACACCTCGCTTCCGGAATGGGCCTCGACGGTCGGGATGCTCTTCTCGGTAATGCTCTGGGCGCCCAGCTGGGGCGGTATGATCAACGGGTTGCTCACGCTGCGCGGCGGCTGGGCCAAGGTGGTCGACGATCCGATCCTGAAATTCTTCGTCGTCGGCATTACCGCGTACGGCATGTCAACGTTCGAAGGGCCGATGCTCTCTATCAAGAGCGTCAACGCCCTCGCGCACTACACCGACTGGATCATCGCCCACGTCCACACCGGCGCGCTCGGGTGGAACGGGTTCATCACGTTCGGGATGATCTACTGGCTGCTGCCCCGGCTGTTCCAGGCCCCGCTGCACTCGAAGAAGCTGGCTGAGGCGCACTTCTGGGTCGGGACCTTCGGCATCA
>JAZJZU010000022.1:11133-11643 GCA_040389605.1 Gemmatimonadota bacterium
CTACGTCGTGGCGATCTACAGCGCCGGGGTGACCCAGGGCCTGATGTGGCGGGCGTTCGATACCACGGGCCGGTTGATGTATCCCGATTTCGTCGAGACCGTCGCGAAGCTGATGCCGATGTACTGGGTGCGCGTCGCGGGCGGATCACTCTACATCGTCGGAATGCTCCTGTTCGGGTACAACATCCTGATGACCTGGCGGAAGCGCCCCGCGCGCTACGAGGAGCCGGTCATCCGTGCTGCGCCGCTGGCCCCGATGTTCGTGGAGGCCGCGGTTCCGGTGCCCGCAGGCGAAGGGTTCGTGGGGCGGATCCGCGCAATGCGCTACCACCGTCGGTGGGAGCGGATGCCACTGCTCTTCACGGCGCTGACCATTCTCGCGGTCGTGGTGGCCTCGCTCTTCGAGATCCTGCCCACTTTCCTGATCCGGTCCAATGTCCCGACCATCGCCTCGGTGAAGCCCTACACGCCGCTCGAGCTCTACGGGCGTGACATCTACATCCGTGAGGG
>JAZJZU010000022.1:11653-16829 GCA_040389605.1 Gemmatimonadota bacterium
GCTACGAGACCGAACGGTATGGCGAGTATTCCAAGCCGGGGGAGTCGGTGTACGACCATCCGTTCCTCTGGGGGTCGCGTCGCCTCGGCCCGGACCTCGCGCGCGAGGGAGGGAAGTACCCCAACCTCTGGCACGTGCGTCACTTCGCGAACCCGCGCGAGATCGCGGCACGGTCGATTATGCCGGGGTATCCGCAATTCGCGACCACCGTGATCCCGTGGGATGTAATTCCCAAGCGGGTCGGCGTGATGGCGATGCTCGGTGTTCCCTATGGCGAGGCCGTGACCAACGCGATCCCGATGGCGCAGGCGCAGGCACGGGCGCTCGCTGCCGACGTAGTGGCCTCGGGTGGCCCGCAAGGCCTCGAGGACAAGGAGATCATCGCGATCGTCGCCTACATCCAGCGCCTCGGTCACGATATCGCCCTCAATCGTCCTGCCACGGCGAGGGCACCGTGAAGCTCTCCGACATCATGAGTCACGCCGGACTCTCGATTTACGCCGAAGTCGCGCTGGTCATCTTCCTGGTGGCCTTCTGCGGCATCATCTACTGGGTCTTCCGTCCGTCCTCGGCAGCAGGCTGGCGGGAAGCGGCACGGCTTCCCCTCGAGGACGATGCGGAGGCGCCATCCCAACGCGGCGCAGGAGACGATCATGAGTGAACAGGACCGGATCATCGAGCACAGCTACGACGGGATCCAGGAGTATGACAATCCGATGCCCGCGTGGTGGGTCACCATCTTCTGGGCAACGATCATCTTTTCGGCGATCTACGCCATCAACCGGTTCGGCATCGGTGCGGGCAAGGGCCGCATTGCGGAGTACGAGGCCGAAATGGCCGCGGCCCGGAAGGCCCATCCCGTCGAGGCGCCGAGCAGCACGCCGGAGCAGCTGCTGACCCTCGCTGCCTCGTCGGAGCGCGTGCACGAGGGGGAGGAGCTCTTCGCCAAGAATTGCGTCGCGTGCCACGGAGCCGATGGCGGCGGCATCATCGGACCGAACCTCACCGATGACGCGTGGATCCACGGCGGCCGGATTGAACAGATCCACGCGACGATCAACGGTGGCGTCCTCGCGAAGGGAATGCCGGCGTGGGGGCAGATGCTGAAGCCCCGCGATATCGATGAGCTCACGGCCTACGTCTGGTCACTGCACGGAACCCGTCCTGCGAAGCCGAAGGCTCCGGAAGGCGAGGTCGTTCCCCGGTGACCGCCCCCGCCGCTCGCGGACGCGTATTGCCGACCCTGAACGAGGATGGGTCGCGCAACTGGTTGCGTCCGAAGCTCTCGACCGGGCGGTGGTTCAACCGGCGGCGGATCGTGGCCTACCTGCTGGTGGTGGTCTTCATCGGGCTGCCACACGCGACCATCCGTGGCAAGCCAGCGATCCTGCTCGATGTGCCGCGGCGGCAGTTCACGATCCTCGGCAGCACTTTCCTGCCGACCGACACGCTGCTGCTGATGCTGCTGCTCGCGAGCGTCGTGATCGCAATCTTTCTCTTCTCGGCGCTGTTCGGCCGGGTCTGGTGCGGGTGGGCCTGTCCCCAGACGGTCTATCTCGAGTTTCTCTATCGCCCGATCGAGCGTCTCTTCGAGGGCGGGCGCAGCGGGTCGCTGCAGCTCGACAAGCGTGGTGCGCATCTGCATCCGCGACGGCTGGCGAAGTACCTCGTGTATCTCGGGATCTCGCTGGTGCTGGCGCATACCTTCCTCGCGTATTTCGTCGGAACCGAGGCACTGGAGCGCTGGGTGCGGCTCTCGCCCGTGGAACATCCGACACCGTTCCTCGTGATGGCCGTCACCACGGCCCTGATCTTCACCGACTTCACCTGGTTCCGCGAGCAGACCTGCCTGATCGCCTGCCCGTATGGCCGCTGGCAGTCCGCGCTGCTCGACCGGCAATCGCTCGTGGTGGCGTACGACTACAATCGCGGTGAGCCCCGCGCCCGGGGCAAGGAACGCGCGGCAGGCGCCGGCGATTGCATTGACTGCCACGCCTGCGTCACCACCTGCCCGACCGGCATCGACATCCGCAACGGTCTGCAGATGGAGTGCGTGCACTGCACCCAGTGCATCGATGCCTGTGATGCCATTATGGAGCAGGTCGGCAAGCCGCCCGGCCTGATCCGCTACAGCTCCGGCGACGCGCTGGCCGGAAAGCCGCGCCGGGTGCTGCGGCCTCGCGTGGTGCTCTATCCGCTGGCCCTCACGCTCTTCTTCGGCGGCTTTCTCTACGCGCTCGGTACGCGCCCCGCGGCCGATGTCACGCTGTTGCGATCGCAGACCGAACCGTTCCGGATCGAACAGGATGGCCGGGTGGCGAACCAGATCCGGCTCCGGATCGGGAATCGCAGCCGTATTCCCCACGAATACCGGATCGATGTGATGGGTGTCGAGGATGGCGAGGTCATTGCGCCGGAAAATCCGGTGAAGGTCGAGGCCAACGACCTCCGGACCACCTCGCTCTTCGTGCTGCTGCCGCGTTCGGCGTTCCGGAATGGCCGGCGCGATGTCATCGTGCGGATTCGCGCGGGTGAGAGTTTCGTGGCCGAGTATCCCTTCAACCTGATGGGGCCGACTGCCGGCCCCGGGACACCCTGATGGCGTGGATCCGGAAGGATCGCATCTGGCCGACGATCGTCATTGTGGTGCTCGCGGGCAATGTCGTGCTGGGCCTCGGGCTCGCACGGATTGCCGTCGGTGACAGTCATTTTGCGGTCGAGCCCGACTATTACCGGAAAGCGGTCGGCTGGGACTCGACGATGGCGCAGGGAAGCCGGAACGACTCGCTCGGGTGGCGGGTGATCCCGAGCATCGGCGCGCTCCCGTCGCGCGCACCGGCCACGCTCGACCTCGAGATCCGCGACAGCACGGGCGGCCCCCTGGTAGACGCCACGGTGTCGGTCGAGGCGATGGCGGTGGCATACGCCAACGCGGTCGTGCGACGCGACCTGTCGGCCACTGCGGTGCCCGGGCACTATGCGGCACCGATGACGATGTCACCTCCCGGGCTCTGGGAGTTCCGGATCACGGCGGTTCGCGGGGCAGCGCACTTCACGGCCGATCTCCGGCTCGAGCTGTCGGCCACCGACGCGGCAACGGTGGTGGCCGAACGCCCGGGCGACGCGCCGCGATGACCCTGGCGTTCGCCGTGCTGCTGGCCTCGCTGCTGGGGAGCGTGCACTGCGTCGCGATGTGCGGGGCCTTCAGTTGTCTCTATGCTGCGCCGGGTGCGATGTGGCGAAGCACCAGGACTGCCCACGCCGCTTATCATCTCGGCCGGCTGGCTGCCTACATCGCGCTCGGCCTGCTCGCGGGTGCCCTCGGCGCGGGATTCAACCGCGGTGGTGCCTGGGCCGGTGTCCCGGGAATCGCGGCGGTGGTTGCTGCCGTGCTGCTGATGGTCTGGGGCGCCAATGCGATCCTCATTGCGCTGGGTCGGCGCGCGGTCGTGATGCGGCCGCCAGTGGCGTGGCAACACGCGACCGGGAGCGTGCTGCAGCGATTCACCGATGCCACGCCGGTGGTGCGTGCGCTCGCGACCGGACTCTGCACCAGTGTGTTGCCGTGCGGCTGGCTGTATGCCTTTGTCGTGGTCGCGAGCGGCAGCGGTTCGCCCTGGCGGGGCGCGCTGCTGATGTCCGTCTTCTGGCTGGGCACCGTGCCCCTGATGCTCGCCGCGGCGGCGGGGTTGCAACGCCTGAGTGGCGCGGTGCGCGCGCGACTGCCCCTGCTCAGCGCCACGACGATCCTGCTGCTCGGAAGCCTCTCGCTCGCCGCGCACCTTGGACTCCTGCCTGTCGGGCGGTGGCTGCATCCCCTGATGCCCGCAGTACCGGGTGCGGAAGTAGCTCACGGAATGCACCCGTGAGCGACACTCAGGTCGGGGTGCCCTGCTCCCACTGCGGACTCGCGGTTCCGCCCGCGATGCTCACCGGCACCGGCGCGCCCGCTTTCTGTTGCAACGGCTGCGCTGCGGTATTCGAGATCCTGCAGGGCAACGGACTCGCCCGCTATTACGGATTCCGGGAGCGTCGCGCGGTCCCGGTGCGAAGCAGCGGCCGGAGCTTCGAGGAGTTCGATCACCCCGCCTTCGCGGAACTCTACGTCCAGCCTCAGGGCGAGGGTCGAGCGCTCACCGAGCTCTACCTCGAAGGCGTTCACTGCGCCTCCTGCGTCTGGCTGGTCGAGCGCGTACCGTTGCTGCTTCCTGGTGTCATCCGGGCCGAGCTCGACGTCCGGCGTTCCCTCGCACGAATCGAGTGGGATCCTCGCCAGCAACTCCTCTCCCGGGTCGCTCGCACACTCGATCAGCTCGGCTATACGCCGCATCCGTTTCGTGGCGTTGCGCGCGATGCGATGCGGCGGAGGGAGGATCGCGCGATGCTCGCGCGGATCGGTGTTGCAGGAGCCATCGCGGGCAATGTGATGCTGCCCGCGCTGGCCTTGTATTCCGGCGAGTTTCACGGGATGGAGGCGGCCTACACTGGCCTCTTCCGCTGGGTCTCGCTCCTGCTCACGATTCCGGCCCTCCTCTTCCCGGGCCGGGTCTTCTTCACTGGGGCCATCGCCGCACTGCGTACTCGCCGGCTTCATATGGACCTGCCGATCGCGCTCGCCCTCGGCGCCGGTTTTCTGCGCGGGGCCATCAACACGATCGGTGACAGTGGACCGATCTACTTTGACGGCGTCACCGTCCTGATCTTCGCGCTGCTCGTCGGGCGATTTCTTCAGCTGCGCGGCCAGCGCGCCGCGGCCGATGCAGCGGAACTGCTCTATTCCCTCACGCCCGACTCCGCGCGCCTCTGTGATCCCGATGGTGGGGAGCGCATCGTACCCGCCACCACGCTGCTGCCCGGGATGCAGGTGCGGGTTCGTGCCGGTGAGACCTTCCCGGCAGACGGTGCCGTGTGCGAGGGCGCCACGACGGTCAATACCGCCCTGCTCACGGGCGAGTCGCGGCCGGTCTCGGTCGGGGCGGGTGACGCGGTGCTCGCGGGCACGCTCAATGTGACCGCACCGGTCACGGTACTCGTCGACCAGGCCGGGAGTGCGAGTCGTCTCGCTCGCCTGCTCCGCCAGGTCGAGGAGAGCGCTCTCCGTCGAGTCCCGGTGATTGCGACCGCCGATCGGATGGCGGGATGGTTCATCGCGGCCGTTCTCGTCCTCGCGACGATC
>JAZJZU010000023.1:0-9016 GCA_040389605.1 Gemmatimonadota bacterium
AACGTGAAGTCGCTGCCGAAGTCCTCGTCCTCGGCCTCCTCCTCATCGTCCTCGAAGTCCTCGTCGTCGTCGTCCGCATCCTCGTCATCATCGTCATCGAACCCGAATCCTTCGGAGTCGAAGTTCTCTTCCTCGTCCTCATCAAAAGGGCGACGCATAACGATGACATCTTCTTCAGCCGCCTCGAGAGACGCTTCCCACGCCGACATGGTAGCCTCCACAGTTCCAAACTTGGGGTGATGTGCCACAGCCTTCCTGCTCACGATGCGTCGGCGACCCGATTCGCCGCACGCTGGACCTTCTTCCGCTCGGTGGCCTGCAGGGTCCGCTTGCGTAGCCGGATGTTCTGCGGGGTGACCTCGATCAGTTCGTCTTCCTCGATGTATTCGAGGGCGTACTCCAGGGTGATCTGCCGCGGCGGCTCGAGCGAGACGTTATCGTCGGTTGCCGTGGTCCGCATATTCGTGAGCTTCTTCTCCTTGCCCACGTTCACGTCCATATCCGCGGGGCGGGAGTTCTCGCCCACGATCATCCCTTCATACACCTGCTCGCCCGGCGCCACGAACATCTGGGCGCGGTCCTGCAGGTTGCCCAGGGCAAACGCCACCACGCTGGCCTCGCGATCGGCCACCAGCACGCCGCGCTTGCGGCCGCTGAGCGGGCCGGCCCACGCGCCGTACTCCAGGAAGCGATGGTTCATCATCCCGGTGCCGCGGGTGTCGGTGAGGAATTCCGAGCGATAGCCGAACAGGCCACGCGACGGGATCCTGAACGTCAGGCGAACCTGGCCCTGCCCGGGATTGCGCATCTCGGTCATTTCGCTGCGCCGAGGACCGAGTTTCTCCATCACGACGCCCATATACTCCTCGGGCACGTCGATGGTGAGCTCCTCGTACGGCTCCAGCCGCTCGCCCTTGGCCCCCTCGCGCAGGATGACGCGCGGGCGGGAGACCTGGAACTCGTAGCCCTCGCGGCGCATCGTCTCCATCAGGATGCCCAAGTGGAGCTCACCGCGTCCGGACACCGAATGGGTGTCAGGCGATTCTGTGGGTTCGACACGGAGCGCCACGTTGCGCTCGAGCTCCTTGAAGAGCCGGTCGCGCAGCTGACGCGACGTAACGTACTTCCCTTCGCGGCCAGCGAAGGGCGAATTGCTGACGATGAAGTCCACCGAGATCGTGGGCTCCTCGACGGCAATGCCCTCGAGCCGCTCCATCAGGTCGACCGACGTGAAGGTCTTGCCGATATCGAGGGTCTCGAAGCCGGCCAGGGCGATAATGTCGCCGGCCGAGGCGCTCTGAACCTCGATCCGGTTGAGCCCGTCGAAGGTGTAAAGCTTGGTGACCCGGTTGCGCTCGATCCCCGGCTCATCGACCACCAGCCCGGGCTCGCCCAGCGGCAGCAGGGCCACCTGATCGCCCACCGCGATCCTTCCCTGCTCCACGCGGCCGATGGCAATCCGGCCGAGGAACGACGAGAAGTCGAGCGTGGAGACCAGCATCTGGAACGGCTTGCTCTCGTCGCCCGTCGGGGCCGGCACCGTCTTCACGATGGTATCGAACAGCGGCTCCAGCGTGGTGCCCGGCTCGTCCAGCTCGTGCGTGGCCGTTCCGGCGCGCGAGGAGGTGTAGAGGAACGGACAGTCGAGCTGTGCCTCGGTTGCGTCGAGGTCCATGAAGAGCGACAGCACTTCATCGTGCACGCGCATCGGTTCGGCATCGGAACGATCGATCTTGTTGATCGCGACGATCGGCTGCAAACCCAGCGCCAGCGCCTTCCGCGTCACGAACCGCGTCTGCGGCATCGGACCCTCGGCCGCGTCAACCAGGATCAGCACGCCGTCGACCATCCGGAGGATGCGCTCGACTTCACCGCCGAAGTCGGCGTGCCCCGGCGTGTCGACAATGTTGACCTTCACACCGTGCCACGTGATGGCGGTGTTCTTCGCAAGAATGGTGATGCCCCGCTCCTTCTCGAGCGGATTGGAATCCATCACGCGCTCTTCGACGTGCTGATTGGCGCGGAAGGCGCCGGCCTGCCGAAGCATCTGGTCGACCAGGGTGGTTTTCCCGTGGTCAACGTGTGCGATGATGGCGATGTTACGAATTTCCACTGCGTCCGACCCCTGATGTGACAATTCCAGTACCCCAAGGGCGGCATATATACCCGCGCCACCGGGGCACCGCAAGCCAAATCAGTGCACGTGGTTGTGGCCGTGATGGTGGCCCGCGCCGGGCGCCGCCGCCGCCGAGGCAGGATCGCCACAAAGCTCGGCGCCGCAGGGCCCTCCAGTCTCGAGCTGGATCGTGACGTGGCCGATGCCCAGCAGCCCCATATCGGCCTCCAGCAGCCTGAGGACGTCGGGGTGGCTCTCCAGCTCGGGCACGACGACGTGGGCGCTCATCGCAACCAGTCCGCCGGCCACGGTCCAGACGTGAACGTCGTGAACCCGGGTTACCCCCTCACCAGACTGGAGCCGACGTTCAACCTCCCGCAGTGAAACGTGCGCCGGGACCCGGTCGAGCAGGATGGTGCCGCTCTCCTTCACGAGGCGCCAGGCACTGCGAAGGATGAGCACCGAGACGAGGACGGAGATCAGCGGGTCGGCCGGCAGCCAGCCAGTGTAGTGAATGACCAACGCGGCGGCGATCGCCCCCACCGAACCCAGGATGTCACCCATGATATGGAGGTAGGCGCCGCGGACGTTCAGGTCGTGATGGTGGTACCCGTGCAGCACCTTGAGCGAAATGATATTGACCACCAGCCCCACTGCCGCCACCGCGCCGAACAGCGTCGCATCGATGGGTCGCGGATGCTTGAGGCGATCGAATGCCTCGATCGTGATCGCGAGCCCGATGACAAAGAGCGCCAGCCCGTTGACGAGCGCGGCGAGCACTTCCCAGCGGAGGTTGCCGAAGCGCTGGGCCGAACCGTCGCGCCGCTGGGCGATCCTCGCGCCAAACAGCGCCAGCCCCAGTGCGGCGACGTCGGTTCCCATATGCCCGGCGTCGGCGAGCAGGGTGAGCGAGTTGCTCACCAGGCCGCCCACGATCTCCACCAGCGTGAAGAACGCCGTGAGCGCGAGCACCATCGCCAGCTTGCGAGTCATCACCGCCCCTGCCATTCCCCCTCCATCCGCCTGCGAATCGCTTCCGCGTGACCAAAGAGACCCTCCGCCTCGGCGAGCGTCACGATATGCGGCGCGGCCTCCCGCAACCCGGCGTCGGTGTACTCGATCACCGAGCTGCGCTTCACGAAGTCATACACGCCCAACGGCGAGGCGTACCGCGCGGTTCCCCCGGTCGGGAGGACGTGACTCGGACCCGCCACGTAGTCGCCGACTGGCTCGGGTGTGTGGTGGCCGAGGAAGATCGCCCCGGCGTGACGGATGGCCCCCGCGAGCGCCGCCGGCTCCCGCGTGGCGATCTCGAGGTGTTCGCTGGCCCGGAGATTCGCGACCGCAGCCAGATGGGCCCGGTCGGGCACCAGTACGATGAGCCCCAGCCGCTCCAGTGCGGCCCGGGCGATGTCGGCCCGCGGGGCGAGCGTGAGCGCCCGGTCGAGCGCGGCGGCGATCGCCCCGGCGAGCGTGGGCGACGTGGTCGCCACCCAGGCACCGGCGTCCTCGTCGTGCTCGGCCTGCGCAATCAGGTCGGCAGCAATCCGGTCGGCGTCTGCCGTTTCATCGGCAAGGATCAGCACCTCGGTGGGCCCGGCGATCATATCGATGCCCACGACCCCGAAGAGCTGGCGCTTGGCCTCGGCCACCCAACGATTGCCGGGCCCCACGATCTTGTCGACCCGGGGAATACTCTCCGTGCCGCAGGCCAGCGCCGCCACGGCGTGGGCGCCCCCGACCAGGAAGATCCGGTGCACGCCGCTGATCGCGAGTGCCGCGAGCACGGCGTCGTTGGCACCACCAGGCGGGGTGACTGCAATGATGTCGGTGACTCCGGCCACCACGGCAGGAATCGCGTTCATCAGGACCGACGAGGGGTAGGCGGCCTTCCCCCCCGGCACGTAGAGCCCGACCGCATCGAGGGGAGTGACCCGCATCCCGAGCCGGTTGCCGGCGCCGTCGAAGTGCTCGAACCCGTGCTCGACCTGGAGGCTGTGATAGCGCCGGATCCGGTCGGCAGCATACTCGAGCGCCTCTCGCAATGCCGCTGGGATCCGGTCGAGTGCTTCGCGACACCGGACCAGCGACAGCTCCCAGTCGGCGGGGGTCAGCTGGCTCCCGTCGAAGCGTGCGGAGTACTCCGCCACCGCGGCGTCGCCCCGCTCCTGCACGTCGACGATGATCGCTGCCACGGCATCCCGGGTGGCGAAGTCGGTCGATGCCAGCCGCGGGAGGTGGGCGCGGAGCCCTGCGACCCCCTCCGGCTCCCGCGTGACGTCATAGTGGCGGATCCGCAGGGGCTCTCCCCGCGGCTCCGCCTCGCCGCTTACCTTCCCCGTTATGGAGCCCAATGGATCGCCGCCTTCTGTCGTGCTGAGTCTTGCCGCCGTCCTGGCCCTCGTGCTGGCCAATGGCTACTTCGTCGCCGCCGAATTTGCCCTCGTCTCCGCCCGCAAGACTCGCCTCGAGGAGGCGGCCCGGGAGGGCGACGGCAAAGCTACGCTTGCCCTCCGGGTCATCCAATCCCTCGACCGCTACATCTCGGCCACGCAGCTGGGCATCACGCTCGCCTCGCTGGGCCTGGGCTGGATTGGTGAACCGCAGCTTGCTCGCCTGCTCGAGGGGCTGTTCAACAGCTTCCCCCCCGCGCTCGCCGCCGTCGCCACGCACGGAGTGGCCGTGGCCATTGCCTTCACCATCATCACGACCCTGCACATCGTCCTCGGCGAACTGGTCCCGAAGTCAATCGCGCTGCTCTACCCCGAGTCCGTGAGCCGCTGGCTGACGATTCCGCTGATTGGCTTCGCGTGGCTGATGCACTACCCGATCGCGATGCTGCACAACACGGCCAGCGGGATCCTCCGCCTCACCGGGGTGCGCTCGGCCGGCAATCACGACCGGCTCCATTCTCCCGAGGAGATCCGCATCCTGGTGGAGCAGTCGGGCGAAGGTGGTTCGCTGGGCGCGCAGGACGCCTCGCTGCTGGAGGGCGTCTTCGAGTTCAGCGAGAAGAACGCCGAGGAAGTGATGACGCCGCGCACCGAGATGATCGCACTCGAGGCCGACCTGACAGTCGAGCAGGCGGCCGACGCCATCGCGGCCGCCGGCCGTTCACGGTACCCCGTCTACACCGACTCGCTCGATGAGATCACGGGAGTCGTGCTGGCCAAGGATGTCCTGCGCGCCGTGCGGCATCAGCCGGGCACGCTCGTGCGGTCGATCATGCGGCAACCCCTCTTCGTGCCGGGCACGCGCGAAGTGGAGGACGTCCTGACCGATATGAAACGAATGAAGTCCCACTTTGCCGTAGTGCTCGACGAGTACGGTGGCACCGCGGGCCTCGTGACGATGGAAGACCTGCTCGAGGAGATCGTCGGCGAGATCTACGACGAACACGACGCCGAGAGTGCAATGCCGTCCATCAAGAGTGGCGACGGCTCGCTGGTCCTCGACGGCGCAATGACGATCGCAGACTTCAATAGCCGGTTCGAGGTGGAGCTCGAGGACAGCGACTACACCACCCTCGGCGGATACCTCTTTGGCCAGCTGGGGCGACTTCCCCAGGAGGGCGATCGCATCCGTGCTGCGGGACTCGATTTTCAGATCGTCTCGATGGCTGGCCGGCGCGTGGACCAGGTCCGCGTGATCCTTCCCTCGTGACGCGCTCCTCCATTGCCCCGATTCCGCCGGGCACACTCGACCTGACCGGGCCGGCGGTCCGTCGCCGTCGCACCCTGCAGCGCGCGGCGATGGACGTGCTCGAGCGCGCGGGCTTCGAAGAGGCGATTCCACCGACCTTCGAGTACGATGAGGTCTTCCTTCGTGCCGGCGGCGCCGAAGTCGCGGAACGCCTCATTCGTTTCGGCGACGCCGATGGTCGCGCCCTCGCCCTTCGCTATGACTTCACGGCAGCAATCGCCCGCGTCGCGGCGACGTCGTTCGCCGACCAGGCGCCGCCCATCAAGGTCTGTTACAGCGGCAAGGTCTTCCGCCAGGCAGTGGGTCACAGCGGTCGTCCGCGCGAGATTCTTCAGGTCGGGGCCGAGCTGATGGGTGTCGGTGGCATCGAGAGTGATGTCGAGCTGGTCCGGCTCACCCTGCGCCTCCTCGGTGCGCTCGGACTGGCCGACTTCCAGATCAACCTCGGTCACGCGGGAATCCTCGCAGCGGGGCTGGCCGCGTTGCCGGCGGAACAGCACGCCGAAGTGCGGCGATGGATCGACCGGAAGGATCGCGCCACCCTCGAGCGGCATCTCGCCGGACTCGACTCCCCGGCGCGCGACCTGGCCTCGCTACCGTTCGTGATCGGCCGTCGCCCCACGCTCGATGCGACGCTACCGATCGCCCCGCTGAACGCTCGCCCAGGACTCGGGCACCTGATTGCCCTCGATGAGGTGCTGACGGCCGAGGAACGGCGGCACGTGGTGTATGACCTCGGCGAGGTGCGAGGACTCGATTATTACACGGGCATTCACTTCGAGGTGTTCGTCGCGGGCTGCGGTCGCGCAGCGGGGGCGGGCGGGCGTTACGACGACCTGATGGGGCGGTTCGGTCGGCCAATGCCGGCACTCGGCGTGGCACTCGATCTCGATGCGCTCGCCGACGTGCCGCGATGAGCGAGATGCTGCGGATGGCGATCGCAAAGGGACGGCTCTATGACGATGCCGTGGCACGACTCGCGGCCGCGGGCATCACCGTGCGCGGCGATGCCGGTCGGAAGCTGCTGATCGACACCTCGGATCCGGGCCTGCAGATCCTGGTGGTGAAGCCGTACGATGTGCCCGTGTATGTCGAATCGGGTGCCGCAGACCTCGGGATTACCGGAAGCGACGTCCTGCGCGAGGCCGACGCCGATGTGCTCGAGCCGCTCGACCTCGGCTTCGGTGCCTGTCGGCTGGTAGTCGCCGCGCCCGATGGCACGGCGTATCCCAACCTTGCCCACGGCAGCACACCGCGAGTCGCCAGCAAGTACCCCCGACTCGCGCGCGCACATTTCGCGGCGATGGGTCGCGCGGTCGAGGTGATCGAGATCAGTGGGAGTGTCGAAGTCGCGCCGCTACTGGGACTGTCGGACTGGATCGTCGACCTGGTCGACACGGGCAACACGCTGCGCGCCAACGGCCTCACCGAACGGGAGACGATTCTCGAAAGCCGGGCGACGCTGGTGGCCAACCGGGCCTCGCAGAAACTGAAGCTGGATGCGCACCTGAGGCTGATGGGACAGTTGTCATCCTGAGGGCAGCGGCCATGAGGCCGCGGGAGTCGAAGGAATGGATGTCGGTCCGGCCGTTGTTCCTTCGACTACGCTCGCCGGCGGCTCGCTTCGCTCAGGATGACAACCTGGATGATCGATGATCGATTACCGCGTGCGTTCCGGTGGTTTCGTGTGCGGACTCCGGTGCTTCCGACGAATCACCGACGTGTTCGGCGGGAAGACATTGAAACGGAAGATGTGCCAGAAGGCCGCGATGCCGTCGCGCCAGCCGATCTTCTTTCCCTCCTCGTAGGTTCGTCCCGAGTAGGAAATCGGGAGTTCCCAGATGTTCGCGTGGGCCTGCGCGAGCCGGGCCGTGAGCTCGGGCTCGAAGCCGAAACGATCCGAAGTCAGAATCAGCTTCTTGAGCAGCGGCGCGCGAACGACCTTGTAGCAGGTCTCCATATCGGTCAGGTTCAGGTCCGTGAACATATTCGACATCAGTGTCAGCATCCGGTTGCCCACGGAGTGCCAGAAGTAGAGCACCCGGTGCGGTCCGCTGAGAAACCGCGACCCGAACACGGCATCGGCGCCTCGATCCTCGATTGGTCCCAGCAACGTCGGAATCTCGGCCGGGTCGTACTCCAGGTCGGCGTCCTGCACCACGATCACATCACCCGTTGCCGCGGCGATGGCGGTGCGAATCGCGGCGCCCTTCCCGCGATTCGCGGGGTGGTGGAGCACTACGTCGATCTTCCCCTCCGCCTGCAGGCGATCAAGAATGGCCGCGCTGCCGTCGGTGGAGGCGTCGTTGACGCAGACGAGTTCCTTGTCGACCGGGACGTCCCGGACGCGCCCGATCAGCAGTTCGAGCGTTGGCGCTTCGTTGTACACCGGAATCAGGATCGAAACGCGAAGAGTCATCGGGTATGGCTCCGTCGAGCGAGGTCGATGGCGAGCGTGATGGCCGCGCGCATACTGCTGGCGTCGGCGCGACCAGTTCCGGCAATATCGATGGCAGTCCCGTGATCGGGCGAGGTGCGCACGAACGGCAGGCCGAGGGTGATGTTCACGGCCGAGCCGAATGATGCCACCTTGATGGCGGTCATTCCCACATCGTGATAGGGCGCGAGCACGGCGTCGAATTCTCCCCGCATCGCCCGCAGGAACACCGTGTCGGCCGGCAGGGGCCCTGCCGCACCGAGTCGTTCTGCGGCGGGCGCGAGGATCCTGGGCTCTTCGTCGCCGAACAATCCCTGCTCCCCGGCGTGCGGATTGAGGGCGCAGAGCGCGAGCCGAGGCTCGGGAATCCCGAACCAGTCCCGGAGCCCCTGCCGCGTCACTTCACCCACACGAACAATCCGCTCGGCGGTGAGCCGCAGGGGAACATCGCGGAACGGGATGTGGGTCGTGACCAGCACCACCCGCAGCGTGTCGCTGGTGAGCATCATCGCGACATCCACGTTGCCGGCAAGATGCGCCAGCCACTCGGTGTGGCCGGGATAGGGGAACCCTGCGAGGTGCAGCGCGTGCTTCTCGGCCGGTCCGGTGACAATCGCGTCGACTTCACCGTCGAGCGCGAGCCTTGACCAATACTTCAATTGCGAGCCGAGTCTCCTCGTCTGATGCGTAGACCTGGAAGCGCTCCTAAACGGATCCCGGCGTGGGGTTGGTCTCTGAAGGGATGGCTGACCGGAGGCAAG
>JAZJZU010000023.1:9026-10619 GCA_040389605.1 Gemmatimonadota bacterium
GCGTCGACTTCACCGTCGAGCGCGAGCTTCGCGGCGCGTTCGATGGCGCGACCGGTGATCAATCCTGCCTCGACAGCCGAAGCGCGCACCGGCCCGCTGTCGGGACGCCACGGGCCAGTCGGATGATGATGTGCGGCGGGGATACTGCTGATCTGATCCTTGGCGCCGATCAGCGTGATGTCGGCGTCGACTCCGGCTGCCAGCGCCGCCGCCACAATCTCGGGGCCGATCCCGCGGGGATCACCGAGCGTGACAGCGAGCCGGACGCGGCGCGTCACGGGTCGCGAACGTCCACGTACGTCTTGGCGCGCAACTCCTCGAGGAAGGCATTCTCACCCAGCTGGCGGCCGAGCAGGTCGCGAATGCGCTCCTTCGCGGTTTCGTATGAGAGATCACCGGCCGGCGTGCGCTTGATGACCTTCACCACGGCCCACTTGGTCCGGAAGGGTTGCCCCGGAATCTCGAGCGGGAACGGGGTCGTCACCTGGGCGGTGTCGACGCCAGCGAGTGCCTTGGCATAGGCGGGGAGCAGTGAGTCGACCGGATAGCTGGAGATTTCCTTCTCCTCCCCCGGGTCGTGCGCCTCGCGCTGCAGTGAATCGAACGACGCGCCAGCGCTCACGAGATTGTAGATCTCCAGGGCTCGAGCCCGCGCCCGGGCCTCGTCGGCCGAGTCGACCGGGGGCATGATCAGGATATGCCGGGCCTGCACTTCGGTGGGCTGTACCCGCTGCACCTGGATGATGTGCCAGCCGAACGGCGACTCCACCGGATCCGAAACGGTCCCCGGCTTGAGCGCGAACGCCACCTGTTCGAACTCGCGCACCATCGTGCCGCGGCGGAACCAGCCGAGGTCGCCGCCGTTCTCCCGGCTGCTGGGATCCATCGAGAAGCGCCGCGCGGCAACGGCAAAATCAGCGCCCTTGCGCAACTCGGTCACGATCGAATCGGCGAGCGCCTTGCTGGCCGCACGCGCCTGCTCCGACGGACGCGGAGCCACCACGATCTGCTTCACCGACACGCTGGTCGGTACGGGCGGGAGACGCCCCGTATCCTTGAGGGCCTGATAGAAGGCGCGCATCTCGCGCTCGGTGGGCGCCTTGGGCTTGAGCTTGTTCTCGTCGCGCAACCGCTCGCGGTAGCGCCCGATCACGAGGGCCTTGCGCTGTTGCTCCTGAAGCATCCGACGCCACTCATCCTGCGACTGGAAGCCGGCGTTCTTCAATTCATTCGTGAAATCGACCTCGGAAATGATCTGCTTGCGAAGCGAACGCACCAGCGCCTCGACCGCATCATTCACTTCCTGGTCGGTCACCTTGATCATCGTGTCTTTCTGGGCCGCCTGATACATCAACTCGTTGAAGATCAGCGTATCCACGAGGGTACGGCGCAGCTGGCGGAGTGCCGCCGGGTCCGAGGGCGGGCTGTTGGGCGCCTGATAGCGCGCAAATACTTCCTCGTCGACCTGCGATCGGAGAATCGGCGTGCTGCCGACCACGGCGACCACGCGATCGACCACTTCGCTGCCAGCGTCCTGCGCCTGCAGCGGTCCCGTCGCACCCCCGAGCAGGAGCACGGCGAACGCGACGAGAC
>JAZJZU010000023.1:10629-13875 GCA_040389605.1 Gemmatimonadota bacterium
TGCTTGACCTCGGCGAGTTCCAGCGCGCGCTTGATGCCGGCCGGGTTCACCAGGTACTTCCCTTCATCGCGCAGCGTGATCGCCAGCAGACCCGGCAGGACGCGGAGCTGCGATTCACCCTTGACCAGCTTGTCGAAGTACTGGTCGATCTTCAGGGCGGCGGCCTTGGAGCGATCGGCGTCGCTGGCCTTGGGATCGAGCACATCCGGGGTCAGGCCAATCGCAACCTTGATCGTGTCGATCTGCGCCGCGAAATCGGCGCTGATGGTCTTCCACTCTTCCGCGGTGACGCCAATGTTGTTCTTCTCGGCATCGCGCAGCACCAGCGCGTTCTGCGCGAGGCGACGCGCAAACTCCACCAGCTGGGTGTCCGGAGCGGCCTTGATCTGGGCCATCGTCTGCGGCCCCTTCATCGGGTCGGCCGTCAGGGCCCCGACCCAGCGGAGCAGGTCGGCGACGGTGAAGCCGCCGCCCTTGTACGACACCAGCACGCTCTTGTCGTTGCGCTTCTTCTCGATGTTCGCGAGACCGGCCTTGATCTTCTCGGCGGCCTTCGGGTCGATCTTGAAATCGTTCTCCTTGTCGATCTCGGCAAAGTAGGCCGAATCGACGAACGCCACCTGCGCCTCCTTCACGAAGTTGCGATAGCGTTCACGCGACTCTGCGAGGGTCGGACGACGGAGGATATGGAATCCGAACTGCGTGGGCACAACGCCGGACGTGGTGCCCGGCGCCATCGAATACCCCACGCTGTCGAACTCCTTCACGAACCGGCCCTTGGGCCCGATCGGCAGGTAGCCGCTGTCGGCACCACTGCCCGTGTCCATCGAGTTCTTGAGCGCAAGAGCGCCGAAGTTCGCGCCACCGTTCAGCTGGCGGGCGATGTCGTCGATCTTCTTGCGGGCCGAGCTGCGCTCGGTCGTCGTCGCCGTCGGGGCCACCATGATCAGGATGTGCTGCAACGCCCGGTCGTTCCCGGCGTTGTAGGTGCTGTCAACCTGCGCGTCACTCGCCTTCGCACGACGGGCAATCAGGGTGTCGTGCCAGCGGTCGGCGCGAAGCTGTGCGAGCGCCGGCCACATCGCCTTGGTGACCGTGGCCGAGTCGGCCTTGAGGGTCCCGTTGGCGACACCCTGCGCGAAGAGCGTGTAATCGACCCAGAGGTTGGCGATGAACTCGGCAGACTCGGGCGTCAGCTTGGCGCCCTTGGCGCCGGTGAGAATCTCCGAGACCCTGGGGGCCGAGAGTTCCTGGCCGGCGGCCTTGGCGGCCACATCCGGTCCCGCCGTGAGGCCTCCGGCCCCGCAGGCGGCGAGAACAACCATCGTGGACGCGGCGAGCACAGTCTTGCGAAGCATCGGACTCCTCGATCGATGAAAGAACACCGGCGACCTAAGTGGCAACCTGGCGAAGTGCACGAACCAGCGAGGGGATGAGCGCTTCACCCCCCAATCGGACCAAACGCAGGGACAACGGCACCGTCCGCCGGACCTCGGCGGCGAGCTGCACATTCTCGAGAGCCTGGGTCAGGCCTGCCATCCGGGGAGCGGCGCCGTGACGGAACGTCAGTCGCGCCTCTTCACCCCGAACCAGCACGTGTTGCACCCCGAGGGTCGCCCCCAGCGCCCGCAGCCGGCCCATATCCAGCAGGGCATCGGCCTCGGGAGGAAGCGGTCCGAACCGCTCGCGCAGCTCCGAGCGTAGCTCATCAATGTCGCCGGGAGCAGACGCCCGCGCCAGTCGGCGATAGAGATCGAGCTTGGTCTCGTCATCCGGCACGAACGCGTCGGGCAGGTGGGCCGGCTGGTCGAAGACCACATCCGGCGGCTGAGGGGCCTCCCCACCGCCCTGCCCACGCATTGCCTTCACCGTCTCCTCGAGCCAGCGCATATAGAGGTCGAACCCCACCGCCTGGGCGTGCCCCGACTGCTCAGACCCCAGCAGGTTCCCCGCTCCACGGAGCTCAAGGTCCTTGAGCGCGATCCGGTATCCGGCCCCCAGATCTGTATGATGCTCAAGCACCTTCAATCGCTCATCGGCGCTCTGATCGATGGTGTCGGGCACGACCAGGTAGCAATAGGCCCGGCGATGACTCCGCCCCACCCGGCCCCGCAATTGATAAAGTTGCGCCAGGCCGAATCGATGGGCATCGTGGACGATCATCGTGTTTGCATTTGGAACGTCGAGACCGGACTCGACAATCATCGTCGACACCAGGATGTCGAGTTCGCCTACCACGAAGCGCTGCATCACGTCTTCGAGATCGTCCGCCGCCATCTGCCCGTGGCCCACATCGACCCGCGCCCGGGGCGCCAGCGCCCGGATCCGTGCGGCGATGGTTTCGATGGTTTCGATCCGGTTATGGACCACAAAGACCTGGCCGCCGCGATCGAGCTCGCG
This sequence comes from Gemmatimonadota bacterium, assembly GCA_040389605.1. Lineage (GTDB taxonomy): Bacteria > Gemmatimonadota > Gemmatimonadetes > Gemmatimonadales > GWC2-71-9 > Palsa-1233. The sequence continues at coordinate 13,030 of JAZJZU010000023.1, forward strand.
CGCCATCGCTTCCTCGAGCAGTGCATCGTCCCACGGCTCGACGAAGGTGAGGATGGGGGAGCGGTCGCGCGGCGCGGTTTCAATCACGGTCATATCCCGGAGGCCGGCAAGCGACAGGTGCAGCGTGCGCGGAATCGGCGTGGCCGTGAGCGTGAGCACATCCACGGCGAGCCGGAGCGCCTTGAGCCGCTCCTTGTGCTTCACCCCGAAGCGATGCTCCTCGTCGACAATGAGCAGGCCGAGGTCCTTGAAGAGCACGTCCTTTGAAAGCAGGCGATGGGTTCCGATCACGATATCGAGCTCGCCCTCGGCAAGCTTGCGTACCGTTTCCTTCTGCTCCTTGGCGCTGCGGAAGCGGGAGAGTGCCTCGACGGTGACGGGATAGTCAGCGAGTCGGTCGGCGAAGGTCCGGAAATGCTGCTCGGCCAGAATCGTGGTCGGCACCAGCACGGCCACCTGCTTCCCCCCCTGCACGGCCTTGAAGGCGGCTCGCACGGCGACCTCGGTCTTGCCGTACCCCACATCGCCCACGAGCAACCGGTCCATCGGCTTGGGCCGTTCCATATCGCGCTTGATGTCGTCCGTGGCAGTGCGCTGGTCCGGCGTATCCTCGTACAGGAATGACGATTCGAGTTCCCGCTGCCAGCGACTGTCGGGCGGGAACGGATAGCCGGCGCTCACGCCGCGGCGATGGCTGATGGCTTGATGGGCAGGGTGCAGGAGACCATCGGCGACCGGCGCAAGTACCGGGTGGAGATGCGCACGCGGCAGCGTGATCTGATCGGCGAGGAGCAGCGCATGGTGCGCTTCGACAAAGCGCAGGACAAGCTGGCGGAAGGCGGCGGC
>JAZJZU010000024.1:0-16628 GCA_040389605.1 Gemmatimonadota bacterium
GGTGCCGGCGAGCGCAAGGTTGCTGGCCGAGAAATACCAGCCGATCGCGTTCATGAACGGCTACGCCAAACGCTTCATCAACCCGCTTGCGCCATTTCCGGTTGCCGCTCCGCAGCCGACCGGCATCACCGAGATAGTCCTCGAAACTCCGGCGCTTGCGATAGGGCAGGTGCGCGAGCTCGAGCGGATAGCCGTGATTGTCCATCACCAGCGCTGATCCGAGCCCGGTCCCGAGGCCGAGGAAGAGCATCCTGCCGCCCTCGTAACTTCCGATGGCCTGCATCAGCGCATCGTTGACGAGCTTGACCGGGCAGCCGAAGGCCGCGGCGAAATCGAAATCCACCCATCCAGTGCCGAGATGCACGGGTTCGACGACAGGGCGGTGTGCGGCGGCTGGACCGGGATAGCCGATCGAGATGGCGTCGTATTGCCAGTCGGTGGTCGCTTCCCGGACTGCGTGCACCAGGTCGGCGGGGGTTGTGGTCGGTCCCGACTCGATGGAACGGTGGTCGGCTGCGCCCGTGATGGCCAGCTTGATGTGGGAGCCGCCAATATCAATCACCATCACTCGCATCGTGCCGATCTCCTTGCTGGGGTCAATTCAGTTACAGCCTAGGACGGTCGACGCAGCCATTGGCGACACGCCTCACGCCGAGGAGCTCACCCGAATGGTGAAGTTGCGGCCTTCCCAGCGGTCTGGCCCGGTCCAGCGCATCGTGAAGGTGACGGCCCCGCCGTCGGGAAGGGAGGAGAGATCCAGGTCGACGATGTGGCTCCCCAGTCCCGGGTCGTGCGTTACCGCATCCGACCAGGTGGCCCAGTCATCAGAACTCCAGCGGACGGTGGCGGGCTCCTGCAGCGTGATCCGCAGCACCTGCCCGGGAGGCATCTGCACGGCCTGCAGCGAGAAGCTCCACGGAAACCGGCTCGCCGGCGGGGTTGCATCGCAGTAGCGTGCCTTGGCCTGCGGCGGCATCGCGAAGACCACGCCGTCGCGCAGGGTGCGCAACATCCTGACGTACTCCGCGTGTGCCCACACGAGCGGCATCGCCGATCCTGCGGGCTTGCCGTGCCAGAGTTCGGCCGCCTCGTCGTCGGTGCCATCCCAGATCTGTTCCGGAAGCAGTCCGCCGTGATTGGCAAATCCCGCCATCGTCTGCGTCAGCCGTGCGGCCTCATCCCGACGTCCTGCCGCAAACTCGTAGGCCGCTCGTTCGCCCGTGAGCAGCGGCCACGGACGGCCGATCCCCGTTCCATCAAACGCGCTCGAATCGGTATGCTCACCGTAACCATCCTGGCGATACCGCTTCCACGCGGGGCCGACGGGGAACTCCGTCTTCAGCTCGGCGTCGATCACCGCGACCGTGTTGAGGATCCGCGGGTCGTCGGCGCGCCGCAACCCGAAGCGGACCAGGGCAAGGGCATCGGGCGAGACCACTTCCACCGTGTTGGCGCTGGCGCCTTCGAGGGGCTGGTTCCTGATGTCAATCACGCCTCCCACCGGACTCCCGCGGGCTGGAGTGTCGAGCGGGGCGATCCGCACATAGTAGCCATCGACCCCCACGGCTTCCGCCAGGGGGGTGTGGCGTGCGTAGGTCCAGCGTTCGAGTGAATTGTTCCAGTCATCGGCCGTCTGGCGGAGGTATTCCGGGATCGATGTTTCTCCTGCCAGTTCGGCGAGCTCGGCCGCAACAAGCAAGCCCGCGATTTCGGTGGCGAGCGTGAATGGGGAGAAGCCACTGTTCTCTTCCCACCGGTCCTGCATCGTGGCCGGTCCGTTGCGGACAAGAAACGACGCCGCCAGCCGTACCATTGGCCAGAATCCCTTGACCTCTTCAACGCTGAGTGCCTGCTCCCGTCGAGCGAGACCAACGAGCAGGATCGGGAGCGCAGTTTCGTCCATCTGGATGCCGCGCCAGTATGGCGTGCCATCGAGCCAGGAATTCTGGGCCCAGTGCCCATCGGGTTCCTGGACGGCCTGGAGATAGCGAAGCACGCGCCGCGCCTCCTCGACCGCACCGGCCGCCAGCAGCCCGGTGGCCGTCTGGACCAGGTCGCGGGGCCAGACGAGGTGGTATCCGCCGAGGTCGCCGTCGCCTCTCGCTGAGCCCCACGGAATCGAGAGTGAGGCAATCATCCCACCGAAGAAGCTCTTCGAGCCGTGGGTCCGCATCACGGCGGTGCTCGCGCGAAAGAGATCGGGGGTTGGATCGGCGTCGTCGAGGCGCAGCAGGGTGTCCTGCCACTCGCTCCAGTCGGCGGCGAACTTGCGCAAGGTCACTTCGTGCGGGACTAGCAGTGAGGCGAGCGCGTGGTGTGCGGCCTTCGGGTGGTCGTGGCCGAAGCCGATGGCCAGCACAAATTCGCCGCCGCATTCCCGCAGGTCCAGTTCACCGCTCAGCGCGACGTTGCCGTCCTCCGCGCGCTCGTACGACCACTCCATCTGCCCGTGCTGCTGGAGATCCTGCCAGCCATCCGATTCACCCACGAAGCCGACGGAGCGCTTGCGCCACGGCGTGCTGCTCATCAGCGCGAGGGCATAGCCCTCGCGTTCGGCGAAGAGTCCATCGGCACGCTTGTACTTCCCAACCCACGCGGTGTTGCCGGCCCCCTGGTTGCCGAGGTGGGGAGAGCAGACCACGTGAACGTGATAATCCTCGAGTGTGCCGATCAGGGGCACGAACCGCGTGTGCTGCAGGATGGTGTGGTGATCCGATGCGGCGAAGATGGTCTTCTCGATCCGGTAGCGCCCTTGGGCGCAGGTATTGGTCAGCCGGAATGCGGGCACTCCGGGCGTCAGCCACTCGATCTCGTGGCCGGCATTGCGTTTCTCTTCGGAGAGGAAGCCGTGGTCGTCGCTGACCACCAGCCCGAGATCGCGAGTACAGGCGACGTCGACATCGGGGAAGTAGATCTCGTTCAGGATGCCGTGGCTGATCGTGAACCAGACTCGACTCGCCTCCGACAGGGCGGTACCGACGCCGGCCTTGGCGCTGGAGGTCCAGCGGGCGGGGATGCCGGGGTGGCCGGGGGCGTGAGAAACCGAATCACTCATCCTTCGAAGCTAGTACCGTCCTCTGGATCGGGGGGTGGGGGCAATAGAAAGGCGCCCCGGGGGGCGCCTTTCGTCCGGTTCGGAGCTGGTTGCCTAGCGCGCCTTGTGCTTCGTCTCGAGCAGGACCGCCACGGTCTTGCTGCCCACGGTGAAAGCCGAACGGAAGGTGCCCTCGACCGCTACCTGCGCGCCCGTGCGCGGCACACCACCACTGCCGGTCTGGTTGACCACCGTGAGCGCGCCCGTGCCATCCTTCACCTGGTAGACGCCATAACCCAGCGCACCAACCGACTCGGTCACGTCGCCCGCGATCCGCACCGTCTTCCCTTCGTAGTGGGCGGGATCATCGAGAATCTTCCTGATGTCCGTGGCCCCCGGGCAGGCCGTGAGGAAGAGCACGGCGGTCGACGCGAGGGCAACGCGTACCCAGCGACGGCGTATGGCGGGAGCAAGGAGCGATGAAAGTGCCACGACAACCTCCGGAAAGACGGATCCCGGGCGCCCCAGTGGCGCCTCGTGGGTGGAGACGCACCGGCGCCGGTGGGATGCACCGAAAGACTTCAGCCACGGGGCAATGGCGTTGTCCCGGTGGCTGGTCCGTTGATTGGCGCCGCGCCGAGCTGCCGTTGAGGGCCGCTACTGCCCCCGGCTGGACGGCGGGACCATCCCGTTCATCCGCATATAGGTGACGATGTTGCCGTAGTGCTCGCCATCGTGGCTCGCGTTCATCATCAACGCCCACATCCGCGTCTGCTTGCCACCAAACATTGTGATCTCGCCGCGCGAGGCCGCATCGCTCTGCGCATAGGCCTTGGCGCAATACGCGGTCGATGCCTTCATCGCGGCGACAAGTGCCGCCTTCGTCGTGGCCGACTTCTCCACGGCGTCCTCGGCCGGGGCCGCCTCACCCATTGCCGCGGCGCAGAACATCATCTGCGACCCCGCCACGTGGCCGATCAGCTCACCGAAGCTGCGGACCTCCGGCGTGGGCTTGAAGGCATACTTCGCCTCAGGCATATCCTCTGCCGACTGCAGCACGTAGCCCGCAAGCTGTTGCCAGATGGCGCGGGCGCTGGGTACGCCGATGTCTGTCCGCTGCGCCTGCAGGGGTGCCGAGCACACGGCGAGGGCGAGGAACGGAAGAATGGTGCGCTTCATATCCGGCTCCGAATTGGGTGAGAAGGTGAAAAGCTAGGCCTCGACCGCCCGTTGCTCAAGCGCTTCCCAGCGGGCCGTGAGCCGAGCAATCTCGGCCTCGAGCTCGCGGATTCTCGCCTGGGTGGCCGTCACTGCCGCACCGTCACGCAAGACGGCCGGGTCGGCCATCCGCGCAAAGCATCCCAGCCGCTCCTGTTCCGCGCCGTCGATCTGCTCGGGCAGTGCGGCCAGTTCGGCTTGCTCCTTCTGGTTCAAGGGCTTGACGCGCGCAGGCCGTGGCTGGGCGGGTGCGGACGGCTTCGGATCCACGCGAACCGGCGCGGGGTCGGATGGAAGGCGGCGCTGGCGTACCCAGTCGGAATAGCCGCCCACGTATTCGCCCACGATCCCATTGCCCTCGAGCACCAGCGTGCTGGTGACCACGTTATCGAGGAACGCACGATCGTGGCTCACGACCAGCAGCGTGGCCGACAAGTTCAGCAGCAGGTCCTCAAGCAGGTCGAGTGTCTCGATGTCGAGATCGTTGGTGGGCTCGTCGAGTACCAGAACATTGAACCGCCGGGTGAACAGCCGGGCCAGGAGCAGGCGGTTCCGCTCTCCGCCCGAGAGCACCTTCACAGGCGTCCGCGAGCGGTCGGGTGGAAAGAGAAAATCCTGGAGATATCCGAGCACGTGCTTGCGCACCCCGTTGATCTCGATGAACTCTGTCCCGTCGCCGATGCTGTTGGCCACGGTCTGTTCGGGGTCGAGTTGCTCGCGCAACTGATCGAAATAGGCCACTTCGAGGTTCGTGCCGAGGCGGATCGTCCCGCCGTCCGGCGTGAGCTCGCCAAGGAGCAGCCGGAGCAGGGTGGTCTTGCCCGAACCGTTGGGACCGATCAGTCCCACACGGTCGCCGCGCGCAATCGTCGTCGTGAGATGGCTCACGATGGTCCGGTCGCCGTATCCGAAGCTCACATCCTTCGCCTCGACCACCAGCCGACCCGACCGTTCCGCTTCCTGCGCCTGCAACCGGACGGTGCCGGTGCGTTCGCGCCGCGCGCCGCGCTCGAGTCGCAGGGCCTGCAGCGCCCGGACACGGCCTTCATTGCGAGTGCGCCGCGCCTGGATGCCAGTGCGGATCCAGACTTCCTCACGCGCAAGCTTCTTGTCGAATTCGCTCCACTCCTTCTGTTCCACTGCGAGTGCCGCCTCCTTGCGGAGGAGATACTCGTCGTAGTCCGATCCCCACTCCACCAGCTTGCCGCGATCGAGATCGACAATGCGTGTGGCCACCCGACGCAGGAAGGCACGATCATGGGTCACGAACACCAGCGTGGTGCCGCGCGCAATGAGGTAGTCCTCCATCCACTCGACCGCCTCGATGTCGAGATGGTTGGTCGGTTCGTCGAGCAGCAAAACATCGGGGTCGCGCACGAGTGCGCGGGCCAGCAGCGTCTGGCGCTTCCGCCCGCCTGACGCAGCCGCGAACGGCGCATCGGGGTCGAGTCCGAGGTGCGAGAGCACCGTGTCGACCCGGTCACTGGTCTGCCAGGCATTGGCGGCATCGAGTGCATCGTGCAGGCGCGACATCTCGCGCAGCGCGGAATCACTCGCGTCGAGCGCCACCGCGTGCGAGACCTGGTGGTATCGCGCGAGCAGGAGCCCGGCCTCGCCGAGCCCCGCCGCGACGACATCGAACGTCGTACCACTCACGTCACCGGGGACTTCCTGCTCCAGGCGCGTGACCGTCACCCCGGTCTGCCGGACCACCTCGCCGCGGTCGGGGAGCAGCGTCCCGTCGAGCAGCTTCATCACCGTGCTCTTGCCCGCGCCATTCCGACCCAGGAGGCAGACGCGCTCCCCCCGCTCGATGGCCAGGGTCGCACCATCCAGCAACAGCGGGCCACCATACGACAGCGAGATATCCTGCAAACCCAGAAGGGCCATCGATTCGTCGTCCGAGAGAGAGTGCTTCCGTCAATCCGGCGAGGGAGGACCCGCGCACGGGAGACAATGGTAGGTGGACCCGCCTCGTTCCGCTCCCATTTCAGGTTCCGACCTGAAACAAGTCTCCCCGAACCCTCGTATTTTCAGCCGACCCCAGAACCCCGGACCCTATGATCTCGATGCTGCTCCTGCTGGCCCAAGTCCAGCAACCTGCGCCGGCTGTTCCCGCGGATTCCTACGCCGATTCGGCCACCGCATCGCTGGTGCAGCACGCCCGTCAGGCACGGCTCCGGAATGAGCGACTGGTGACGGCCTACCAGGCCACGGTCTCCTCGCGGATGGGGGTTGGCATCAAGGCGCTCGCACGCGACCGGATGCTCTATCGCGAGGAGCTGGTTGCGAAGATCTCCTGGCGCCGGGACTCTGTCAGCACGATCGAGTTCGTGGGTGCGCGCGCTGCCGCACCCATTGCCGAGCGCGGAGACAAGGTCCCCGACGGGCTCAACAGCGACGCGCGCGACCTGGTCTTCGATCCTGCGAGCGACTATCTCCGCGTGGTCGGGGCAGGGAATTCGCGCGACGGCTTCATTTATCCCCTGCGGCAGGGTGGTGAAGCCGACTATCGCTTCGAAATGGGCGGCGATACCAGGATCGGGCTTCCCGGTGGGCGACAGATTCACATCCTCGCGCTGAAGGTGATTCCACGTCGGACCGATTGGCGCCTGATCTCGGGGACGCTCTGGTTCGATGCCGACACTTACGGCCTCGTGCGTGCCGCCTTCCGACCGGCGCGCCCGTTCGAAATGCGTCGCGATCTCGATCCCGGCGATGCCAAGGACGTGCCCGGATTCGTGAACCCGCGCGGCGAAGTGAAATTCGTGACACTCGAGTACGCGCTCTACGAGGGTCGCTGGTGGATGCCACGCTACGTGGCCATCGATGCGACCGGCACGATGGGTTCGTGGCTGAATGTGCCCTTCCGGATGGAGCGGACCTATTCCGACTACGCCGTGCAGGGCGGGGCGCCGCCCGACACCACGAGCACCTTCCGCCCGGCAGGCCGCACCGGGCGTCGCCGGCGGGCCAATGCGGACGGAACCCCGGTCCGCGATTCCACGCGTGGTCGCTGGGCGCCTGACTCCAACCTCACGGTCGTGATTCCGAGCGATTCGGCAGCACTGCTGACGTCACCGCAGCTCGGACCCCCGATTCTCGAGATGGGTGACCTCATCTCGGAACAGGAACTCCGCGGCTTGGGGGCTGCGATCGAGGCACTCCCGGATCGCCCCTGGGATCACCACATCGAACTTCCATCGGGCGTGTCGGCAGTGCTGCAGCACGCGCGATACAATCGCGTGGAGGCGCTGTCACTCGGTGCCGCGGCGCGGCTCGACCTCGGTCGAGCGCGCCTCGAGGGACTCGCGCGCATTGGCCTCGCCGATGGCCTGCCGAACGGCGAGCTGGCGCTGGTGCGGGAAACGCCCGGGCGCCGCCTCGCATTCGGCGCCTATCGACGGCTGGCAGCGTCGAACCCTGATGAACACCCGCTTGGGGCCGTCAACTCCGTCCTCGGGCTCGTTGCGGGCCGGGACGATGGCGAATATTTCCGCACCATCGGCGCCGAAGTGACGGCACACAACACGGAGTCAGGCGCGTGGGATGCGCGGCTCTATTACGAGCGGCAGCGCGCGGCCTCGGTCGAGACCTCGGCGAGCATTCCGCATCTCTTCGACAACTCGCGAGGCTTTCGTCCCAACGTCAGCGCCGATCCCGCGACGGAGGCCGGCGCGGTCCTCACGCTGCGCACGACGCGGCCGATCTCGCGGACCCTGCGGCTCGGCGCCGATGCGACGATCGAAGGCGCCACCGGAGACTTCGATTTCGGCAAGGGCGCCCTCACCCTCCGGGCATTCGTGACCCCCGCTGGACCGTGGAGCGGGGCGCTCTCGATCGCGGCCGGCACGACCACCGGGCGCGTGCCCCTGCAATCCCGGTTCTATCTGGGCGGGGCAGGGACGCTGCGTGGCTACGCCGGCGGCGCGGCAGCGGGAACGGCATACTGGCTGACACGCGCGGAGATCGGACGTGGCCTTCCCGCGTTCCGGCTGATCGCCTTCGGCGATCTGGGATGGGCGGGCGATCGCCGCGACTTCGGCTCCGGCCGCGCACTCGCCGGTGCAGGCGCAGGTGTGTCGCTGCTGGATGGGCTCGTGCGAATCGATCTCGCGCGTGCGCTCCGCGCACCAACCGGATGGCGACTGGAGTTCTATTTCGACGGCGCACTCTGAGCCCACCGACGCTGCACGAAACCGTGCTACCTTCCGGGAATCACTGGGGAGGTAGCGCGCGTGGCCGTACAGGATGTGCTGGTGCTGGGAGGCGGGATCGTCGGGGCAGGCATCGCGCGCGATGCGGCGCTTCGGGGGCTCCAGGTCACCCTCCTCGAAAAGGAGACGGTCGGCTGGGGAACCAGTAGCAGGTCGAGCCGCCTCATTCACGGCGGTATCCGCTATCTCGAGCTCGGCGATCTGCACCTCGTCCGCGAGGCCCTCGCCGAACGCGCCATCCTGCTGCGCATCGCTCCGCACCTCGTCCGCCAGCTGCCGTTCCTGTTTCTCTCCGATGCCGGCGCATACTGGCAATGGTTCCGGGTGGGCGTCGGCGTGACACTCTACCGGCTGCTTGCCGGTCGCCACGCCCTCGGCCCCCATCATCCAATGACTCGCCGCGGCGTCGTGCGGCGGGAACCACTGCTCGCCTCGGCTCCCCTGGCCGGTGGGGCGCTCTATCAGGATGCCCACGGCGACGACCTCGGACTCGTCCGTGCCAATATTGTCTCGGCCCAGCGGGCCGGCGCCCGCGTCCTCGAGCACGCGCACGCCCGTCTCGAGGTGTCTCAGGATGGTGTGACGGCTACGCTCGCCGATGGCGAGGAGATTCACGCGCGCACCCTCGTGATCGCTGCGGGGCCGTGGACCGATGCCGTCCGCTTGCAGGCCGGTCTTCCTGATCGGGATCTCGTGGGTGGCACCAAGGGGATTCACATCACCTTCTCGGTGAACCGGCTCCCCCTGACACACGCCATCGCACTGCGCCATCCCGAGGATGGCCGCGTGATGTTCTGCATCCCCGAGCCCGAGCTCGGTCGCATCCTGGTCGGAACCACGGACACCGAATGCGAGGAGTCACCCGATGCGCTCACGGTATCCGCTACCGACGTGTTCTACCTGCTCCGCGCCGTGCAGCACCTCTTCCCGACCCTCGCACTGACGGAACCGGATGTCACGGCGTCCTGGGCCGGTGTGCGCCCGCTGCTGCGACAGAGTGGCGCCGAAAGCGGACGCACTCGCGAGCACGCACTGATTCAGGAAGGTCGCGTGCTCACGATCGCCGGCGGGAAACTCACCACCTACCGGGCAATGGCCGAAGAAGCGGTCGATCGCCTCGGCAGCATTCTGGGCAAGGAATTGCCCGCCTGTCGCACCGCCGTGGAGTTGCTCCCATGATGACTGCGCCAGTGCGCTTCGGAATCATCGGAGCGGGCCGCGTGGCCCGCAAACGGCTCGCTCCGGCAATCGTGGCCGCCCACGATGCCGTGCTCCACGCCGTTGCCAGCCGTGAGCTGTGGCGCGCGGCCGTACGCCTGCGTCCGGCAGATGTACGTGTAGCCGCGCGGCCGCGCTCGGTCCGGTCCGGGCCTTCGGGTCCTATGAGGAATTGCTGCACGATCCGGAGATCGACGTGGTGGTCATTGCGACCCACAACGGCCTCCACCGTGAGCTCGCGATTGCGGCGATGGAGCAGGGCAAGCACGTCCTCTGCGAGAAACCCCTCGCCCTGAATGCGGGGGAATGCGACGAACTGCTCGCGGTGGCACGCGTCACCGGTCGCCACCTGGTGGAGGCCTTTATGTATCGCTTCCATCCCCAGATCGATCGACTCCAGGAATTGATTGCCGACGGAGCAATCGGCACGGTTCGCAGTGTGAGCGCCACGTTCCGTTTCCTGTTGCCGCCGGATGAGCAGGTGCGGCTCCGGCCAGAGTGGGGTGGTGGGGCACTGCTCGACGTGGGATGCTACGGTGTCAACATCTGCCGCCTGCTGCTCGGTCCCGATCCCGACCAGGTCCGCGCCGTGGCACACATTGATCCGGTGTACGGCGTCGATATCTCACTGCAGGGCCTGCTGCGATATCCCGATGGAAGGGTGGGGTTGATTGACTGCGGCTTCGACAGCGAGTTGCAGCAGGGCGTAACGATCACTGGCACGGCCGGGTCGATCTACCTCGACGAGCCGTTCAAGCCGATCAGCGATACGGCCACGCTCCACCTCCGCCGTGATGAGGTCGTCGAGTTTCTTCGCTTTGCGGCCGTGGATTGTTACCGGCTGGAGGTGGAAGACCTCGCCCGTGCTGTCCTGGGCGAGGGTGCGCCACGGCTTGGTCCCGAAGAGGGCGGGCAGAACGCGCGGATCATCGATCGACTCCTGCGCGCGGCACGCCTGCCCGAGTAGCTACTTCTCGCCCAGCGCGCCGCCCTTGGCGTCGTGATTGAGCCAAAGGGACACCGAGTAGGTCCGCTCCCGGGCGGTGTTCTTCCCCGAGATCCCGGCGTAGTAGCCGGCCTGGATCCCCACGTGTTTCGAGACGCGGAAGACCGCCGACCCGCCCAGCTTGGTCGCGCTGTAGGCAAGCCCGCCGTCCTGGAATGCCGCCACATTGAAGGCCTGGACCATTACCAGGACACGTGGTGTGGCGTCGAGCCCCACGGTGGCATCGTAGCGCACCTCGTCGGCGCCCGCGCGCCAGATGGCTCCGCCGGCCGACGCGCTCAGGAAGCCACGAGTTCCCGCGAATCCGAATCCGTTGCCATAGAGCAGTCGCACTTCGGCGTCCGTGCTCACTGGTCCGAGGACCGGGCGATCGTTGGTGTTGTAGAACAGCGGCAGGTCCACGCGTGGCTGGATGGAGAGAATGCCGCCCTTCCCCTGCGCCAGCCGCTTCATCACGAAGATGCCGGTGGCCCCCAGCCCCGTGGTCGTGGTGGACGTGCCGTTGCGCTTGTCCTCGAGGCGCGCGAATCCCTGGCCGAAGCCTATGCTCAGGCCATTCTTCCAGCCATAGATGAAGTACATCCCCCAGTCGCGCTTCTCGAGCGCGTTTTCGGTCGCGAGGGGTCCGCTCGAGAAGCGATCGGGGAATCGTCCGGTATTGAATCCGTGTGACATGAACCAGGCGCCAGGTTGCAGCGTCCATTGTGCCGACGCAGTGCGCAGCGGCAACAGGCAGCCGATGGTCGCCAGGGTGAGAAGCAGGGAACGCGACACGGGCGTCCTCACGGTTGGACCGGCTGGTCGGCGAGAATGCGATCGAAGCGCACCGGCAAGCGGGGCGCGCCTGGGCGGCGATAGAGTGTGTATCCGCCCCAGCTCCAGTCTACCTGGAACCCGGGCGGCGGGCGAACATCGGCATCGAGGGTGAGTCCCTCGCCATCGGAGGTGACCACCACGTATTCCACGATGGCGCGCGGCTCCGCGAGCGCGACTTCGAAGCCGGTGTCGCGCGTGGTGAGATAGGGGGAGAGCGACGGGGCCCACTTGAGCAAACGGGGCGCGTAGCGGTCGTCGATCAGGATGCTCCGGGCCGGGGCGGCCGAAAGCGCCGTCGCGACGGTGCGACTGGTGATGTCTTCGGTGGTGGTGGCTGGCCACGGAATCAGGACCCACGCGACCACGGCCTGCGCAATGGCGGCGCCGCCGAGCAGCGTGCGCTGCGCCCGATCGAGATCGGGCGGAATGGCGATGATGGCCACGAGGGTGAGCAGGACCACGGCGAAGGCCAGCGAGAAGTGCCATCCCACGCGATTCGCCGCCAGCAGGAGGACGAACGGCAGCAACACGCCGGCCGTGGTGGCCTTGGGTCGCAGGATGGAAAAGAACGCCACCAGGAGGTACGGCACGGTCCAGATCACGATCTGGACGAAGCCAGGCGATTGCGGTTCCCACGGCGAGAATGGGAACGCCACGCGATGCGTGAATACCCAGGAGAGGTAGGCCCAGGTGGCCGTGGCGGCGATGCCCGGGAAGACGAGCAGCACCAGCTGCGAGGCGAACGGTGGAATCTGCAACCGCGGGAAGAGCAGTGGCAGCACGGCCCCCGCGATCAGCGCGAGTCCGAGGCCGAGGGGCGACGTGTAGAACGCCACGCCCAGCCAGAGTCCGGTGTAGAGGCCGTGAATGGTCTTGCGGGTTTCCCACCAGCGCCGGTAGTGCCGCCATCCGCCGTAGAGCGCAAACAGTCCGACGGCCTCGTTGAAGTCACTGGCCACGAGGTGCAGCCCGATGGGCGACCACAGTGCACCGAGCAGCAGCACGAACGGGAGGATGGAGCGGCGCATCGTGCAGTCGTTGAGCACGAGCCACGCGAGCGAGAACACCGCCAGCGCCCCGAAGATGATCGCCAGTGTGACCGTGGGCCACGGCAGCAGCATCAGGAAGGGCAGCGGGGGGTACTCAAACCCCAGCAATTCCAGCTGACCCCGGTCGAGCGCAAAGAGCACCCGGCTGATGAAGGCACCGTGGGTATCGCTCAGGTAGCCACTGCGCGCGAGCAGCAACGCCGCCACGAACAGCGGCGCCGCCGCGGTGCCGGCCAGGATCGTGCGCACCCAGTAGGGTGCGACCGCCCTACGCCGAGGCGCCGTGACGGGTGAGACCATGGGTGGTCTTCTCCCAGTAGTACGGGCGGGTGAACAGCTGTCCCAGTGCCTTGTAGGCCGCAATCGAGTGCAGGATCCAGTAGAACGGATTCAGCAGCGCAAAGAGGACCAGGATGTGCAGCCGGCGCTTGAAGACGGCAAACATATTGATGTAGATCGCCAGGGCGTTGCCGATCAACAGGTTGAACAGCGAGAGATAGAGCACGATCGGCGGAAAGATCGGATCGAGCAGTCCGGTGCGGGTCACGATCCACAGCACCGTCAGCACGATACTCACGGGCTGGATGAGGAAGATCAGCGGGGTTCCGCCGATCAGCAGGGCAAAGCCCACGGTCTGCCGGAATCCCACGCGTCGCAGGAGGTCCATCGGATCACGTGAGAAGACCAGCGCCGTCTGCATATAGCCCTTGATCCACCGCGAGCGCTGGCGGATCCAGTTGCCGACTTCCTTGTTCGCCTCCTCAAAGGTCGTGGAATTGATGATCCCGACCCGGAAGCCGTGCATCGCCGCGCGAATCCCGAGGTCGGCGTCCTCCGTCACGTTGAACGGATCCCAGCCTCCGAGGTCACGCAGCACCTGCGCCTTGAAGTGATTGCTGGTGCCGCCGAGGGGAATTGGCAGGCGTAGCATATCGAGGCCGGGGAGGAGGTAGTCAAACCAGAACGAATACTCGAGCGTGAACATCCGGGTGAGGAAGTTCTCGTTCCAGTTGTAGTAGTTGAGGGCGGCCTGCACGCAGACGAGTGACTCAGGGCCGCGCTGGAAGGCGAGGTAGGCCTTCTTGAGCTGGTCGGGTTCCGGCTGGTCTTCGGCGTCGTAGATGACGAGGTACTCACCCTGCGCGAAGAGCAGTCCCACGTTGCACGCCTTCGGTTTGGTCTGCGGATCGCCGGTGGGCACCACGAAAAAGCGCACATTCGCGCCGGGGGCCGCGGCCTTTGCGGCGGCCAGCGTCTCGGGATCGTCCTCCTCGAACAGCAGCAGGATGTCGAGCTTGTCGGCCGGATAGTCGAGTTCGCGGAGCGACCGGAGCAGCGTGCGGATCACCGCGGCCTCGCGATAGATCGGCACCAGGATGCTGTAGACCGGGAGATCGCGCTCGTCGATCGCGGCGAGGTCTTCGGGTGTGAGCGAAATGGCGGTCTCCGCCGAGGCACCGCTCACGCCAACCCAGGTACGGAACGCGACCACGAGCAGGAAGAAGGCCGTGATCGGAACATTGAGCACCAGCAGCGTTTCGAGCGGCGCCACATAGAACCCTGCCAGCAGCGCGAAACAGGCAATCGCAAACGTGAGGTACTGCGGCAGGGTGAACACCGTGAAGGCGCTCTCTGCCTGGTCACGGAAATAGAGGCCATAGATCGAGGTGTCCACCACCTTGCGTCGATGGGCGAGCGCAATCGCCCGGTCGAGGTCCCACTCGGTCGTGACGCGGAAGTCCGCCTCACGGCCGGGATAGACGATGCCGAGGATCTCGCGCAGCGCCGGGCTAGGGGCGTCGGCCACGACCACGGTCACGATCCGGCCGTCGTCGCGCACGGGCACGGCGCGATGCTGCAGGGTGGCGTCGAGTGGAAAGCGCTGGGCGACCGCCGCGTCGACCAGCTGCGTGTCCACGGTCGCGAACGGGTAGCCCCAGAGCGTCGCCAGGGCCTGCGCGAGTTCCAGGCGCTTGATGTATCCCAGGATGAGCAGCAGCCGCCCCAGCCGCTCGCCAGTCCGCTGCTGCTGTTGCAGGGCGGTGGCAAGCTGCTGGGACGAGATCAACCCTCGCTGGACGAGGTAATCACCGAGGCGAATCGAGCTCACGACGGACGACGCGAGGGTAGAGCCAGAGCAGCAGGCCCAGGATCAGGAGTGCGGCCACCAGGAAGACCGCACTGCGATAGCGCGCCAGGCGCGACGCAGCCCCTTCGCCAGTCAGTTCGAGTCGATAGCCGGCGTTGGCGATGGTCACCGCGTGCGACGGCCCCGCCTCGCCGCGGACCACGAGGTCGCCACGCACACCAAACCAGCCATAGGGCGCGAGGGTCTCGCGCACCAGGTCGGCGAGCGGCTGACCATTGGCCTGGGTGTGATGCAGCAACAGCACATCTTCGCCGTTGCGCTCCCAGCCCTGCATCGCGGCATACGGTGCGTTGGGCGTGAACTCGTCCCAGACCTTCCCGTTGCGGTCACGGAGCCGGAATCCATCGGTGTGGACCGGTGCATCGAGCGTGTTCGCGAGTCCGGTGGTACCGATGGCCAGCAGTGGCCCGGTCGCGGAGGCGAGGTCGCGCGCGACGCCAGGAGCGAGTGGCGTGATGGTGGTCTGCTGCATCGCCCCGACGATCTGCGTCGCGAGTTCAACGCGGAAGCGGTCACGCGGCTCGAGGAGCACCGAGAAGGCCGGCACAAACGACGACGGGAAGCGACCGAAGCCGGGTGGCAGCGTGGTCCTTCCATTCGTGACGAAGGCCGACGCCGCGTCGATGGTGGCGGTGAAGACCGGGCCGCCCAGCTGGCAGCCGCCTTCGCCGAGCACGACCTGGAACCGGACCTCGAGGACATTGTCACGCGTGAGAATGTGCGAGGGCAGCGGCACCACGACATCGAGCCCGCTGTGGTCGAGCGCGCGCGAGTAGATCAGCTGGCCGTTCAGGTGGACCCGGACTGACCCGTTGCCGTCCGGTGGCAGCACCGAATGCCGGGCCACGAGCCGGAACGCAGTGGGAGCGCTGCCGGTTCCGAAATCCGCCAGGGCAAATGGATACGCGGTCACCAGCAGCGCGCTGCCCTCGAGGGTCCGGCTCGTGAAGCCGAGCTCGCTGAGTGTGTGCGTGTCGGTGCCGTTGTCGAGCACATTGTGCGACAGGTCGGCCGTGGCCGTCGAGAACCCGCTGCTCGCGACCAGCGCCGCGCCGTCGGCGAGCGTGAAGAGCTGCCGCGCATCACGACGTGCAGCGATCGCGAGTACGGTCCCGCGCCCACCCTCGGGTCGGGCAATCATCGTCGTGCCACTCGGGCTCCAGACCAGGGCCCGCTCATAGGGCCCGGGCTCCGGCATCGAATCGCGCGGCGGCAGCGGCCTGACCTCGAAGGTCGTGGCCATTCCGCGATAGTGGCGCGCCACGAAGGCCGAGGCATCGATCGCGGCCTGCGCCGCGTCGAGCGACGGCTGGTCGGCAAGGTAGAAGGTGACCTTGCTCAGCCACGGTGCGAAGAAACTGTTGATTCCGCCGACAGCCGATGGGATCCCGGTATAGCTGATCCGGCTTTCCGGGGCGATGACGGTGCGGTAGTAGAGCTGCGCCTGACACGCATCGCGACCAGGCACGGCGAGTGCGAGCGAGAGCGTGGCCTTGCCATCGACCACTATCGCATCGCCCAGCGGAAGCGTCATTTCGGATGTGGTGTCATTGAGCGCGCGCACGGCGAGCACGCGATCGCGCTGTCGCAGCACCAGCGTGGCAGCAGGCATATTCGGCGTGGGCATCAGCTTGAGGTGCAGCTCGGCCGGGCGCAGTCCCTCATTGACGGGGATCGCCAGCGTGGCCTCGTCACTCGCACCGAGCAGCGTGATGCCACTGCGGTAGCCGATTGCGCCGAGCGTCATCGGAGGCGTGGTCGTGGTGTCGTTGCCCCGCAGCGTGACCGTCGGCATCACCTCGGCCACGGCAGTCGTGGCCCCGGCGGCTTCGGGCTTGACCGAGGCAGCGGCAGAGTCGACCGCGGCGGGGAGTGGAGCGCGCGCGGCCGTGGCCGGCGCCTTCTCCTTGGGACCACAGGC
>JAZJZU010000024.1:16638-43075 GCA_040389605.1 Gemmatimonadota bacterium
ATCAGCAGCAGCAGCACGCCGATCGTCGTCGGTGTGTTCTCTCGCAGGCGTCCGAGCCACATCATCGCGCTCCTCCTCGTGTCCTCAGAACGATCATCGTCTCCGCCATATCTCCAGTTTCCCGTCATCAAAGACCCGGTCGAAGCGTGCCGTGAATTCCTGTCGTCCCGCGATCGCCCTCGCCACGGGCGAAGAGGGATTCACGGCGTCGACCACGACCCAGTCTACTTCCTGTTCCGGGGCGGCGAGCGCGGCGGGGCCCAATTGCCAGGTCCAGTCGTAGATCCGGTCGCGCAGAGGGATCCGGGTGCGCGGGGAGATGTTGACCGCCCCATCGACCAGGACTCGGCCGCCATCGTAGTGCCCTGCCAGCCAGTCCGAGGCCCGTTGCTGCCGCAGGTCGCCGTCGCGGATCGCGAGGCCCTCCCGCAGGGCGCCAGCGTTTGCGGGCCAATCAAGGGAAAAGAGCGTCCCCTGGGCCATTACCACCAGGATACCAGCGAGGAGTGTGCCCCTCAGCCAGTCTGGCCGCCGCTGGATCAGTGCGGCCCCGCCGAGGGTGACAGCCACCGCGAGCCCCGGAAGGACCATCACGCCGTAGCGGACGTTCAGGATCCCAGGAGGCGTGGTCCAGGGGAGGGCGATCACGCTCTGGCCAGCCCAGAGCGCCAGGATGTTGAATGGGAGGGCCGCGAGCAGGAGCAGGGCGATCCCGTTGCGGTGGAACGACCGCAGCAGCCGCGGTGCCGCGAGCAGGCCGAGCAGGGTGAGCAACGCCCCAGAGGCGAGTGCGCTGGCCCCGAGGTAATAGCCCGTGGCCAGGAGGGGGTGCCCCTTGGTCGGCAACAGACCGCGCGCGGCGAGCGAGGCCTGCTGCGCCTGCGCCGACCAGGCACCACGCTGGAATGCCAGCGGGTCGCCAAAGTAGAAATAGTTGTAGCCGAACCAGGCGACCGCCATCACGGCGCTGGGCAGCGCGAACGTCAGCGCACTGCGCGACCACCCGCGACCCGCGCGCCACGACAGCAGTGCCACGAGCGGTGTCGCAAGTGCGGCCACGAACCACGCGTCATAGCGGCTCCCGACTGCGAGCGCCATCAGCACGCCCGAAATCCAGAGTGTTCGTGGCGCGCCGCTCTCGTTCCAGCGATCGAGGGTTACGAGCGACGCGGTCAGGAAAGCCAGCAGCACCGGTTCCGTCATCGCGGTCGACTGCAGGTAGAGCAGCGACGGGTTGAAGAGCACGAACATCGTGCCGATCCACGCGAGCGCGACAACGGGAGTGCGGCGGGTGAGCAGGTCGTGCACCGACGCCACGATCGTGACGAATGCCGCGAGTCCGACGATGCCGCCCGCGAGGCCGTTCTGCCACCAGGCATCGACCAGCACGAACGGCAGCAACAACAGGTGCGGAATCGGAAGCCAGACCGTCCCCAGCATCTGCATCCCCGGGGTGACCGAATCGACCACCCGCCGTGCGATGTCGAGGTGCGCTTGTGCATCCCAGAACGCGAAGACGACGTGATGCCGCATCGCTAGCCACTGGACGATCGCCCCGACCACGAACGCGACGAGGCCGGCCTGAAGGGCCGGCCTCGCAAGGATTCGCGCTGCGCCCGTCGGCGGCGATGTGGTCACCCGGAGGTCGTTGCCCCACGACGGCGACGCCGAAGCAGTGAGCCGCCCAGCCCGGCGAGGCCGGTGCCCAGGAGTGTCAGCGTTGCAGGCTCCGGCACCACGTCGGTCGGAACGCCGACCGTGTTCTCATCGAGCGCGAAGATGGCGTTGTTGAAGTCCCAGTCGCTGTGCGCGTAGTAGACATCTTCGAAGCCGAACAGGCTCTTCCCTGCGGTATTGGGAACGAGTCCCTCTCCGCCGTTGCCCGGGATCCCATTGGGGAACGTCGCCGGTGAGAAGTAGGCAAGGTGCGCATAGCCGTCGCCGTTGCGCGAGGGATCGCCCGAGAAGAACCAGTTGAAACCATCGCCCTGATCGACCATCAGCGCGAAGATGATCTCGGTACCGTTGGTCCAGTTGAACGTGGTCTCGAGCGGGCTCGCGAGATAGCCGTTGGCGCTGACGCCGAAGGGCTTGCTGAACAGGTTGGTGCCGTCGATGAAGCCGCACGCCGACCACCAGAAGCAGCCATTGCCGAGATTGGTGGTGTACTGATCTGCGGTGAAGGCCCAGATGGTGTGGCCGTAATAGGTGGTCGCTTCCCAGCCGTAGTACGTCGCCGTGATCTGGTCGCCCGTGGCGATGATCCCGCCCGAGAGCCCGAACGTCGGCGAATAGGTCTTCGGTGGGTCATCCGCACGCAACGGCGCCGCTGCCACAAGGGCGACGGTCGCAATCAACGAGAATGAGCGGATCAGGGTGCGCATCACATTTCCTTGGCTTCGGTGCCGAAAGCGGTCACCGACTGAATCTATACGGAGCAAGCGAGGTGCCCGTCTCGGTACGATATGGTAACCCATTGCGGCAGTTGATCTTGCGCCGGAACTGTTGCTTGGAAGCCACCATTCTGGGACACAATGTGTCGCAGAAGCCCCTCAAATCTATCAAACGCTGTGGCGAGCGAGCAACAGGCGTTGCGTCAGTCGGCCTTGGCGCGGTCCAGGACGGCTCGCACTGCGTCAAGGGTCGGGGCTATCGAGATCGGTGGATTGGCCCACTCGGCCGGGGGGGGTCCATCCTGGTGCATCCGCTGAAGAATGCCCGGATCCTTGAGGATGTGCCCGGTGAGCACGGCCACGACACTCTCTCCCGCGCCGATCACTCCGCGTGCCCGCAGTACACGCACTCCCGCGAGGGAAGCCGCGCTCGCGGGCTCGCATCCGACGCCCGCTCGATCGATTTGGGCCTTCGCGCCGAGAATCTCCTCATCGGTCACGCTGATGACGCATCCCTCGGAGTGGCGAATGGTGCGAACCGCGCGACCATACGACGCCGGCGCGCCGATCTTGATCGCGGTGGCAATCGTGTGGGCCTCCACGGTCTCCAGCCGGTCGAAGCCGCGCTCAAACGCGGCAGCAAATGGCGCCGCGCCAGCGGCTTGCACGGCCGCAATCCGCGGCCGTCGCGTGATGAGCCCCCACGCCATCGCCTCATCGAGTGCCTTCCCGAACGCTGCCGTGTTACCAAGGTTGCCGGCAGGGAGCACGACCCAGTCGGGTGATTCCCAGCCACGCTGCTGCAGCAGTTCGAGCAGGATGGTCTTCTGCCCTTCGAGCCGGAACGGGTTGATCGAGTTGACTAGATAGACGCCGAGTTCCTCGGCCGACGCCTGCACCAGCTTCAGGCAGGCGTCGAAGTCGCCGTCGACCAGCAGCGTGCGCGCTCCGTACGCGAGCGTCTGCATCAATTTGCCGAGCGCGACCTGTCCTTCGGGAATGAAAACCAGTCCGGGAATCCCGGCCTGCGCGGCGTACGAGGCGAGTGAGGCCGAGGTGTTGCCGGTGCTGGCACAGGCCACGGCACGAGCTCCGATTCGCTTGGCCTGGGTCACGCCCACCGTCATCCCACGATCCTTGAAGGACCCGGTCGGGTTGTGACCTTCGTGCTTGAATTGCAGCGCATCGACGCCGGCCCACGCGGTCAGGGCAGGACGTTCGAGCAGGGGCGTGTTGCCCTCGGGATGTGTGACCGCACAATCCACTGCGGTCGGCAACACGATCGAACCAAAACGCCACACCCCCGAGGCCGATGGCGACGGACGAGCGCAGCAGGCATCGGCAAACTGGGCCCGGAGCGCGGCGCCGCGTTCTTCAGGAGCGCGGTGCACCACGGCGAGCAGGCCGCCGCACGCCCGGCATCGTGCCGACGCGTCGAGTTCATCGACTTCTTCGCCGCACTCGTCACAGCGCTGCCAACTGAGTCGTTCCGTCACCACACCTGCGCTCCCTCGTTGTCGACCGCGGCGACCCGCGCCGTGGCCGCGATGCCTGCTGCCGCATACGCCGCAATCATTGCCGAGGCCACGTTCTCGCCAATGCTGTCGCCATCGACCAGTGCGAACGCCGTCGGACCCGCACCACTGATCGAACAGCCGAGCGCTCCGCTGGCGAGAGCTGCGACCTTCGCAGCCGCGAACCCGGGCAACAGTGGCGCCCGGGCCGGCTCCGCGATCTGGTCGTCGAGGGCACGGCCGAGCATCGCGAGATCACCGAGCGCCGCGGCCACGACCATCGCCGCGACATTGGCCGCCTGTTGCAATGCCAGCCCGCGGCTGATCTCGGCCGGCAGGACGCTTCGCGCATCGCGAGTCCGCAGCCGCTGATCGGGATGCGCGAGCACGATGCGCAACGACGCGGGCAACGGCACCCGGATCAGGTCCATTGGTTCCACCGACCTCACGAGCACGAGTCCGCCCAGCAGCGAGGGCGCGAGATTGTCGGCGTGCCGCCCTGCCACGGTGCTCTCCGCCTCGAGCGCACAGGCGAGCAGAACGGCGTGCCCATAGCCCGCATCGGCCAGGAAGTTTGCCGCGACCGCTCCCGCCACGGCCGACGCCGCGCTCCCGCCCTGTCCGCCGGAAAGCGGCAGTCCCTTCTCGACGGTGATGCTGATGCCGCGCGTGACGGCCGCGCGCCGCAGCACGGCGCTCGCGGCAATCGCGGCCGTGTTGAGCGTCGCATCGGTCGGGAGGTCGGGGTGGCCGGCATCATCAACCACAACCTGCTCGTCATCGCGCCAGCGAACAGTGACCCGGTCGCCAGCGCCCGCGACCGCGAGGCCGAGAATGTCGAGCCCAGGTCCCACATTCCCCACGGAACCGGGTGCGAAGGCGGTGGCGCTCGTGCGCATCAGGCGGACGCCAGGGTGAGGAGGTCGGCCAGCACACCCGTGGCCGTGCCCTCGGGACCGGCACCGTGCCCGGTGATCACCAGTGGCGACTCGTGGTATCGGTCTGACGAAATCACCAGCTGATTGGCCGAGCCGTGTAGTTGACTCAAGGGATGACTGCGTGGCATCTCGCGCAGCTGGACCGACACCGATCGCGGCGTCACGCGCGCGACGTAGCGCAACGAGTGATTCTTCGCGCGCGCGGCATCGGCGCGCGCACGCCACCAGCCGTCGTCCCGTGGCAGGTCGGCGAGCCACGCCTCGCGAGTCGCACGCGCTCCGCGGCGTACCAGTGAGTCAATGGTGATGTCACCAACTTCGAGCGTCTGTCCCAGCATTCGCGCGAGGATGATCGCCTTGCGTGCGACATCAATTCCCCCGAGGTCATCGCGTGGGTCGGGTTCGGTGTAGCCCTCGCGCAGCGCGCGATACACGACTTCGGAAAACGGCTCCCCAGCGTCGAGCCCGCTCAGAACCACGCCGAGCGTGCCCGAGAGGCTTCCCTCGAGAGAACGAATCCGGTCTCCCGTGGCGATCAGCTGCTCCACCGCGAGAATGATCGGCGTGCCGGCACCCACGGTGGCCTCGTGACGCAGTCGGCCACCGCCGCGTGTGAGCGCTTCACGCAGCCGCGCGGTCCTGGGCCACGGCCCCGCAAGCGGCTTCTTGTTCGCGAGCACCACATCCCATCCCGCGTCAGCCACCATCGTGAGGAGTCCGGCGGTGTCGTCGGCGGTGCAGTCGATCACGATCGGTCGGACCAGCGCGCGCTGCGACAACTGCGCGAGAATGTCGGCAGGTGTTCCCGGCGTCGCGCCGCTGAGCGTCGCGATCGCTTCACCCGCTTCCTTCGCGGCCGCAATGGCCTTGAGGGTGCGGGTGGTCATCCCTGCGCCATCGATCATCGCGCCGCTGCGATCGACCACGGCCACCATTCGTACGGCGGTGAACCGTTCCGGGCGGCGCGGGATGAGCCGCAGCACGGCTCGCCCCACCGTGCCTGCGCCGAGGAGGATCACATCGCACCCGGTGCGGCGATGCGACTGGCCGCCACCGAGCTTGCCGAGCTGGAAGGCCGAATGAATCCGTCGCAGCCCCTCGGAGACCTGTGCGGCATCGACCGCCACCGAAATATTCTGTTCCCCCGAGCCCTGTGCGATCGCGACCACGTTCACGCCACCATCAGCGAGGGCATCGAACACGCGCGCCGCGATGCCGGGATGCCCCGCCATTCCGAGTCCGACGATCGCGATCACGGCAATCCGACCGCGCACCTCCACACCATCGAGCTCGCCCTGGGCGATCTCTGTCCGGAAGGCGTGACGCAGCACGGCCACGGCGTGCTTCGCCGTGTCGGCCGGCACCGTGAAATCGATGGTGTATTCCGATGAGGCCTGGGCAATCAAGGAGACCGAAATACCCTCGGCCTGCAAGGCGCCAAAGGTTCGCGCGGCCATACCCGGCACACCGAGAATGCCGGAGCCCGAGACCGTCACGAGGGCCTGATCTCGAACCGCGGAGAGCGAGCGCACCGGGGAGCGACCCACATCGCGACGCGTGGAAATCTCGGTGCCGGGTGCATCGGGCGTCGCGAACGGCCGCAGGAAGAGGGGAATCTTCCGGTCGGCGAGTGGCAGCAGAGCACGTGGGTGCAGCACCTTCGCGCCATAGTAGGCCAGCTCGGCGGCTTCACGGACGTGCACGTGGGGCAGCAATCGCGCGTCGGGCACCACCCGCGGATCGGCGGTGAGCAGCCCGGGAACGTCCTTCCAGAGTGTCACGCTCGTCGCGTCGAGGGCGCGGCCGAGGAGCGTGGCCGTCAGGTCGGAGCCCCCGCGGCCAAGCGTCGCGGTCCCGCCGTCGGGTGCGCGACCGAGGAATCCCGGCACCACCACCGTGATGTGCTTCCGGAGCAATGGCAGCAACACGCGGCGCGCGGCCGTGCGCGTGGCGGCCAGGTCGGGGCTCGCTCCACCGTACGGACCGTCGGTGATGATGATTTCGGCGGGCTCCACCAGCATCACTTTGTCGCCGCTCTCCGAGAGTGCCGCGGCGAGGAGTCGTGCGCTGAGGCGCTCTCCGCGGGCACCGATATGATCGCGCACGCGGGGCGAGGCCTCGCGGAGCACCGCGAGTGATCGCGCCAGTGCCTCGAGTTCGCTGCTTGCGCTGTCGATGGCCGCGCGAAGCTCATCGGTCGACCCGCCCAGCAGGGCATCGACCGCCGCGTGATGGACACGACGGTACGCCGAGACGGCCTGCAGGGCTCCGTCGGCGTCGCCCGCCACGGCGCGCGTCACCAGATCCACGAGGAGATCGGTGATTCCCGCCAGTGCCGATACCACCACGACGCGCGGGCTGGGGCGGCTCCGGATGATCGCGACCGCGCCGCGAATCGCGTCGGCATCGGCCAGCGAGGCCCCGCCAAACTTGTGGATCCCGGGTCGGGAAGGTGCGTGGGGCATCCGCGCACGGTACCATTCCCCGTGTTGAAAGTCCACGACCGGCTCGGTAGCTTCGCTGCGGCCCGGCCGACTGGCCGGAAATCCCCGTCTCGATTGCCTCATTCCGCCCCGAAGCTGCCCGTCCCAGGAGTCGCTACGCGATGCGTATTGGAGTTCTGAAGGAGCTGGCCCCGCGCGAAACCCGGGTGGCACTCACCCCCGATGCCGTGATCAAGCTGGTCAAGGCGGGCGATGCGGTGGTGGTCGAGCGCGGGGCAGGCGAGGGCGCCTTCTTTGCCGACGCGGCCTATGAGGCGGCAGGAGCCACGCTTGGCGACGCCTCCGCCGCAGCGGCAACCGACCTGGTGGCCAAGGTGCAGTGCCCCGGCCTCGACGAGGCCCTGCACCTTGCCAGCGGCTCCGTGCTCCTCTGCCTCACGTCCGGAGCGGCTCCGGGCGCCGTCGATCGCCTCGTCGCAGCGGGCGTCAGCGTGCTCGCGCTCGAGCGGGTGCCGCGAATCAGTCGCGCGCAGTCGATGGACGTGCTCTCGTCGCAGGCCACGGTGGCCGGCTACCGCGCGGCGCTCATTGGCGCCTCGGCGCTCCCGCGCTTCCTCCCGATGCTCACCACGGCCGCCGGTTCGCTCACCCCTGCCAAGGCACTGGTGCTCGGTGCCGGTGTCGCCGGGCTCCAGGCCATTGCCACCCTGCGCCGGCTCGGCGCCGTGGTGACGGGCTTCGATGTGCGTGCCGCTGCTGCCGAACAGGTGCAGTCGCTCGGTGCCAGGTTCCTCGCTCCCGAGGCCGTCGCGAGCAACGCCGAAACCGCGGGCGGGTACGCACGCGAGCTCGACGACGAGCAACAGCGCAAGGTGCTTGAGGCGGTCGATGGCGCCGCGGCAACCTCGGATCTGATTGTCTGTACTGCGGCAATTCCCGGCCGTCCCGCGCCTCGGCTCGTGCTGCGCTCAACGGTCGAGAAGATGCGCGCCGGCGCAGTGATCGTGGACGTGTCGGCCGAAACCGGGGGCAATTGCGAGCTCACGGTGCCAGGTGAATCCACCGTGCATCAGGGCGTGACCATCATCGGGCCGTTGAATCTCGCCAGCTCGATGCCGCAGCACGCCTCCCAGATGTTCTCACGCAACGTCCAGACGCTGGCCGACCACCTGCGCCGCGACGGCGTGCTCCAACTCGACCTGACCGACGAAATCACCGGCGCGATGTGCATCGCACACGCTGGCGCCCTTCGCTGACCCGAGGCCCACGATGAACGCCACGACCATCATTCAGCTCTACGTCTTCGTCCTCGCCGGATTCGTGGGCTATCAGGTGATCAGCCGGGTGCCCCCGCTGCTGCACACGCCGCTGATGTCGGCCACCAACGCGATCTCCGGCATCTCGCTCGTGGGCTCGCTGGTGGCCGCGGGCAGCGGCGATCACCGCATCAGCAACTACCTCGGCTGCATCGCGGTGGCCTGCGCGATGATCAACGTGGTGGGTGGCTTCATCATCACCGACCGGATGCTCAAGATGTTCCGCCGCGCCGACAAGTCAGAAGGGGCCCGGTAATGCGCGAGCTGTTTACGCAGGCCACCTATCTCGCGGCGTCGATCTTCTTCATTCTGGGCCTCCGCTCGCTCGCCCATCCCGACCGGGCCCGCGCCGGGATGAACCAGGCGGCCATCGGAATGCTGCTCGCCGTGATCGGCACCCTGTTTGTGCAGGAGATCGTCACCTACGAGTGGATCGTCGCTGGCCTGATCGTCGGGACCGTGATCGGCATCCCGCTCGGCACGAAGGTCAAGATGACGTCGATGCCCCAGATCGTGGCGATCTCCCACGGGTTCGGTGCCCTCGCGGCGACGCTGGTGGGTGTCAACGAGTTCATCATCCACGATTTCGGCGGCGCACTTTCGTCGGGGACGATGGCGGCCATCGGCTTCGAGACGCTGTTCGGCGCGCTGACGGTCACCGGCTCGGTGATGGCGTGGGGCAAGCTGCAGGAAGTCATCACCGGCAAGCCGATCACCTGGCCGATGCAGAACGTGATGAATCTGGCATTGCTCGCGGGCACCGTGGGATTGTTCGGCTGGCTGGTGATCAATCCGGCAAACCCGATGGCCTTCTGGGTGATGATGGGGCTGTCGTTCGCGATCGGCATCCTGATGGTGTTGCCGATCGGCGGCGCCGATATGCCGGTCGTGGTCTCGCTGCTCAACTCCTACGCCGGCCTGGCCGCAGCCGCCACCGGCTTCGCCATCGGCAACAACGTCCTGATCATCTGTGGTGCCCTCAACGGCGCCAGCGGCTTCCTGCTCTCGGTGCTGATGTCGAAGGCGATGAACCGCTCGCTCACGAACGTCCTCTTCGGGGCGTTCGGCGGCGCACCGGCAGCACTGGGCAACACGAGCTCCGCGGGTCTCACCGTGCGGAGCACTACGGCCGAGGATGTGGCCGTCCAGCTGGCCTACGCCCAGCAGGTGATCATCATTCCGGGCTACGGCCTCGCGGTGGCACAGGCACAGCACGTGGTCCGGGAACTCGCCGAGCTGATCGAGAAGCACGGCGGGGAAGTGAAATACGCCATTCACCCGGTGGCTGGCCGGATGCCGGGGCATATGAATGTCATCCTCGCCGAGGCGAACGTCCCCTATGATCGGCTCTACGATATGGACGAAATCAACGACCAGTTCGAACAGTGCGACGTTGCAATTGTGGTCGGCGCCAACGACGTCGTGAACCCCGCCGCCCGGACCGACCCCTCCTCACCCATCTACGGGATGCCGATCCTTAATGCAGACCGGGCCCGCAGCGTCCTGGTCCTCAAGCGGAGCATGAATGCCGGCTTCGCGGGGATCGAGAACCAGCTCTTCTACGAGCCCCGGACGGCGATGCTGTTCGGCGATGCCAAGGCCTCGCTCACGAAGCTCGTCGCCGAAATCAAGGCGCTGTAGCGATTTGTTGCGCACTGCGCCATCCCGAGGTGTGACGATTCGCGTGTGCCGGGCGTCTAAGGGGTGGAGCGAGGGTGTACACCATTCTGACAGCGCGCCCGGAGCGCCCAGGGAACCGAAGCGACCTTCGACGCGTATGTCTTGGAGGGCCGGTAAGTGTTTCACGGACCTCGCGCTGGCCTAAGCATATGTTTCACAAGAAGTTGCTGCTGCAGTTGCGTTACGCAACGTTTGCAGTTATTTTAGCAGGGTTTTGCCGGATTGAATCCCGTGAAGGTGTGGTGACGCTTGGGGCGTCGGCCGCGCAATGCGGGTCGAAGGGATAGGAGTTGGGACGTGACTATTCGTGCCCGCGGGAAGCGGCGGTCCCTCCGCCCGGCGCAGATCGCCCGGGCTGTGGACGAGGGACGCGAGAGTCTCGATCTGTACCTGGACGAGATCTCCCGAGTGCCTCTCTTGAATCGCGAAGAGGAGATGGCACTGGCCCGCAAGGCCTTTGGCGGCGACGTGCTGGCCCAGGAGCGGCTCGCGCGCCACAACGTGCGCTTCGTGGTTTCCGTCGCCAAGAAGTTCCAGAATCGTGGGGTGCCGCTGGTCGACCTGATCGGCGAGGGCAACCTCGGGCTGATGACGGCTGCCCGGAAGTTCGATCCAGATCGTGGCGTGAAGTTCATCTCCTACGCCGTATGGTGGATCCGTCAGGCGGTGCAGGCTGCGATCGCCCGGCACGGCCGCCCGGTCCGGGTACCGCTCAACCGGACCGCCGACCTCTCGCGTCTCGGCAAGACCACCACGCTGCTCAAGGAGAAGCTGGGGCGGATGCCGACCACCGAGGAGCTCGCGCGCGCGACCGGCCTCACGGAGGAAGCGGTCCGTTCGCTCTCCTCGCTCAACACCGAGGCCGTGCGGCTCGACCACCCCACTCGCGAAGGCGACGGCAATGAGCGGATGGAGCGCTTTGCCCTGGCCGAGCAGGAGGGCACCGATGCACACACGATGGCCAGCTCGCAGAGCGCCGATATCGAGACCGCGCTCGACTCGCTGCCACCGCGCGATGCGAAGGTGCTCCGGCTTTACTTCGGGCTCGACGATGGCCAGCCGCGCACGCTCGAGGAGATCGGCCGGATGATGGGCGTCACCCGCGAGCGGATTCGTCAGCTGCGCGACCGTGCCCTGGTGCGGCTGCGCGAAGGCGAGACCGGCGAGAAGCTCAAGGACCTCGTCGCGTAACACCTCAGCGCCCGCCCTGTACAACAGAAAGCCCCCGCCAGTTCGGCGGGGGCTTTCGCGTTGATGCACTCCGCGCGGCTTACGCCTGCGCAAACACCCGCAGCACGCGCGGCAGGATGCCACCGTGCCGCAGGTACTCCAGCTCCACGGGCGAGTTGAGCCGGACCGTGGCCGGGAAGACCGTGCGCTTGCCGCTGTCGGGATCGACCGCCGTGACGGTGACGGTGCCACCCGGTACCAGTCCCGCGGCGATGCCGGTGATCGAGATCATCTCCTTGCCAGTGAGCCCCAGCGTCTCCGCGTTCTTTCCTGCTTCGAACGCGAGGGGCAGCACGCCCATCCCCACGAGATTCGACCGGTGGATCCGCTCATAGCTCTCGGCGATCACGGCCTTGACGCCCAGGAGCGTGGTGCCCTTCGCGGCCCAGTCGCGTGACGACCCCGTGCCGTACTCCTTGCCCACCAGCAGCACCAGCGGCGTGGCGTCGTCGATGTACTTCATCGCCGCGTCGTAGATGCTCATCACTTCGCCCGAGGGGAAGTGCATCGTCCAGTTGCCTTCCTTCTCGGGCACCAGGCGGTTCTTGATGCGCACATTCCCGAAGGTGCCGCGCATCATCACTTCGTGATTGCCGCGTCGTGCCCCGAAGGTGTTCCAGTCCACCTGGTCCACGCCGTGCTCGCGCAGGTAGCGCGCCGCCGGTCCGTTTTTCGGGATGGCGCCGGCGGGTGAGATGTGGTCGGTCGTGACGGAGTCGCCGAGCAGTGCGAGCACACGGGCATCGGTAATGTCGTGAAGATCGCTCGCGTTGGGTGCCATATCGATGAAGAAGGGCGGTTCGCGCACATAGGTGGAATCCTTGTCCCACGCGAAGCGTGATCCGCCCGGTACCTCAAGCGCCTGCCACTCGTCATCGCCCTTGAACACATTCTCGTACTGGTGGCGGAAGAGATCCGGTCCCACGGCTGCTGCCATCGCGTCGGCAATTTCCTTCGGTGAAGGCCAGATATCGCGCAGGTAGACGGGGTTGCCGTCGTTGCCGATGCCGAGGGGATCGCGATCGAGGTCGACGTCGACGCGCCCGATCAGCGCAAACGCCACCACCAGCATCGGCGACATCAGGTAGTTGGCACGCACCAGCGGATGGACGCGCGCCTCGAAATTCCGGTTGCCCGAGAGCACCGAGGCCGCGACCAGCGAGTGCTCCTCAATGGCCTTGGCCACCGGTTCCGGCAGGGGGCCGCTGTTGCCGATGCAGGTGGTGCAGCCATAGCCCACCGTCTGGAAACCCAGCGCATCGAGCGAACCCGAGAGCCTGGCGCGGTCGAGGTAGTCGGTTACCACGCGCGAGCCCGGGGCGAGCGAGCTCTTCACCCAGGGCCGCGTCCGCAGTCCCTTCGCGATCGCCTTCTGCGCCAGCAGCCCCGCGCCGATCATCACCGACGGATTGGAGGTATTGGTGCAGGAGGTGATGGCGGCAATCACCACGGAGCCGTCGTGGATCTCGTGTGACTCGCCGTTGATTTCGCAGCTGTAGCGCGTCGTCGGTGCGGGCTGCGTCGAAACGGCCCCGCCCTCGTTGGCCCAGCGGCCCAGCGCTGCCTCGGCCTGCGCGCGGCGTGCCTCGGGTACGGTGGGCTGCATCAGCGACGGCAGCGTGGTGGCGAAGCTCCGTTCGAGGTCGGTGAGCTTCACCAGATCCTGCGGTCGCTTGGGGCCGGCGACGCTCGGTACCACGCTGCCGAGGTCGAGTTCGAGCACGGCGTTGTACTGGGGGTCGGGCATCTCGTCGGTGCGGAAGAGCCGCTGCGCCTTGCAGTACTCCTCGACCAGCGCCACGCCCTCGGGTTCCCGACCGGTGCGCTCAAGGTACTTCAGCGTCTCGGCATCCACCGGGAAGAAGCCCATCGTGGCACCGTATTCGGGCGCCATATTCGCGATCGTCGCGCGATCGGCGAGCGGCAGCTGCGAGAGGCCCGGCCCGAAGAACTCCACGAACTTGTCGACCACGCCGTGCTTGCGGAGAATCTGCGTCACGGTGAGCACCAGGTCGGTTGCGGTGCAGCCCGCCGGAATGGTCCCAGTCAGCTTCATCCCGACGACCTGGGGAATCGGCATGAAGTAGGGCTGACCCAGCATCACTGCCTCGGCCTCGATGCCGCCCACGCCCCAGCCCATCACGCCCAGGCCGTTGATCATTGTGGTGTGGGAGTCGGTGCCCACGACGGTGTCGGGGTAGGCCGTCAGGGCGCCGTGCTGCTCGCGGAGCTGAATGCACGGGGAGAGATACTCCAGGTTCACCTGGTGCACGATCCCGGTGCCCGGTGGCACGACCCGGAAATTCTCGAACGCACGCTGCGCGAACTTCAGCAGCTGATAGCGTTCCGCGTTGCGGTCGAACTCCAGCGCGACGTTCAGCTTGAATGCCTCGGCCGTGCCGAAGTAGTCCACCTGCACCGAGTGGTCGATGACCAGGTCGCAGGGCACCACGGGGTTGATCCGCTGCGGGTCGCCGCCGATGCGGGCCGTCGCGTCGCGCATCGCCGCGAGGTCCACCACGCACGGGACGCCGGTGAAGTCCTGCAGCACCACGCGCGCTGGGAGATAGGGAATCTCACCGTGACCAGCGTTCGCTGGCGTCCAAGTTGCGAGGGCGCGCACGTGCTCCTCGGTCACGAAGCCCCGGTCGAGGTGGCGCAGTGCATTCTCGAGCAACACGCGGATGGAAAATGGCAGGGTGTCGAGCTTCGTGACGCCGGCACGCTCGAGCGCCTCAAGCGAATGGATGACGGCGGTGCGACCCCCTGCGTTGAGGGTCGCGCGAGCGTTGAACGGATCGGGATGCACCATAGCAGGCCCCTTATGGGCTAAGATTCCACTGTGAGCCCTGTAAACTAACAACGTCCGGAGCGCCGGGATGGTGGTCGACGTGGTGCCCCGTGCGATTCGTCGCCGGGACGGGGAGATCGAGTTCGAGTGGCCCGAACCGGGGCATACCGGGGTGTTCAACGCCCGGCAGCTTCGGCTGGCCTGCCCCTGCGCCGGCTGCGTCGAGGAGATGACCGGCCGACCCCTGCTCGACCCGGCCAGCGTCCCGCTCGACGTCCGCCCGGATGCGGTGGAACTGGTCGGAGCCTACGGGATCCGGGTGCGCTGGAGCGACGGCCACTCCACCGGTATCTATACTTTTCGGGTCCTCCGGGAGAGCTGCCCGTGCCCGGCCTGCCGCTCCGCGAGGCGCTGACCCCTTGGCCGTGCTGCTCCTGACCGCTACCGTTTCTCGGGCTCCCGTCGCCCGCCTGCGCTGTCCCCCGCCTCCGAGTGGCCGATGATCGGCAAGCGATACTGGATCTGGATCTGGTACGGCATTCTCTTGCTGGGCGTCGTAGGCCTCGCCGGGGCGATCCACTGGGGTCGCCAGACGGCGTGGCGCAATCTCGACGAAGTCCTTCGTGGTGTGGGCACCATCTGCGTCTCTTCGGGGATGCTGCTGCTGCTCTACGGGAGTGGTGGCGGGGCAGGGCAGACTCTCCTGCTTGCCGCCCTGATTGCCTTCATCCTCGCGTTCGCCATCGGCAGGGAACCGCCGCCTCCGTCCTCGCGTTCCTCAGAAACTTCAGAATGACACGACTGACCTGCAGATCTCTCGCCGCGCTTCTCCTCGCGGCCGCACCGCACGTCCCGCTCGCCGCCCAGGGCGTCGGGACCGGCGGCATCGTGCACCTCGCCGAAGAGCGCCGGATGGCCGGCAACTGGCGGCGCGTGCTGATGATCGGTGCCCATCCCGACGATGAAAACACCGAGCTCCTCACCATCCTCGCGAAGGAACAGGGGATCGAGACGGCCTATCTCTCGCTCACCCGGGGTGAGGGCGGACAGAACCTCATCGGGAATGAGCTCGGCGTCGGGCTCGGAGTGGTGCGGAGCGAAGAACTGCTCGCCGCACGCAGCTTTGACGGTGGCCATCAGTTCTTCGGCCGGGCGTTTGATTTCGGCTTCTCGAAGACGATGGCCGAGGCGTTTGAATTCTGGCCGCGGGATTCGCTGGTGAAGGACGCCGTGCGGATCATCCGGCGGTTCCGGCCGCAGGTGGTCATCTCGGTCTGGTCGGGGACGCCGGCTGACGGGCACGGGCATCATCAGGCGGCGGGGAATGTGGCGCTGGAGGCCTATCGTGCGGCCGGCGACCCGAATCGCTTTCCCGAGCTGATGCGTGAAGAGGGTCTCGCCCCTTACACCGTCGCGAAGTTCTATCGCTCCTATTACTTCACGCCCCCGCCGGGGCCGTTGCTCGTGCTGAACGGCGGCGCGGTCGATCCGGTGACCGGGCTTTCGTATCACCAGATTGCCGTGCGCAGTCGCGATCAGCATCGCTCGCAAAACCAGGGCAACCTTGAGGAGCCAGGGCCCTCGCAGGTGCGGCTCGGACTGGTCGAGAAGGCCGCGACCGTGACCGGGCCGGACGACTCCGTCTTTGCGGGAGTTCCGCGTGAGGCTCCCGCCGCGAACGATCTCCATCGCGATGCCGTCCGCCTCATCGAAGCCGGCGTCGTGCTCGACGCCACCACCAGTGACGATGAAGTGGTGCCCGGGCAGGTGCTGCCGGTGACGCTCACGGTCTGGAACAGCGGGCACGATACCGTCCGCGCACGAGTCGGCACCCGTCTCCGGGCGGCATTCACGGCCGGTAGCAGCGACTGTCCCACCGAGGCGGTTGCGGTGGCGCCTGGCGCGCTGTTCCGCTGCATTGCGCGGGTGATCGTAGCTTCTCCCGGCCAGTTCACTGCCCCCTACTACCTCCAGGCACCGCGTATCGATGCGATGTACCACTGGATCGGGGATCCCTCGCTCTGGGGCGAACCATTTGCGCCGCCGGCCTTGCTGGCCGACTTCACCATCCAGACGCAGAGCGGCGTGAGCGTCCACGCGGAACGTGAGGTGCAGGGCCGCTTTCGCGACCAGATCCTCGGCGAGGTGCGGCGGCGGGTCGCCGTGGTTCCGCGCGTAGCGGTGGAACTCTCGCCTGAGCGCCTGGTCTGGCCTCGTGGGACCGTTCGCCATTCGTTCCGGGTCGCACTGGAGCATCTCTCGCGCGACACCACCGACGTCACGGTCTCGCTGCAATTGCCGCCGGGCTGGAAGAGCGGGCCGGCACAGCCGCGGCATTTCGTGCGCGAAGGGGAACACGCCACGGTGGATTTCGCCGTCACGGCGCCTGCCGCGCTCGCACCGGGCGAATACCAGATCTCCGCCTTCGTGGTGCGTGGCACGGACACGCTGCGCACCGGAATCCAGCGCATCCGGTATCCCCACATCAGTGACCGGAACATCCTCACCACGCCAACCACCACGGTGGTCGTGGCCGACGTGAAGTTCCCGGCGCTGTCGGCCATTGGCTATGTCCGCGGCGGCGGCGACCTCGTGCCCGAGGCGCTCATCAACAGCGGTCTCCCCGTGAAGCTGCTCACCGGCGAGGCCCTCGAACGCGGCTCGCTTGATGGCTTCAAGGTGATCGTCATCGGTGCGCGTGCCTACGAGGCCGATGAATCATTGCGGCGTGCACATCCGCGGCTGATGCGCTGGCTCAACGCCGGTGGCACCCTGGTGGTGCAGATTCAGCAGGGGATCTATTTCACCGGTGGCTATCAGCCGCGGCCGTTCACGCTCGGCTCACCGCAGGATCGCGTCACCGATGAACACGCGAAGGTGACGTTCGTGGCTCCCACCAACCCGTTGCTGAACTCGCCCAACCGGATCACGGCCGCAGACTTCGACGGCTGGATCCAGGAGCGCGGCCTCGACTTCGCGCACAGCTGGGATGCCGGCTGGCAGCCGATTCTCGAGATGCACGATGCCGGCGACCAGCCGCGCGAGGGTGGCCTGCTGATCACGCGGGTCGGGCGTGGTACTGCCATCTATACCGGGCTCTCGTTTGTGCGGCAGTTGCCTGCAGCGGTCCCGGGTGCGTGGCGGCTCTTTGCGAACCTGCTTGCCGCGGGGCAGCGACCTGCGGCGCCCTGAGTGGCGGGCCGTGGCACTGGCGCTGTGCCTGCTCGCCTGCGGCGACGGGCGGGAGCCGCTCACCCTCTATTCACCGCACGTACGCCAACAGCTGCAGTTGCTTGAGGAAGGATTCGAGCGCGCGAATCCCGACATCGACGTGCGCTGGCTCGATATGGGGAGTCAGGAGATTCTCGACCGGCTCCGCTTCGAGAATCCCAACCCCGTGGCCGACGTCTGGTTCGGCGGACCCACCACCATATTCGATCGCGGTATCGCGGCGGGCGTGCTCGAGCCGTACCGCCCGAGCTGGGGTGGTGCCGTCGATTCGAGCGGCATCGGACCCGATAATCTCTACTGGCCCGTCTACCGCACCCCGGCCGTGATTGCCTACAACAGCACCCTGGTGCAGGCGAGCGAGGCACCCACCGACTGGGATGAAGTGCTCGACCCGAAGTGGCGCGACAAGGTAATCATCCGCGACCCGGTCGCGAGCGGGACGATGCGCGCCATCTGGGGGCTGATGATCCAGCGATCGCTGGCCTCCACGGGCGACACGGCCGCGGGAATGGCCTGGTTGCGGCGGCTCGATGGCCAGACGCGGACCTATGCACTGAACCCTGCGATCCTCGACCAGAAGCTCGCGCGTGGCGAAGGGGTGATCACCCTCTGGGACCTGCCCGATGTGCTGATCTCGAAGTCCCAGGGTCTCCCCTACGGCTATACCTTCCCGAAGAGCGGTACTGTCGTGATCGAAGATGCCATCGGGATTGTGCGTGGCAGCAAGCATCGCAAGGCGGCCGAGCGGTTCATCGAGTATGTGGGCAGCATCGACGCGCAGGTGCTCACGGCCGAGCGCGTGTGGCGACTCCCGGCACGGCACGATCTTCCCCTTGATCGCGTGCCGGCGTGGGTGGCCGAAGTGCAGCAACAGATGGTGACGGCGCCAATGGACTGGCCGTTGCTTGCCAGGGAAGGGTCGGCCTGGATGCGCTACTGGGATCAACGCGTGCGCGGGACCGGAAAGGGGCAAGAATGAGCCGAGTCGTGCTCACCAACGTGGCAAAACGCTTTGGCGATACGCCGGTGGTGCACGACGTCTCGCTCGAGATCGCCGACGGGGAACTCGTGGCGCTGCTCGGTCCCAGCGGCAGTGGCAAGACGACGCTGCTCCGGATGATCGCGGGTTTCGAGACCATCGACGCTGGCACGGTGCATTTCGACGGCGATGACGTCACCGCGCGATCAGCGCTCGAGCGCCGCTGCGGAATGGTGTTCCAGCATTACGCTCTCTTCCCGCATCTTTCCGTGGGCGAGAATGTCGCCTACGGTCTGGAACGCGAGCGACTCGATGCGGCCACGCGTGCCGCGCGCGTGTCCGAGGTGCTCGCGATGGTCGACCTCGCGGGGTTTGAGACGCGGCAGGTGCACGAACTCTCCGGTGGCCAGCAGCAGCGCGTGGCAGTGGCCCGTGCGCTCGCGCCGCGCCCCCGCGTCCTGCTGCTCGACGAACCGCTCTCGAACCTCGATCCGTCCCTGCGCGAACGCACCCGCCGCGAACTGCGCGACCTGGTTCGCCGGATCGGGATCACCACGCTGCTCGTCACGCACGAACAGGAAGAGGCGTTCGACCTCGCCGACCGGATCGCGGTGCTCCATCGCGGCCGCCTGGAACAGGTCGGCACGCCCGCTGCGCTCTATCGCACCCCCGCCACGCCGTTCGTTGCCGGTTTCGTGGGCCGGACATCCACGCTGCACGGCCGGGTGATGGGCGTCACCGACGGCCACCTCGAAGTCGAGGCAGCTGGCGTGCGCTGGCTCGCCACGGGCAACCTCAATACCAGGGGAGCGGTGTTGCTGCTCGTGCGGCCCGAAGGGGCGTGGGTCGATGCGACCGGTTCGCTGAGTGGCGTACTGCGCGAGCGTCGCTTCGCGGGAGCCACCACGATCCTTACCCTGCTGCTCGCGACGGGCGAGGAGATCGAGGTGAGCGTGGAATCGACGGAACTGCCCATCGGCGCCGAGGTGCGGTTGCGACCGGCCGGCGCGGCGGCACACGCGTTTGCGGATCGCGATACGTGAACCGCAGGCTCGCTGGCTGGGCCCTTCTGCTGCTGCTGGGCTGGCTCGTGGTCGAGCCGCTCGCACTGGTCGCGGTCGATGCCGTACGCATCGATGGCGCCTGGACGATGCAATCGCTGCGCGCCTTCTTCGTCGAGCCGAACGAATGGCGCGCCGCGTGGAACTCACTCTGGCTCGCGCTCGCGAGCGTGGCGCTGGGTGGGCTCATTGGCGTCCCGCTTGCGCTGGCCACCAGGCTGGTCGATTTCCCTGGCCGCAAGCTCGCCTCGGCGCTTCTGGCGCTCCCGGCCGTGTTGCCGCCGCTGGTTGGTGTCGTGGCGTTCCTCTTTCTATATGGTGAAAGCGGCGTCATTGCCCGTGCCGTGATGGCGGTCACTGGGGCCGAAACGGCACCGTGGCGGTTCGAGGGCGCCGGTGCCGTGGTGCTGATCCACGCCACGACGATGTACGTCTACACCTACCTGCTGGTACGGGCCGCGCTCGCGACCTTCGATCCGGCCCTGCTTGAGGCCGCGACGGCCCTGGGTGCCGGACGCTGGCGCGCGATCCGCACCATCGTGCTGCCGCTGCTGCGCCCTGCCATCGGCAACGGCGCCCTGCTCACCGCGCTCTCGTCGCTGGCGTCGTTCTCGGCGCCGTATGTCTTCGGCGGTGGCTTCCGCGTCCTGCCGACCCAGGTCGTCACGACGCGCCTCAATGGCGATATCTCGATCGCGATGGTCGAGACCCTCGCCCTCGTGGCATTGGCGCTCGTCGCCGTGGTACTCGCCTCGCGACTCGGTGGGCCTGGCACGCGCGGGGCAGGGAAAGGTGTGGCTCCCGCACCGCGAGGTGCTTCTCGCCGCACCCGGCTGGTAGTGGGGACGCTCACCTGGCTTGCCACGGGGTGGCTGCTGCTGCCTCACCTCGCGTTGCTGGTGGTTTCGTTTGTGCCGATCGGCGCGTGGAGCACCACCGCGCTGCCCACCGCCTGGACCGTCGGCAATTACGTCGCGCTGGTGGCCGAGCCGCAGCGCTGGCGACCGTTCGGGACATCGCTCTGGATGGCCACGCTCGCGGCGGTTGCCGCGGCCACCCTCGCACTGGCAGTGGCAGTGGCGGCGCGTGACCCGCGGCGTCGGCTCTCGCGCGCACTCGAGGGTGCCCTCGCGCTACCGTGGGCCGTGCCGGGCACCGTCTACGCCATTGCCCTCGCGACGATGTTCTCGCGATTGCAACCCGAGGCGGGGCGCTTCGTACTGATCGGCACGCTCTGGCTGTTGCCGCTGGCCTACCTGGTGCGCGGGCTTCCAATCGTGGGCCGCGCGCTGGTCGGAGCCATTCGCGGGCTCGATCCCGCCCTCGACGAGGCCGCCACGTCGCTCGGCGCCAACGCGTGGCGGGGATTCCGTACCATTACCTTGCCGCTCCTCGGACCAGCACTCGCCGGTGCCACCGCACTGGCCTTCGTCGTCGGGCTCGGAGACTTCATGACGTCGGTCATTCTCTACACCTATGACACCAGGCCGGTCTCGCTCGAGATCCTCGGCGCCATCCGTCAGGGTGAAATCGGAGTGGCTGCCGCCTATGGTGTGGTGCTCACCGCCCTCAGCACACTCGCATTCCTCATTGCCGAACGCGGCCGGCGGAGCACGTGACCACTCCGGTCCTCAAGCGCGATCAGTTCCGCCAGCTCGGCGTCCTGATCGCCGTCAACTTCGTCGATATGCTCGGCTTCGCGATGGTGCTGCCATTGCTGCCGTTCTATGCCCTCAAGCTCGACGCCACGCCCGAGATCATCGGCTGGATGATCGCCTCCTTCTCGATTACGCAACTCGTTGCCGCGCCGCTCTGGGGCCGGGTTTCCGATCGCTATGGCCGTCGTCCGGCCCTGATGATCGGCCTGCTCGCCTCCGCCATTGCCTTCCTCGTGTTCGGATTTGCCGATGCCCTGTGGCTGCTCTTCCTCTCGCGCATCGTGCAGGGTGCAGGTGGTGGCACGACCGGTGTGGCGCAGGCGTACGTCTCCGACACCGTGGCACCATCCGACCGCGCGCGCGCCCTGGGATGGCTCTCCGCCGCGACATCTGCCGGCGTGATGGTGGGTCCTGCGATCGGCTCGGTGGCGGCACATCTCGGTCGTGAGGCCCCTGGGTACGTGGCCGCGGGACTCTGCTTCCTCAATGTGCTGGCGGCATACCGATGGCTCCCGGAGTCGCGGCCGCCCGAAAAGATGGGACTGCTCACCCAGCGCAAGCCCGTGTGGCACGGCGCCTGGGAAGTGCTGCGCAACCCTGCCGGCAAGGTCGAGCGCCTGATCTGGGTCTACGGGATGGGAATGCTCGCCTTCTCGCTGCTGACGTCCATCCTCGCGCTCTGGCTCGGCAAGCGGTTCGGCGTCAACGAGACCACGATCGGCTATTTCTTCGTGTACAACGGCCTGCTCGCGCTGCTGTTGCGCTCGCTCGTGCTCGGCCCCGTGGTAGACCGGATCGGCGAGGTGTGGGCGATGCGGGCCGGTGCGCTGACACTCGGATTCGGCCTGCTGCTCTATACGCAGGCGCCGAGCATCTTCTCGCTGATATTTATCATTCCGTTCGTACCGATCGGCACGGCGCTGCTCTTCCCGGCCTCCACCTCGCTACTCTCGCGTGCGAGCGACCCGAACGAGCTCGGCACCACGATGGGTGTGGCGCAGACCTTCGCCGGCATTGCCCGGGTGATCGCCCCGATCGTCGGCACGATCGCGTTCCAGCGCCTTGGCAGCGAGGCGCCCTTTGTGCTCGGCGGCCTGACGATGCTGGTGGTCGCAGGCGTTGCCTTCCGCTTCGTGCGACCGCCGGAACCGGTGGTCGCGACCTGAATGATTTTTCCGTGGGGATGTGGTCCTGATGTCGATGCGCACGCTGCCTGAAACCTCTGCCGGGTTCGCCGACGCGACCTGGGAATCGCTCTCACCCTGGTACCAGGAACTCCAGGACGCTCCGCTCAGCGCGGCCACCCGGGACGAATGGCTTGCGCGCTGGTCGCGTCTCGATGCCCTCGTGATGGAGGCCGCCTCCCTCGCACTCATCGCCTACACCTGCGACACCAATGACAGCGCGAAGGAAGCAGCGCACCGTCGCTTCTCGATGGAGATCATTCCACAGCTCGAAGAATCGGAAGTCGGGCTCGCGAAGCGACTGGTGGAGGTCGGGATCGATCGCGCCGATATGCAGCCCGTGCTGAAGCGGTTCCGCAGCGCGATCGAAATCTTCCGCGAGGCCAATGTCCCGCTGGTGGCCGAAGCCGAAGGGCTCGCGACGCAGTATCAGCAGGTGACTGGCACGATGACGGCACCCTGGGAGGGCGAGCAGGTGCCGCTCCCGCGGCTCACGCCGTTCCTCAAGAGCCAGGACCGCAGCGTGCGAGAGGCCGCGTGGCGCGCCTCGACCGCTCCCTACGTGGCCGCGCGCGACGAGATGGCCACGATCTTCTCGCGGATGGTCGAGCTGCGGAATCAGATGGCTGCCAACGCCGGCTTCGACAACTACGTGGACTACATCTTCGCAGCCAAGTGCCGCTTCGACTACACCCCGGCCGATGTCCTGCAACTGCAGCAATCCATCGCGACGGTGGTCGGGCCCGCGATCGAGCGCGCGCTCGAGAGCAGGCGCGAGCGGCTCGGCCTCGACACTGTGCGGCCGTGGGACCTGATGGTCGATCCGTGGCGGCGCGAGGCATCGGTGCCGTTTCGGGATGCCGAAGAGTTGCAGGAGGTGGCCGCGCGGATCTTCGAGAAGATCGACCCCGCGCTGGGTGGTGAGTTCCGCACGATGATCGATGAAAAGCTGCTCGATCTCGAGTCACGACCGGGCAAGGCGCCGGGTGGCTATTGCGACACGCTGCACGCGCGCGGGCGGCCGTTCATCTTTA
Organism: Gemmatimonadota bacterium; assembly: GCA_040389605.1. Taxonomy (GTDB): domain Bacteria; phylum Gemmatimonadota; class Gemmatimonadetes; order Gemmatimonadales; family GWC2-71-9; genus Palsa-1233. Next base: position 40,092 of record JAZJZU010000024.1, read on the forward strand.
TGAACGCCGCGGGGGTGCCCGAAGACGTTAACACCCTGATGCACGAGGCGGGTCACTCGTTCCACGCCTTCTCGTCGCACGCGCAGCCGTTCATCTGGCAGCGGCATCCGAGCTCCGAGGCGGCCGAGCTCGCGTCGATGTCGATGGAACTGCTGTCTGCACCACACTTCGCGAAGCCGGTCGGGTACTACGAGGAACCTGCCGCCATCTCGGCCCGGCTGGAGCACCTCGAGGATGTGCTCATCACACTGGCGCACATTGCGTCCATCGACGCCTTCCAGACCTGGATTTATACCCACGCCGAGGGGGGCGACGCCGATGCGCGTGACGCCGCGTGGCTCGAGATTCGCGCGCGCTTCGAGCCGGGAGTCGACTGGAGCGGGCTTCAGGACGAACGGGTCGCGCGCTGGTATCGCCAGCTGCACGTTTTCCTCTATCCGTTCTACTACATCGAGTACGCGATCGCGCAGATCGGGGCGCTGCAGGTCTGGCGTAACGCCCGCAAGGATGCCGCCGAGGCCGTGGCCGCCTATCGCCGCTTCCTGGCCCTGGGGGCGACCCGCCCCCTCCCGGAGCTCTATGAGGCTGCCGGGGTTCGGTTCGCCTTCGACGCCGGGCTGTTGAAGGAGCTGGTCGACCTGGTCGAGGAGGAAATGGGCGTCCTGCGTGGGAAATTGCTTTAATCGGCGCCCCTTTCACTCGCCCGACACCCGCTGGCGCCGCGCCCCGCGCGGCGCGGATCACCGCCTGACGCAAAGCCCCGTCGCCCCGGGGCCGATGGCCCGGGGCGACTCCTTGTCGACCGCGAAGAGGGGGATCTAGTCCCCCCAAGTCACCCCTTCCGGTTGTCTTAACCTCGCTTCCCCCACAGATTTAACACTTGGACGGGCTCCGGCCCGGGCAGGACCCACTCGAGCGCGGAGTCTGGATGGCGAAGGAAGAGGGGATCGAAATGGAGGGAACGGTCCAGGAGGTACTTCCGGACCGCAACTATCGCGTCCTCCTGGAGAACGGGCACACCATCCTCGCCTATGCGGCCGGGAAGATGTCGAAGTTCAAGATCCGCGTGCTGGAAGGTGACCGCGTCAGTGTGGTGTTGTCGCCGTACGACCTGACGAGAGGGCGTGTCGTTTACCGACACAAGTAGATTCGTCGATCGATACAGCAAGAAGGCCGGCCCCCTGACCCAGGAGCCGGCCTTTCAGCTTTCTGACTGTCATCCTGAGCGAGTCCACTCAAGTGTGCCATCCTGAGCGAACTATCCAGACCTTGTCATCCTAAGCGAGTCCACTCAAGTGGGTCATCCTGAGCGAAGCGAGCCGTAGGCGAGCGCAGTCGAAGGAGCTGTCACCCTGAGCGCAGCGAGGGGGCGACGCGCCGTCTCGCGACGATACTTCGCCCCCTCACTTCGTTCAGGGTGACAACTCCATTCCCCCTTCTCGCTCCTTTTCAGTTTCCGAGTATCCTCGCCGCCAGTCGTGCCAGCTCGCTCCCCTTCTTCCTGTTCCCCTTCTGCACTGCCTCCTCGATCGCGCTGCGGAATTCTCCCGCCGACGCGTAGCGCTCGTTGACGTCGTTGCGCAGCGCCTTGCTGAGCACGGCGGCGAGGGCGTCGCTCACGTCGGGCCGTTCGGTCGTGAGGTTGGGGATCGCATCGGTGGTCTGCTTCGCGAGCACCTGTTCCACTGAGCCACCCGGGAACGGTGCGCGGCCGAGCAGGGCATAGACTGCCACGGCCGCGAGCGAATAGAGATCGGTGCGCTGGTCGACCTGCTCACCGAGCAGCTGCTCGGGCGAGGCGAACTGCGGCGTGCCGCTCTGCGATGTCGCGCCGCCGAAGCGGGTGGCACCCAGCAGGGCGAGGGCGAGGCCGAAGTCGGTGATCCGGATCGAGCCGCCCGGCTCGATGAGGATATTCTCCGGCTTGATGTCGCGGTGGACGAGTCCGAGGGCGTGGGCGTGGCCCAGCGCCGAGAGGGCCTCGCGCAGGAGGCGGAGGACGCGCTCCACTGGTAGCGGGCCCTCGGAGTGTACCAGCTGGGCGAGGTTGGGGCCGTCGACCACTTCCATCGTGTACCAGGTCAGTCCCGAACGACCTGAAATGTCATAGATGTTCACGATGTTGGGGTGGCTCAGCCGGGCGGCCAGCTGTGCCTCGCGTCGGAAGCGCTCCACCGTGCCCGCGTCCTGCGTGAGATAGGGATGCAGGATCTTCAGCGCCACTTCGCGTTCGAGGTGCAGATCGCGCACGCGGTAGACCCGGCCGAACCCTCCCTGACCCAGAGGCGAGAGCAGCTCGTAGTCGTCACCGAGGGCCCGGCGCAGCCGCGCTTCCCAGTGTGCGCCGTCGGCAAACTCGAGCGGCATCGTGGGGAGCGAGACCGTGGCATCGCCGAAGGCGCCGGCGTCGCTCGCGAAGTCTTCCAGCATCTCGGCGGCCGTGAGGTAGCGTTCGTCGGGCACCGGATCGAGTGCGCGGAGGATCACTCGTTCGAGCGCGGCCGGCACGATGCTCCGGATCTCGCGCGGCGAAATCAGTTGCGTCGGGTCGAGCGGCGGCGTCGTGGCCGTGATGGCGTAGTAGAGAATCGCGCCTGCGGTATAAACATCGCTGGTCGGGTCGCCCACGCGGCCGTCGCGCACCTCGGGCGCCAGGAACGGCAGCCCGGTGGGCTGGTCGGTGACCGGGATCTCGGGCAGCGTCAGCGAGCAGAAGCGCAGGTCAGTGATGGTGCCGCGCTGGGTCGTGGTGAGCAGCAGCGACGGTGGCACGATCCGGCGCACGATGATGCCGTACGCGTGGGCGTGCTCGAGCGCGCCGAGGAGGTCGCGGGCGAGGCCGTGCACGGTGGGCACGGGTCGTGGGCCGCGCTGGATCGCTTCGGCGAGTGACTCGCCATCGATCCAGTTGCCGACGCGGTAAGCGATCTCGCCCACCACGGCCGCCTCGTAGCAATGCCGGATGGCCGGGTGATCGAGTTTCG
>JAZJZU010000025.1:0-1491 GCA_040389605.1 Gemmatimonadota bacterium
CGGACCTCGATGTAGACCCTGCCGCCGTACTTGGCCTTGATGATCGGGGCGTAGTTCGCGTTCCGGACTGCTGATGAGATCGGATTGGTCGAGTCGGACGAAATGATGGAATAGTCCTGGAATCGGAGCAGGATCCGGTTGTCCCGCCGCTCCCAGCGGATCACATCGTCGCCGAGCGACTGCCCGCCGTATCCGACACCCGCCGTCGTCTTGGCGATTTCGGTCACCAGCAGCTGGTCCCGATCGAGTTCCGAACGAGGGATCTCGAAATAGAGCTTCGCCCCGACGCGATGCGCCTTGAAGAGCCCCGACTTGGTCTTCGCCTCGGAGGTAATGACCTTCGCATAGGACTGCGGGGTGGGCTCCGCGCCGGCGCCTGGGCCACCACCGGGACGAGAACGCGTCGAATCTGTGGACGGTGTCGGAGCGCCTGCGGGGCGCTGAGCCGTTGGAGTGGTTGCGGGGGCGGGCGCGGCGGCGGGCTTGGCGGCCGGATGGCACGCCAGCACCGCGAACGCCAGCGCGATCAGCGTCGGACGGGTCGAGGTCATTTGAGGTCTTTTCTGAGGTGAGGGAGCACGAACGACAGATATCGGCACCGCCCCAATCCTAGCCAATCGCGCCCGAATTGGTAATCCGCTGCCTCAGCGGCGTTCCCGGAAGAAGTCACGGAGCAGCAGCTGGCACTCCGGCTCCAGCACCCCCCCGAGCACCTCCGGCCGATGGTTCAGCTGGGGATGTCGGAGCAGGTCACCAACCGAGCCGGCCATTCCCGCCTTGGGATCCCACGCCCCGAAGACCACTCGCCCCACCTTGGCAAGGACGATGGCCCCCGCGCACTGCGCGCAGGGCTCCAGCGTGACGTACAGCGTGGCATTGGGCAGGCGATCGACACCGGTGGCCCCCAGTGCCTGCCGGATGGCGAGCACCTCGGCGTGCGCGGTCGGGTCGCTGGTCGAGACGCTCAGGTTGTGGGTCGCGGCGAGGACGGTCTCGCCGCGACAGATGACGGCTCCCACCGGTACTTCTCCCATACCTCTCGCGCGCTCCGCCTGGGCGAGCGCGAGCCGCATCCCCTGGCGGTCCGCTTCGCTCAGGGGTGGTGCGGCGAGTTCGCTCACGCGGCCCCGGCAACACGCGTGAACCGCAGCGCGTCGCCAGCCAGATCGACCCGGATGGTATCGCCCTCATCGTAGCCGCCCTGCAGCAGCTCCATCGCGATGGGATTCTGCAGCTCGCGTTGAATCACCCGCTTGAGGGGTCGGGCCCCGTAGATGGGATCGTACCCGGCCGACGCCAGCCAGCTCGTGGCCTCCGGTGAGACATCGAGCACCAGTCCCCGGGCGGCGACCAGTCCGCGCAACTTGCCGAGCTGGAGCGCCACGATCTGGTCGAGATCGTTCCGACTGAGCAGCCGGAAGACGATCACGTCATCGACCCGGTTGAGGAATTCCGGCCGGAAGTGACGCCGCAATTCCTCCATCACCTTGG
>JAZJZU010000025.1:1501-3817 GCA_040389605.1 Gemmatimonadota bacterium
TTCCGCTTGTTCTCCCGGGCCTCCTGGCGGGCCTCCTCCATCACCTTGGCCTCGGTCACGCGCCAGCTGGCCGGATCGTATTCACCCCCGGCGACGATGTGCAGCGAACCGAGGTTGCTCGTCATAATGATGACGGTATTCCGGAAATCGATCACGCGGCCCTGGGAATCGGTGAGCCGGCCGTCGTCGAGCACCTGCAGCAGCAGGTTGAATACATCGGCGTGCGCCTTCTCGATTTCGTCAAAGAGGATCACCGAGTAGGGTCGGCGCCGAACGGCCTCGGTCAGCTGCCCTCCCTCCTCGTAGCCGACATACCCCGGCGGCGCGCCGATCATCCTCGAGACGGCGTGCTTCTCCATATACTCCGACATATCGAGGCGGATCAGCGCACGCTCATCGTCAAAGAGGAATTCGGCGAGCGCGCGCGCAGTCTCCGTCTTGCCGACTCCGGTGGGGCCGAGAAAGATGAACGACCCCGTCGGACGCGAGCGATCCTGCAGGCCCGCCCTCGACCGGCGCACGGCGTTCGCCACCGCCGCGATCGCCTCCGGCTGGCCGATCACCCGACGCGACAGCTCCTCCTCAAGGCGGGTGAGACGTTCCCGCTCCGACTCCAGCATCTTCGACACCGGGATGCCCGTCCACTTGGCAACCACCGTAGCGATGTCTTCGGCATCGACCTCTTCCCGGAGATACTTGGCGGAACCTTGCGCGAGCAACAGCTTCTGTTCCTCGATGATGATCTCGCGCTCAAGTTCCGGAATCCTCCCGTAGCGCAGCTCGGCGGCCTTCTGGAGGTCTCCGGTGCGCGTGGCCTGTTCCACCTCTGCGCGCAGTTGCTCCACCGAGGCCTTCTTCTGCTGCATCGTCTCGATGGCAGCCTTCTCCGATTGCCACTGTGCCTTCATCCCGGCACTCTTTTCACGCGATTCCGCCAGCTCGGCCTCGAGGGCCTTCCGCCGCTCGACCGAGGCCTTGTCCTTCTCGCGCAGCAGGGACTGCCGCTCGATTTCAAGCTGCAGAATCCGCCGCTCGACCTCGTCGATTTCCTGGGGAAGCGAGTCGATTTCCATCCGCAGCCGCGACGCGGCCTCGTCCATCAGGTCGATGGCTTTGTCGGGAAGAAAGCGGTCGCCGATGTATCGATCGGAGAGTGTTGCCGCCGCCACGAGCGCATTGTCGGTGATCCGCACGCCGTGGTGCACTTCGTACTTCTCCTTCAGGCCGCGGAGAATGGCGATCGTGTCCTCCACGGTCGGCTCACCCACGATGACCGGCTGGAAGCGACGCTCCAGTGCGGCATCCTTTTCGATGTTCTGCCGGTACTCATCGAGCGTGGTGGCACCCACCACGTGCAGCTCACCTCTCGCGAGCGCCGGCTTCAGCAGGTTCGAGGCATCGACCGCTCCCTCGGCCTTCCCTGCCCCAACGAGGGTGTGCAGTTCGTCGATGAAGACGATATACCGTCCCTCGGCGTCGGTGAGTTCCTTCACGACGGACTTGAGGCGCTCCTCGAACTCTCCGCGATACTTGGCCCCCGCGAGCAGTTGCCCGATGTCGAGCGCGACGATCTCCTTCCCCTTGAGCGAATCGGGGATGTCGCCGTTGACAATGCGCTGAGCCAGCCCCTCGACGATGGCGGTCTTGCCGACCCCCGGCTCACCGATCAGGACGGGATTGTTCTTCGTCCGACGCGACAGCACCTGCATCACGCGACGCACTTCCTCGTCGCGGCCGATGACGGGATCGAGTTTTCCCTGGCGTGCCTGATCGGTGAGATTGCGCGTGAAGCGGTCGAGCGCCTGGTACTGCTCCTCGGGTGTCTGGTCCTGGACGCGGTGCGACCCGCGCACTTCGGCCAGCGCCTCGCGCAGCTGCGCGGCGGTGAGACCCTGTTCCTCGAGCAACCGGCGCGCGCTGGTTCCCTTCTCTTCCGCGAGCGCCAGCAACACGTGCTCGGTGGAGATGAAGGCGTCGTCCAGCTCCTTCGAGATCTTTTCGGCACGATCGAACACCTTCGACACGGTCCGATCGAGTGTCGGGGTCGCGTCGCTCCCCTGCTGCGAGGGGAACGATGCGATTTCCGCCTCCGTCACGTTACTCAGCTTCGCGACGACGACCCCGGCCTTCCGGAGCAGCGGACCCACGATTCCGTCTTCCTGAGACAGCAGGGCGGCAAGGAGGTGGGCGTCATTGACGACCGGATTGCCCCGGGCGCGGGCGTGCTCGAGCGCGGCGCGAACCGCTTCCTGGGCCTTCAGTGTCAGACGTTCGGGTCGCAGCATCAGTTCCTCCGGGGTTCACCGGATAATATCG
>JAZJZU010000025.1:3827-5288 GCA_040389605.1 Gemmatimonadota bacterium
CCCCCCACGGCTGGGTGACGACCATTTTTCTGGTATACGGTCGATCGTCGACAGCAAGTTGCAAATAGTAGATCCCGGGCGGCGCAACCTTCGCCCCACCCCCGATGGTACCATCCCAGATCGCGACGTACCCCCCACAGCGCATCCGAAGCGAGTCGACTGCTTCGGCACGCCGGCTCCGAAGCCGCAGGGTCGCGACCGGTTGGGCGAGTACGTTGTACACCTTCAGTGCAACCAGGGGCTGGTGGTCCTTGCGACACACCTCCGAGGGGATGACGAATGGCACGAGCGCCGCCGGGAGGACCGGGTTAGGGCGGGGCTCCCCGATCACGGCTGCCGGCACAATCTCCGGCACCCGCTGGGCAGAGGCCGTAGTGGCCAACACCCCGACGAGCAGCAGCCCCAGAACCGGCCTGACGAGCCGGCGCATGGACTCTCCTTCGATTGACTGACGAGACGTGGTTCCGGGTGAACCTCCAATGCTGTAATACGCGCGACACCCTGAGTGGGCTGGCGGCAACTTGCCGGGCCGCCGACCGCTGTGTCAAGAAGAACGTGATCCCGGCCCTCCCCGTTCCCAGCCATCCAGGGCGGGAAAGCTGCCATCGCCGCCCAGGTGCTGCCGGACCCAGCGGGCCAGGAGCCGGCGGTGCGCCGCGGCCTGGGGCGGTGAGAGGACCGGAAGGTCCCCGTCCCGCTCGATCAGCGAGACCAGGGCCTCCCGGTCCTCACTGCCAAGACGAGTGGACTTCCCGCTCGCGGCACACGAGGCGCAAAGAAATCCCCCGTCGCTGAGCGAGAACGCCACCTGTCCACTCGGGAGCGGGCGGGCATCGCGGGCACACTCGGAGAGTATCGGTCCGAGCCCCAGTTCGGTCACGACCGCCCACATCGCCCGGATTCCCACCACGCTGATCGCTTCGGGTGGCGCGAGTTCGAGCAGGGCGATGCTGTCGTGGATCAGGTCAAAGAGGGCCGGGTTCGGCGCGGGCGGTGCGAAGTGCGTGACCAGTTCGGCCAGCGCATTGGCGGCAGCGAAGCGATCGAGGGATGAGGCCAGCCCGGTGTGCAGGTCGACGACATCGAATGCCACGAGGGTGTGAAGCTCGCTCGAGCGCGACGGGAGGAGGTGCGCTTGCCCCTCGCTCAACAACTGCAGTGCGGCACCGAACCGACTCCGGGGCCGAAGCGCTCCCTTCGCGATGGCACTGAGCACCCCGCCGTCCCGGGTCGCGAGGCGAACGATTCGAGACGTCTCGCCATAGCGCAGCGATCCCAGCACGAGCGCCGGGGTAAGGTGCGCACTGCCCGGCACGCGATCAGGGGTCGGGCTGGAAGTACTGGGCGGGAATCTCGGTCACGGCCGCAGCCACGGGGCACACGCCCGTCGGGATCGCATTGCGCTCGACGAGGTCGGTTCCAAACACCCGCACCGCGCCGGGTGTGCCACCGACGATGCAA
>JAZJZU010000025.1:5298-15328 GCA_040389605.1 Gemmatimonadota bacterium
AACTCCCGCCGACCGGGAGATAGGCACGGCCGAACGCGTCGGTCGCGAGCGCGCGCGGGGGAGTGGCGAACGGAATGCCAGCCCCGGCCCCCTTCTCCACTCGTCGATCGCGCACGCTGAAGACCATCAATTCGCGTGGTCCGGCGATCAGCAAGTGGTCGCCCCCGTCGGACGCGAGGAGTTGAGCCGAGAGCCCGAAGCCGCCGAACGACGCGACTTCCTTCCGCGTGACCACGTCGACCGCCGAGAGTCGCGACTCGGCGAAGCCACCGTTGCCACTGCTCAGCACGTAGAGCAGGCCATCGGAGCCCAGCGCGGTCGCCGAGGCGTTTCCGGGTCCGAAGAGCGCGATCGAGTCGGTCGTGTTGAACGGGAACGGCTTGAGCCAGCTGGGAGAGTCAAGGCAACTGGGTACTGCGGGGTAGCAGAGCTGCCGATTTCCCATCACCAGGAAGACCGTGCCCCGTGCCACGCCGAAACCCTGAGGACCCCCTTCGACGCGAGAACTCACCGAGGAACCGACCAGCGGATCGAAATAGGTGACGTTCTCGCCGTTGGGAGTTGCCGGGACGGCCGTGAAGCCCTGCCCGTTCTCGGACAGGGCGATGCCGGAGATTTCGCCCTCGCCCTTGATCGGAATGACCGGGCGCAGGGCACGGCGCGTGGCGAGATCGATGGCCACGACGCCGCCGTCAGCGGTGCCCAGTCCGATCACGGCGAGCGTGCCTCGAACTGCCATCACGGTCGGCTTCGCGCTCCCGATCGTGGGGGCGAGGTCGATGGTGCGCACCACATTGGTGCTGTCGGTTGCGATCAGGCGCAGCGATCGCTCTTCGCGATCGAGGACCACGAGCACCTCAACCGGCAACGCCGTGGGCCCGGTCGTCGGGGCACACGCGCCGAGCGTGCTGAGCAACAGCAGCCACGCGGGGTTGAGGCGCATCGGAGGTCCTCCACCAGAATCAGAAGTGCAGTCGGGCACCCCCGATCAGGGTGCGTCCGCGACCCGGGAAGCCGACCGCCTGGCTCCACCGGGTGTCCAGCAGGTTCTCCGCCCGAAACGTCAGGTCAATGCCGGGCACGCCCGACCGGGAGCGCCGGATGGGAGCGTCGAGCGAGAGATCCACCAGTGTGTAGGAGGGTAATGTGGTCCGGGCCGCTGGGAAATCCCGGAAGTCGGCGTCGTCCCGCGCCCCGACGTAGCCGACCCCTGCCCCGACGGTGGCCGACCCGAGGCCCAGGAGCACCGTCAGGCCACCGCTGGATGCCGGGCGCCGAAGCAGTCGCTGCCCCTGGGCAAAGACGACGGATGATGCGCTGCCGGTATCGGTGACCTCGGTCCGGAGCCAGCTCCAGTGTGCCCTGAGCCCCAGGGAAGGGATCGGTCTCCAGGATGCACCAGCCTCCAACCCGTGCGCACGCGTCTCGCCCAGATTGTTGTACGTCGGCTCCCCCGGCGCTGCCCCGACGTACTGGATCAGGTCACGGAATCGCTGCGAGAACAGGGTCGCCGTCAGGACCATCCGGCTACCGGCCACCTGCTGCTCGATTCCGATCTCCAGATTGCGACTCCGTTCGGGCCGCAGTGCACGATTGCCAACCTCGAACGCGCTGGCGGCGAACAGCTCCGAGAAAGTGGGAGCCTTGAACGCGGTCCCGGCGGCGCCGTACACCCGGGTGTGGTGCGCCAGTTCCCACGAGGCCCCGACTCGCCAGGTCGAGAAGGTGCCGAAGGCGGAGTTGTCGTCGAGCCGTGCCCCGACCTGCAGGGAGAGCGGCGCGAGCGGGCGTGCGAGCAGTTGAGCGTAAACGTTCCGGGTATTCCGGTTCGCCGTGAACTCATCGCTCTGGGTAAACGGCCCCGTCCCGAAGTTCGAGACAGTGCGGGACTGCTGGTCTTCGCTTTCGTGTTCGATGCCGGATCCGACAGAGACCAGGGCATCCGGACGCACGGTCCAGTCGGCGCGAAGGTCGATGTTCCGTCGCAGCGTTCCGCCCGTGCGGTCGGCATCGAAGCCGAATCCGACGGTGTCAGCGGGTCCATCGGGCGGATTGAATGCGTCGCTGTACACCCGTGACGCGCCAAGCTGGGCCGTCAGGCGAAGCTGCGTCGTGACGGCGCGCTGGAGATCGAGGCCGAGCACAGTGGTGCGATCGGCGGTGTACTGGTTGTGATCGACCGGCAGGCCGTTGCCATCGGTTGGATAGTGGCCCAGCGCATTGCCCGCGCGAAGAGTGAACGCGGCGCTGCCGACCTGTCCACCGTCGAGCCCCACGCGAACGGATGCCACCCGGTTCCGGTAGTCGCTGTTGAAGTCGTAGAGACCATCGCTCCGGAAGCTCGAGGCCGAGGTCGAAATCGTGAGGGCCCCCTGCCCACCCGCCAGGTGCAGCTCGCCGTCGCGGTTGCCGAACGTTCCCGCAGTGACCGTCGCATCACCGTGCAAACGGCCCGAGCCGTTGCGAGTGAAGAGTTGCACCACTCCACTCATCGCATCGGCCCCGTACAGCACGGACGCCGGCCCGCGCACGATTTCAATGCGGTCGAGATTGTCGGTGGTGAGGTTGGCGAAGTTGAATCCTCCGCCCGGCTGGTTGAGCGTCACGCCATCCAGCAGCACCTTGACGTAGTCGCCCTCTCCGCCACGCAGAAAGAGCGCCGTGACCGCGCCATACGATCCGGTCTGCACCAGCATCATCCCGGGAACCTCGCGCAGCGCATCGGTCACGAGTCCGATTCCGCGTGCACGCAATTCATCACCGCGAATCACCGTCGTGGCGGCAGGGATCGCCGTGTCGTGCGAGGGCGCGCGGGTTGCGGTCACAACCAGGTCGCCGAGACGCGTGGTATCGGCCGGGTGCTGCGCGGACAAGCGAGAGGCAACGCCCAGGACAAGGAGCGTGAGGCAGAAGGCACGACGCGGAGATGAGACAGTCACGATCACGACCGGGGGTTTGAGGGCGGCAGATTTCTGGAAGACTGAACGGCGTCAGGGCGCCGAAGCGGGACCACCTGGGGGGCTCCGTCGTGCGAGTCGGACACCACGACGGGCCATTCGAACACCCGGCTGAGGAGCGATGCCTGCAATACGGCGTGCGGTGTGCCCGATGCCACCACTTCACCGTGGTCGAGCAGCAGCATCCGGTCGGCGAACCGAGCGGCCAGATTGAGTTGATGGGTGATGACGAGCACGCCGAGTCCTTCTCGCGCAAGTCCACGGAGCAGCTCCATCAGGGCCATTTCGTGTCCGACGTCGAGCGACGCCGTCGGTTCGTCGAGCAGCAACAGCCGTGGCGATGCGGCGAGGGCCCGCGCGACGCGCACGCGCTGCCACTCGCCGCCCGAGAGAGTGTCGATTCCCCGCTCCGAGAGTGCGCCGATATCACAACGCGCCATTGCCTCGGCGATCGCGGCTTCATCACTCGGCCCCACCGGCGCGACGGGGCCGAGGTGGGCCCACCGACCGAGCAGCACAGCTTCCCGGACGCGCATCGGGAACGCCGGTTCCTCTCGCTGCGGGAGGGCGCCGATCGCAGAGGCCAGATCGCGTCGTTTCCATTGCGACAGCGGGATATCATCGAGTGTCACCTGTCCGGTGGTGCCCGCTGCGAGCCCGAGCAGGCCGCGAAGCATCGACGTCTTGCCGCTCCCGTTGGGGCCGCCGATCGCCACGAACTCGCCCGGCGCGAGATGGAAGTCAACCGTCGCGAGGGCCGGCGTGGAGGTGCCGGGATACTGGACCCTGAGGGCAGACGCACGGAGGGTCACGTCGCGCTCCGCCGAAGCAGGAGCGCAAAGAGCGGCACGCCCACCAGCGCCGTGATCACCCCGACGGGGAGTTCCGTGGGGCGAAGGACGGTCCGGGCAATGACATCGGCGAGCACCGTGAACGCCCCGCCCGCGAGGAAGACCGCAGGAAGGAGTCGGCGGTGCAGCGGACCAACGAGCCAGCGCAGCGCGTGCGGCACCACCAGGCCGACGAAGCCGATCATTCCCGCCACGGATACTGTCGCCGCCGTGAGAACCGCCGTGGCGACGATCACGAGCCGCCGGGTCCGATCAACATCGATTCCCAGCGTGGCGGCCGTCTCCTCGCCCAGGGCGAGCAGGTCGAGCGCGCGGGCGAGCCACCACAGCCCTAGCAGCGGCAGGATCGCCGCGAGAACGAAGTACCGCACCGCTTGCCACGAGGCACCACCAAAGCCACCGAACAACCAGACGGTCGCGCTGCGGAATGTGAACGGGTCGGTCACTGCGAGCAGCGCGGTCGTGATCGCACCGGCGAAGAAGGAGACCACCACGCCTGCCAGCAGGAGCACGCGCGCGTCGATCCGCCGACCGGCGACGGCGCCGATGCGATAGACCAGCGCGACCGCGGTGAGCGCGCCGAGGGTGGCGCTGCCCGTGACGCTCCAGCCGGCCGGCAGGCCGATCACGACCGCCAGCACGGCGCCGAGCGACGCGCCGCCGCTCACGCCGAGGAGCCACGGTTCGGCGAGCGGATTGCGCACCAGCGCCTGCAGTGCCGCACCAGCCACGGCGAGTGAACCGCCGACGCCAAACGCGAGCAGCACGCGCGGCAGCCGCAGTTGGCGCACAATGGTGGCCGCGGGATGATCGGCGCCCGTGAGGGCGGCAAGCACCTCCGACGGCGTATACGGCACCGGACCCCAGAGCACGCCTGCTGCCAGCGCCATCACCGCTCCGAAGAGCAGCAGTGGCGTGGCGGCGCGACGCGTGAGGCCCGGCACAATGTTCACGAAAAAGCCCGTCTCCGATCTGGGGCCGGGACGGGCGAGCGCGAGACGCGAGGGACGGCGAAGCGGAACCGGGATTCTCGCGACCACGCCACCGATCCCTCCCCCGAGGGTTGCTTGGTGGCGCGAACGGAGAGGTCTCCTGGCTTCGGGCTCGTCACTCGCCTTCCCGGGTTCTGACCCAGTGGCAAAGTGAATGACGAAGGAACTACACCCGTTACAGTGGCGGGGCCGCACCGGTCTTGCACCGGACTTCCGAGCGTCCCTGTTCGCTGGTCATCACATCAGTTGTCCCGCGAAGCTATCGCGTCGCGCTCAGAGCGGCAAGTGCTCCTCGAGCTGACGCTTCAATTCGGCGCGCTCGCGCAGGTAGGCGTGCCACACCTCGGGCAAGTGGTGCGCCGGGCCGCCCGCGTGAACACGATCGAGTTCGGCAATGCGTCGGAGCAGTCCCTCGACGTCAGGCGGGAGCTGTGCGGCGGGCGTGAATCGTGGAGGGGCCGCCGCCGGCCGACGGCGTTGTGCCACGACAAAGGTGGCGAGGAGTCCGAGCCCGAGCGAGGCCACCAGCAACGGAAGCAGCCACGAGGGCGTGCCGCTCTCGGCAAATGTCACGAGCACTCGTGCACCTCGAGGCGCGTTGCCCTGCCAGCGGAAATAGCGACGACCTTCGACCACTTGCGAATCGGCGGGCACCAGCGGCCCGGTCACTCGGGCCGACGATTCCTCCAGCAGCACGTTCATTGCCCCGATGGAATCCTCCACCGGAATGGTCCAGGCCCGCAGGCCAGCGGGGAGTTGATACTGCAGCGTGAGTTCGCGCTGCCCTGGCGGAAGCGCGGCCGTAATCAGGACGGTGTCACGATGGACCTCCACGGCGTCCGCCGCGAAGTCCATTTCGCCGAGTGTCACTCCGGCGGCATCGGGCGGCAGGTGGAGACTCCAGCTGGTACCGCGGCCGGCCACTCGTGTCAACTCGCCAGCATTTTCGATGACCAGCAACTCGAGCACGGCGCGGGTTCCGTCGCTCGCGGGAGCACTCACGACAATGTGACGAGCGGCGATCGTGATCGGTGCAGACGACGACGTATCTGCGACGACAAGTGAGACCGTGTCGGGGACTGCGGCCTGAAATGTCACCGGCGCGGCGAAATACTCGATCCCGGCCCAGCGTGCGCTGGTGAGATAGATCGCACCACTATCGCGAACAAGACGAAACCGGAAGCGGCCATCGCTTCCGGTTCGAATCGAGTCAATCGGCCCTTGCTTGGCCGGCGTGACGCGATGGAGAATCACCGGCACGCCCGCTACCGCTACCGTATCGCGACCAGCCACCCGGACCACGCGGCCCTCGAGCGTGACCTGCGACTGGGGAGTCGCCAGGGCCAGGACCGCGACGACGCCACCCCACCACACGTCAGGTGCCGGCGTCCCAGCTGGCGAGGTAGGTCACCTGCTCGGGAGTGAGCGTATCAATGCTGGCACCCATCGCCGCAAGCTTCAGGGTCGCGATTTCGGCATCGACGGCCACCGGAAGCTTGTGGACCTGCCTGGCAAGCTTGCCCTCCTGCTTCACCAGGTACTCTGCGGCGAGCGCCTGGTTCGCGAACGACATATCCATCACCGAGGCCGGATGTCCCTCGGCCGCGGCGAGGTTGATCAGCCGTCCCTCACCCAGCACGAGAATGCGCTTGCCCTTGACCTCGAACTCCTCGACGAAATCGCGCACGTGTCGGCGGGCCGAGGCGAGTCCCGCGAGCGACTCGAGGTCGAGCTCCACGTTGAAGTGGCCGGAGTTGCAGACGATCGCGCCGTCCTTCATCTGCGCGAAATGCTCCCCGCGGATCACGTGCATATTCCCGGTCAGGGTGCAGAAGAGGTCGCCCTGCGGGGCGGCCTGCTCCATCGGCATCACCTCGAAGCCGTCCATCTTGGCCTCGAGCGCTGCCACCGGATCGATCTCGGTCACGATGACGCGCGCGCCGGCACCGCGGGCCCGCATCGCGAAGCCGCGGCCGCACCAGCCATAGCCCGCCGTCACGACGGTGCTGCCGGCCAGCAGCATATTCGTGGCGCGAATGATCCCGTCGAGTGTCGACTGTCCGGTGCCATAGCGGTTGTCGAACATATGCTTGGTGCGTGCGTCGTTGACCGCAAGAATCGGGAACTGCAGGATGCCTTCGGTCGCCATCGCCTTGAGCCGGATGACCCCGGTGGTGGTTTCCTCGGTGGAACCCTTCACGCGGGCGACGAGCGCCGTGCGCTCCTCCGGCGTGAGCCCCTCGACCATCTGGCGAATCGGTCCGGCGAGGTCATCGAGCCGCCCCAGCGCCACCATATGCAGCGCCCCGACGAGGTCGGCCCCATCGTCCTGCGTCAGGTCGGGACCGAACGCGAGCGCCTGCGCGAGATGGGTGTAGTAGGTCTCGTGAGCTTCGCCCTTGATGGCGTAGACGTGGACGCCGTGATCCCGCACCAGGTGCGCCGCGACCTCATCCTGTGTGGAGAGCGGGTTGGAGGCGCACAGTGCGATCTCGGCGCCTGCGGCCCGCAGCGTGATCATCAGGTTGGCGGTTTCGGTGGTGACGTGCAGGCAGCACGACAGCCTGCGCCCCGCCAGCGGACGTTCGGTCGCGAAGCGCGCGCGAATCTGCCGCAACACCGGCATCGAACGCTCGGCCCATTCGGTGCGGCGCCGGCCCTCGTCGGCCAGCGCGATGTCACGGATGTCGAAGCCGGCGTCGATGGAGGTACTCGTCATGATCTCTTCCTCACGCCTTTGCGGCGGTCTTCAGGTCCCGGACGCGATCAGTGCGTTCCCAGGTAAAGCGCTCGACACGCTGGGGGGCACGGCCCTCTTCGTGGTACATCCCCTTGGCATAGTCGCGGCCAAAATGGCCATAGGCCGCCGTTGCCGAATAGATCGGCTGCCGCAGCTTGAGATCGGCGATCAGGCGTGCCGGACGGAGGTCGAAGACCTCGCGCACGGCCCGTTCGAGCGCCGCATCACTGACCTGCCCTGTGCCGAATGTGTTGATATAGACCGACACCGGCCGGGCCACGCCGATGGCGTAGGCCACCTGCACCTCGCACCGGCGCGCGAGCTTTGCCGCTACGATGTTCTTGGCCACGTGTCGCACGGCATAGGCGGCAGATCGGTCCACCTTTGTGGGATCCTTGCCGCTGAACGCGCCGCCCCCGTGGCGGGCCATCCCGCCGTAGGTATCGACAATGATCTTGCGGCCCGTGAGGCCGGCGTCACCCTGCGGCCCGCCGATGACGAACCGGCCCGTGGGATTGACGTGGACCTTGGTCTTCTTGCCGTCGAATCCGAACTCCGCAAGCACCGGCAGGATCACGTCGGACGTCATCGCGCCTTCAATGGTGCGATGGGCGAGCGTCTTGCCGCCCACCGTGTCATCGTGCTGCGTCGACAGCACGACCGTGCGCACGGCCACGGGGCGGTCGCCCTCGTATTCCACGGAAACCTGCGTCTTGCCGTCGGGTCGCAACCAGGCGTGATGGGGGACCTGACCGCCGCCGCGACGCACATCGGCAAGCCGCTGCGCGAGCCGGTGCGAGAGCACCATCGGCAGCGGCATCAGGGCGTCGGTCTCGTCGCTGGCATAGCCGAACATCATCCCCTGGTCGCCCGCACCCTGTTCGTCGTCGGATGAACCGTCGACACCGCGAGCGATGTCGGGTGACTGCCGGTCGATGGAAGTGAGAACCGCACAGGTGCGATAGTCGAAACCGAACGATGCGTGCGTGTAGCCAATGCGCTCGATCGTCGCGCGCACGATGTCGGGGATGTGCACATAGGCACTGGTCGTGATTTCACCCGCGATCACGGCCATTCCGGTGGTCACCATCGTCTCGCAGGCGACGCGCGCCTTGGCATCGCGCGCGAGAATAGCGTCCAGCACGGCGTCGGAGATCTGGTCGGCCACCTTGTCGGGATGGCCTTCGGTCACCGATTCCGAGGTGAATACGTGTCGATTAGCCAGTGACATCCTCACTCGCGCGTGAAGTGATCAAGTCAGGTGAACCGAGGCAAGCTAGCGGCCACCGAGGAGCGCTGCAACGCGCCAGCAGGCTCGACGAGACGAAGGTCGAGATAGCCGCCAAGCGTCTCGCGGAGGATCGCCTTGACCTCTCCGGCCGACGTGGCCGCGAGCGCACTCGATGCGGCGTCCCGTGCCGCCGTCACCGGCACGTGGCGAATCACCCACTTGATGAGGGGGATCGCTGGCGGTCCGATGCTGAGGCGGTCGAATCCGAGTCCGAGCAGCAGGACTGCGCTGAATGGCTCGGACGCCATCTCGCCACATACCGAGGCGGGAATGCCGGCCCGCTTTGCAGCGGTACTTACGGTGTGCAATTGTCGCACCACCGCCGGGTGCAGCGGCTCGAACCGGCGTGCGAGCCGGGCGTTGCCGCGATCCACGGCCAGCGTGTACTGGGTCAGGTCGTTGCTGCCAATGCTCAGGAAGGCCGACCGGGCCGCCAGTTCCCCGGCCATCTGGACCGCGGCGGGGGTCTCGATCATCACGCCCACGGGGAGATCGAGCGCGGCCGGAATCCCGGCACGCTGCAGTTGCTCGCTCTCATCGGCCAGCAACGCGCGGCACTCTGCCAGCTCCTCGAGGGAGATGAGCATCGGCAGCATGATCGACAGCGGGCGGTCGGCCGCCGCTCGAAGGATGGCACGCAGCTGCGGCCGGAAGATGGCCGGCTCGTCGAGGCAGACTCGAATGGAACGCCAGCCGAGGAAGGGATTGGCTTCGTGCGGGGCCTCGAAGGCCGCCGGAAACTTGTCGCCCCCCAGATCGAACGTCCGGATCACCACAGGATGCCCTGCGAAGGCTCGTGCGACCCGGCGGTAGTATTCGGTCTGCTCATCCTCGGTCGGCAAGTTCGCCCGGCCGGTCACCAGGAACTCCGTCCGCAGCAGGCCGACACCTTCCGCCCCGTGCCTGAGAGCCGTCTCGATTTCCTCGGGAAGATCGACGTTCCCCTGAAGCATCATCCGGCTGCCGTCGGGTGTGACGGCCGGCTCGCCCGCGATGCCCTCGAGCTGCATCTCGAGCTTGTGCCGCCGTGAATTCTGCACCGCCGCCGACTCGAGTTCGTCAGGAGTCGGATCGACGACGACGGTGCCCGACTGGCCATCGAGCAGCACGATGCTGCCATCGGGGATGCTCGACAGGGCTCCCGAGACACCCATCACGGCCGGGATCACGGACCTGCAGGACGACGGGAATTACATCGC